>NZ_CP037954.1:2769726-3139453 GCF_004359195.1 Chryseobacterium salivictor | reverse complement strand
AAGCGGGAATTTGTATTCATTTCAAACAGGCCTTTCACGGAAGAAGTGGATATACATTAAGTTTAACCAATACTTCTGACCCAAGAAAATACCAGTATTTTCCGAAATTCGACTGGCCAAGAATCATTAATCCTCATTTGAATTTTCCGGTTACAGAAGAGAATTTGGAAGAAACCATAAAAAATGAGAATCTTGCGCTCCTTAATATTGAAGAAGCCATTCTTTCAAATCCAAATAAAGTGGCGTGTATCATCATTGAGCCGATTCAGGCAGAAGGCGGCGACAACCATTTCCGTGATGAGTTTTTTGTTGGTTTAAGAAATCTTTGTGACCAAAATGAAATTTTACTGATTTTTGATGAGGTACAGACCGGAGTAGGAATTACCGGAAAAATGTGGGCTTTCGAACATTTCAGTGCAAAACCGGATATCATTTCTTTCGGTAAAAAAGCGCAGGTTTGCGGTGTTTTGGCGAATAAAGAAAAATTCGACGAAATTCCTAATAATGTGTTCCGTGAAAGTTCCAGGATCAATTCAACTTTCGGCGGGAACTTTATTGATATTCTGAGATTTCAATTAATTTTGGAAGTTATCGAAAAGGAAAATCTGGTAGAAAACGCTCGGATTGTCGGTGAATACTTACTTCTCGGTTTACAGGGTTTAGCCCAAAAATATCCGGATAAAATTTCCAATGCAAGAGGACGCGGTTTAATGTGCGCGGTCGATTTACCCAATGGCGCAGAACGCAATAAGTTGCAGGAGCTTTTGTACCAGGAAAACGTAATTGTTCTGTCTTGTGGTGATCATTCCATCCGGTTTCGGCCACACCTGAATGTTAGCACGGCAGAAATTCAAATGGCGCTCGATAAAATCGAAGTTTGTATGGCGAAAATGTAATTATAGAAACAGATTCAGGCGGTTTTTAAATAAAACAGAGTTTGAATTCCTATTAATTTTTGATTATTAATGAATAAATTACAATTATTTTGTTGTAACTTTAACAATCGAAAATGAAATGAAATATGGAAAGAGAAACGAGAGTCGCGGTTTTTGAAAGTGAGAAACCGTCTGAAATTCAATTGGTAAAATCAAAACTGGAAGCACAAGACATTACAAGTTTTTTAATTGATAATTATATGTCTTTTACTACCACGCCCACTGCAAACACAGTTCGGTTAATGGTCAATTTATCAGATGAGCAGAAAGCATTGGAAATTATCGATAAGATGCTCCGGGAAATGGAATTTAACCCCAATAATAATTAATAACAGCTAAAACCAAGTTCATATTTTTAAATTTTACGTTTTACAGAAATCGAAATCTTGGAAAAGATTTCGATTTTTTATTGTCAAATCCGGCTACAATCCAAAAACGTCTGAAAAAGATGAATTGGAAATTGACTACAGTTTGTCTTTCATCATTTTTATAAATACAGACGGTTTTAAATCGAATTTCCTGCGGAAATTATCCGAAAAATTTTCGGTACTCGAAAATCCTGCAATTCTGGCAAGTTCCTTTACATCCATATTGATATATTTTACATCATTTTTAAGATGATCAATAATATAATCTAACCGGAGATCGCTAATATAAACTGCAAAATTTTTCCCTTTATAGGTATTGATGATTTTTGAAAAATAAGTGGAGTTTGTTCCCAACTCTTCACTCAAAGATTTTTGCGAAACCTGTGAATCCAGAAATTTATTTTCATTTTCAAAAAGTTCCAGTTGCTTTAAAATATTTTCGACAAAAATTGGATTGAGTCCAGCTATTTTATTGTAAAACTCATAATCGAATTTCTGCTTGTAGTCAGGAGAATCTGGAATTAGTTTTTCTTGTGTGGTATTACTTCTATTTTGTTGGGCAATAATTTCTTCGAATCTCTTTTTATAATTTTGTTTTTCCTTTTGAATACGGAAACCAAAAAACAGAAAAACAAACACCAAAATTATAAATAAAGCCACAAAAATAATTCTTTGGTTTTTAAGCGTACTTTCAATCCTGTTTTTTTCTGATACTAATTTTTTGGTATCATATTCTTTAACGATCCTTCCATAAAGATATTTGTAGTTTTTCTCGTAAGATCTGTCCAGGATCATTAGTTTATTAATGTACTCCAGTTGCTTTTCTGTATTTCCGACGGAATTATAATATTTAATCAGGATCTCATAAGCAGATCTGAACTGCGGATCCAGCTTTTTGGTTTTGGTATAATATTTATCGATTTCCTCCAGATATTTTACCGCCAATTTTTTTTTGCCAATATGCCAATAAGAAAGTCCCAAATAGAAAACTTCGGTATTATGCTGCCACTGATCATTATATAATTGAATGGCTTCAGAAAGTTTGGAAATGGCAGTCTCATAATTGTTGGAATAATACGCATCAGTGCCTTCCGAGGAAATAAAATAAGGAATGTACTGATTGAGCTTGTTTTCTTTCAGGTAATCAAAGGCTTCTTTCAAAAGCGTTTTGTTTTCTTTAAATTTTCCAATTTTTGTATTGGAATCAATGAGACTCAGTAAAGAATAAATATAATAGACTTGATAATTTTTTCCTAAAGATTTTTTATTGTGCAAATTTTCTTTAAAGAATTTTAAACATACGATAAGCTCTTTATTGGCATCTTCGTACTGCCCGAGGTAAATTTTATTTTGAGCGATATAATAGATCGTTTTATTAAAAATATAATCATTTCCATATTCCTGAGATAATTTGTTGGCTACTAAAATGTCATCTAGTGCTTTTTCATAAAATTCTTCAGACATATTAATATTACCCCTATTAAGGTAAGCATCTAATATTGTCTTTTTTATCTCTGATTTTTTTGCAGTACTCAACGCACTATCTGCGTATTTTATATTTAGAGGATAAGTACTGGCAATACTAGCATATCGGTATGCGTAAAAAAGGGCTTCGATATTCTGGTCTTTTTTAGATTTTTTAATGTAGAAAGTTATGAGTTCCCATCTTTTTGCAGGATTGCTATTGTAATCATCTATCATTTTTTCAATTTCCTCATTACTTAAATCGGATTTTGATAGACTTTGAGCATGAAAATTTGATAAAAAAAACAAGTGAAAAAGAAAAAAAAGAGGGAAAGTGTATTTCAGCTGCATAAACCTTAATGAAGTGATTAGTAATGATATAAGATATTTTAAGTCATTTGTTTTACAATAATACTGCTATTTTTTTTAAAAACCAGTACTTAATTTATAATTTGCTTGTCATTTTTTATAAACTAACGGTTTGTTTTATTGGTTCATAACTGCATTCCACAATACATTTGTAAAAATTAAACGAATGAAAAAATTTGCACTTATCGCAGCAGTAGTTTTTACTACAATTACATTACAATCATGCAGACAGTCAGACGATGTATTATCACCGGAAGAAGCAGCAACTTTACAGAGAGTCCAGGATTCTACAACTGTTTTATTACAACAAGATAATGAAGGTGCATTAAATACGCAAACAGCTAATGATATAGCTTCAGAACTAGATGGAGAGCTTGTGCCTCCCCCAAAAAAGTAACCCCCTAAACTAAATAATTTTTTTTTCATCATTTGTGTTGGTTCTTCCGCGGATTTATTCGCGGAAGAATTGTTTTGAGGATACTTTGTATTTTATTTTAAATGGGATTTAACTTTTCTTTAATGCACACCTAGTTTGTCATAAAAGGACAAAGACTTGCAATAGTCACAATTTCATCAATTAAAATCAAGCAACAGGTCTGGTGATTCCTAATACAGTATTGACATTTTAAAAAAAAGCAAATCAATACAGGAATCTTTTTAAGAATTGATGTGATTTTTGTCACTATTTAACGTGATATGTTCAACATACTGATTGTCAAATTTATAAAAAAGCGTCAGTAAAAATAGAATATTATCAAAAAATAAAATTCAAATTTTAAAAATTCAATTCATTTATTTATCTTTGTGAAAATTCAGCTTTTATGGAAACGACCTATATTGAAACTCAGCAGATTACTTTTCAGGACTTTAAAAACCAAATCTTAGAAGATTATAAACTGGGCAGAATTTCCAGAGAAATGTCTTACCTCGGAAGAAGGGAAGTGTTGACGGGAAAAGCAAAATTCGGAATCTTTGGAGACGGTAAAGAATTGCCGCAATTGGCCATGGCAAAGGTTTTTAAAGATGGCGATTTCCGGTCGGGATATTACCGTGACCAGACTTTTGCATACGCCATTGGTGCCATAACGGTTGAGAATTTTTTCGCCCAATTATATGCAGATACGAGCATTGAGCGTGAACCAGCTTCTGCGGGTCGACAAATGAACGGCCATTACTCCACCAGAAGTTTGAATGAAGATGGAAGTTGGAAAGACTTAACAAAACAAAAAAACATATCCTCTGATATTTCTCCTACCGCCGGACAAATGCCAAGATTATTAGGATTGGCGCTGGCTTCGAAAGTTTATAAAACTGTTGAATTCGCTGGTTCAGAAAAATTTTCATATAAAGGAAATGAGGTCGCGTTCGGAACAATTGGTGATGCCTCAACGGCAGAAGGGCATTTTTGGGAAACCTTAAATGCTGCCTGCGCTTTGCAGGTTCCGATGATTACTTCGATTTGGGATGACGGGTACGGAATCTCGGTTCCTACACACAACCAAAGAGCCAAAGCGGATATCGCCGAAATGCTTTCAGGTTTCCAAAGAAAAGAAGGTGAAAATCAGGGTTGTGAAATTATTCAGGTAAAAGCGTGGGATTATCCTTCCTTATTAGATGCTTATGCACGCGCAGAACATTTTGCAAGAACAGAAAGTGTTCCTGTTGTAGTACATGTTATCGAAGTTACGCAACCGCAAGGACATTCAACTTCCGGTTCACATGAAAGATATAAAGATGAAAACCGCCTGAAATGGGAAGGGGATTACGATGGTTTGGTAAAATTTAAAGAATGGATCCTGGATTATTCGATTGAAATTGAAGGCAGTGAACAACAGTTAGCAACCGTTGAAGAATTAGAGAAAATTGATTCGGAAGCGAAGAAATTTGTGAAAGACGGTCAGAAAAAAGCATGGGAAAATTATCAGAAAACGATTCAGGATTTAAAAGAAACTGTTCTTCCTTTGGTTGAAAATTTAAAATCTCAAAATATTGAAGTTGCCGCAGAATTAGAAAAATTCAATAAAGTGATTTCTGTAGCGAAAAAAGATATTTTCCATTTGGTGAGAAAATCTTTATTGTTGACAAGAGCATATCAAACTTCAGAAAGACAAAATCTTCATAAAAAATTTGAAGAGATTTTCGCAGTGGAAAAAGACAACTATTCTTCTCATTTATATTCTCAGTCAGAATGGAAAGCAACCAATGTCAAAGAAGTTGCACCCGTATTTTCTGACGCTTCGGAAACGGTCGACGGCAGAGTAGTCGTCAGAAATAATTTCGATAAAATTTTTGAAAAATATCCGGAAACACTCATCTTTGGTGAAGATGCCGGAAATATCGGTGATGTCAACCAAGGTTTAGAAGGCCTTCAGGAAAAATATGGCGATTTGAGAATCGCAGATACCGGAATTCGTGAAGCAACAATTTTGGGACAGGGAATCGGAATGGCAATGCGTGGCTTAAGACCAATTGCAGAAATCCAGTATTTGGATTATATCCTGTATTGTCTGCAGGGAATGAGCGACGATTTAGCAACCGTTCAATACCGAACCAGAGGCGGACAAAAAGCACCGTTGATTATCAGAACACGTGGCCACCGATTAGAAGGAGTTTGGCATTCAGGTTCTCCGATGGCGGGAATTATTAATCTCTCAAAAGGGATTTTAGTCCTCGTTCCGCGTAATTTAACAAAAGCGGCTGGATTTTATAATACCATGCTTCAGGCAGATGAGCCGGCTTTAATTATCGAATGTTTAAACGGTTACCGATTAAAAGAAAAGCAGCCTGATAATCTTGGAGAATTTACCGTTCCGGTAGGAAAAATTGAAGTAACGAAAGAAGGAAAAGATGTTACTTTAGTTACTTACGGTTCAACCTGGAGATTGGTCATGGAAGCCGCTCAGGAATTGGAAAAAATCGGAATTTCTGCGGAAGTGATCGATATTCAGTCGTTAATTCCATTCGATCTGAGTCATGAAATTTCCGAAAGTGTGAAGAAAACCAACCGTTTGGTAATCATCGATGAAGATGTAGAAGGTGGAGCTTCAGCGTTTATTCTTCAGCAGATTATGGAAAAACAGAAAGCGTTCAGATACCTGGATTCCGATCCGTTAACCATTTCTGCAGAAAATCACCGTCCGCCATATGGAAGTGACGGCGATTACTTCAGCAAACCTAGTGTTGACGATATGGTCGAGAAAATTTACGGATTGTTTACAGAAGCGAATCCTGAAAAATTCCCGAAGATTTAGGAGCGGGATAATTTTTAAGTAGTAATTATTGCTTTATTATGTTTTATTGAAACTTTTTGTTTCGGTAAAATTTAGAAAGCTACCGGAACTTCCATCTCCAAAAATATAAACTTATTCACAGAAAACAGCGAAAATTAATTTTTCGCTGTTTTTTTTAACTTTGATTTATATTTTAAAGATTCAAATTAAATTACTACCTGTATGCCTTGTTTTTTCATCTCAATTTCCTGTACGGGAAAGAAACTGCAGTAAAAATACCTTTTACCGGAAAGCTTTTTTGGTTATTTTCATTTCTCTTATTCTACCTGTTTTTCAAAAATAAATTTAATTTTTACTCAAAAATATCACTGTTTTATGGTTTTCCGTAAGGAAGTTTTGGCGGGGTGCTTTACATTTGTCGGAAATAGAAAAGCGATACGATTTTACAACACACCGAAGCTCCAGAGAAAGCAAATCCTCAACAAAAACACAACTTTATTATAATCAGGCGGAATCTGGAGCTGATGGTGAAAAGCTTAATATTTATCCAATAGTTTTTTCTTCAATGTTGTTTATTCTGGTGAAAAACTAACGGTATTTAATTCCTCGATATGCTTTAAATATAAATCGCAAAATTTTCCGTAAATTCGCATCAAATTTTTAAATAATGAACTACGATATTATTGTCATCGGAAGTGGTCCTGGTGGTTACGTTACGGCAATCAGAGCCGCACAGTTAGGTTTCAAAACGGCCATTATCGAAAAAGAAAATCTGGGCGGAATTTGCTTGAACTGGGGTTGTATCCCAACCAAAGCATTGCTGAAATCCGCGCACGTTTTTAAATATTTGCAACAGGCCGAACAATACGGTTTAAATAAAGTAGAAAATCCAGGTTTTGATTTTTCTAAAGTCATCCAGAGAAGTAGAGGAGTTGCCACCAAAATGAGTGGTGGAATCGCTTTTCTGATGAAGAAAAACAAAATCGATGTCATCATGGGAACTGCGAAAGTTCAAAAAGGCAAAAAAGTTTCGGTAACCGATAAAGACGGAAAAGCAACTGAATATTCAGGGCAACATATTATTATCGCAACCGGAGCGCGTTCCAGAGAATTGCCGAATCTTCCACAGGATGGAAAAAAAGTGATTGGATACAGACAGGCATTGAATCTTCCTGAGCAACCAAAATCAATGATCGTAGTTGGTTCAGGTGCCATCGGAATTGAGTTCGCTGATTTTTATAACACCATGGGAACGAAAGTGACCGTAGTGGAATTCATGCCAAATATTCTTCCTGTTGAAGACGAAGATACTTCAAAACACGTAGAGAAATCTCTGAAAAAATCGGGGATTGAAATCATGACCAACGCTTCCGTAGAATCGGTTGATACTTCTGGAAACGGCGTAAAAGCAACCGTGAAAACAGCAACCGGAAATATTACTTTAGAAGCAGATATTTTACTTTCAGCTGTTGGAATCGCTTCCAATATTGAAGGTCAAGGTTTCGAAGAAGTAGGAATCCAGACTGATAAAGGAAAAGTTTTGGTGAACGAATGGTACGAAACTTCTGTTCCGGGATATTACGCAATTGGTGATATTTTGGCGACACAAGCTTTAGCACACGTTGCGTCTGCGGAAGGAATTACCTGTGTGGAAAAAATCAAAGGTCTTCACGTAGAAAAGATCGATTATGGAAACGTTCCGGGATGTACGTACTGTCATCCAGAAATCGCGTCTGTTGGTTTAACCGAGAAGCAAGCAAAAGAAAAAGGTTACGAACTGAAAGTGGGTAAATTCCCTTTCTCAGCTTCCGGAAAAGCCACTGCCAACGGAGATACCGATGGTTTCATCAAAGTGATCTTCGATGCCAAATACGGCGAATGGTTAGGTTGTCACATGGTGGGCGACGGCGTTACCGATATGATTGCTGAAGCAGTTGTAGCGCGTAAATTAGAAACTACCGGTCACGAAGTGTTGAAAGCGATTCACCCACATCCAACGATTTCCGAAGCTGTGATGGAAGCGGTTGCCGCCGCTTATGGCGAAGTGATTCACATCTAAACTCAACGAAATATAATTATATAAAACTCCAGTGATTTGCTGGAGTTTTTTGTTTGGGCAACTGTTTTAAGTGGAGGGATCATCAATAAATTCACAGCGCTTTCTGCCGGGATTCTTTGCAAAGCCCACAACGGCGCAAATAGGAATCAATAAAAATGAGGTGAAAACTCTTCCGCAAATTGTAGAAATCATTCCGCAACGTGCAGAAATGGTTCCGCAAGGTGTAGAAATGGTTCCGCAATATGTAGAAATGACTCCTCAAGGTGTAGAAATGGTTTCGCAAGGTGCAGAAATGGTTCCGCACATTGCAGAAATGATAAAACAATATTGCGCATTCATTTCTGAAGTGGATTATCTGTATATGTAGTTGATTGCTTGTAGTGTTTATAATGAAATATCAATAATATTACAAAATACTGAAAACAAAATCTGAAATATAGAAAAGCAAATCCTGCTCGCACATCATTCCCACTTTGAGCCAATACAAACAAACCGCAACCACAAATTGTGGTTTTTTTAATTCCCAAAAATTCCTATCTTGACCTCAAATTATAATATATGCACATGAAATCTTTTATTCCGGTTTTTTTGTTGACTGGAGCCGCATTTTTTGCTCAAACTAAAAACGATATTGTCGTTCCTAATGAGAATTTAATAACGGAGAATATTCCCGCGATTCCGAAAAGTTTAAACGAAAAAATCAAGAAATATTCGGAAAGCAGAGGAGCGAACTTTACCGCAATTCATCCCAACGGAAAAGAATTGATCATGGTTACCCGATTTGCTTCTACCAATCAGCTGCATCATTTGTCGCAACCTTTGGGAAACCGAAAACAGATCACCTTCTTTGATGAACCGGTGAATTCTGCAGATTATGAACCGACGAAAGGAAAATATTTGGTGTATTCCAAAGATATGGGCGGAAATGAATTCGGACAACTCTTCAGACTGGATTTAAACACCATGGAATCTACATTGTTAACTGATGGCGGTAGGTCCCAAAACGGCGGAATGCGCTGGAAAAAAGACGGTTCCGGTTTCTACTTTTCTTCCACTAAAAGAAATGGCGGCGACCGCGATATTTATTTCATGAATCCATTGAAACCCAACGAAACCCAATTGATTCTGGAATTGAAAGGCGGCGGCTGGGGAATCAGCGATATTTCAGCGGACGGCAAAAAACTTATCGTCAGCGAATATGTTTCGGCGAACGAATCTTATCTGTATTTATTAGACACAGAAACCAAAAAGCTCGATCCGATTACCGATAGAACTGAAAAACAGATCGTTCAGAGCAGCGCGAAATTTGCTAAAAACCCAGACGAGATCTGGTACGTTACCGACCGGGATAATGAGTTTGACCGTTTGGCTTTAATGAATTTAAAAACGAAAAAGATCACCTATTTCACCACTGATATTCCCTGGGAAGTTTCTGATTACACGTTATCAAAAGACCAATCGAAAATTGTTTTCGAAACCAATGAAAGTGGTTTGAATAAGTTATATTTAATGGATACTGCAACCAAAAAATATTCAGAAATAAAAGGTTTACCCATTGGATTAATCAATAATATAGAATTTACAGACGACGGAAAATCCCTCTTTTTCTCACAGTCAACTTATGATTCTTCCTCAGATATTTACCGCTTAGACTTAGCCTCGAAAAAAATCGAAAGATGGACAGACAGCGAACAGGGCGAAATGCAGAAAAGCGATATGGCACAGCCCAAGCTCATCGAATGGACGAGTTTTGACAAGATGAAAATTTCCGGATTTTATTATCCTGCTTCCAATAAATTTACAGGAAAAAGACCGGTGTTGATCAATATTCATGGTGGCCCGGAAGGTCAGTCGATGGCTTCCTCTTTAGGCGCCAATAATTATTACACCAATGAAATGGGCGTTGCGCTGATTTACCCGAATGTTCGTGGATCTTCAGGTTTTGGTAAAACATATATCGCGAGTGACAACGGTTTCAACCGAATGAATTCTGTGCAGGATATCGGTGCTTTACTGGACTGGATCGCGAAACAACCGGAACTGGATAAAGACAGAATCATGATTATGGGTGGCAGTTACGGTGGTTTTATGACCTTGGCAACGGCTTACGAATATGCCGATAAAATAAGATGTTCAGTCGATATCGTAGGGATTTCTGACTTTAATACCTTCCTTAAAAATACGGAAGAATACCGGCGTGATTTAAGAAGAGCGGAATATGGTGACGAGCGTGACCCGAAAATGAGCGCCTTTTTTACCCGGATTGCACCGCTCAATAATACAGATAAAATCAAAAAACCAATGTTCATCATCCAGGGAACCAATGATCCACGAGTTCCGGTGACAGAGGCGATGCAGATGCGCGATAAACTGAAAGCGCAGGGAAATACCGTTTGGTATCTGGAAGCTAAAAATGAAGGCCACGGTTTCCGTAAAAAAGAAAATGTAGATTTTCAAAGACTGGCGGTAATTAAATTTATGCAGGAATTTCTTTTGAACTAATAAAATTACCTTATTCAATATTCTCTACAAAACCATGACGTTCGTTTGTGGTTTTGTTTTTTATGCTTACTTTTAATTATGAAAGAAATTAAAATAGGGCTCGTTCTTTCCGGTGGCGGTACCAGAGGAGTTGCCCATGCGGGCGCTCTGCAGTTTTTGGCAGAAAAAAAAATTAAGCCCGATGTTTTGGCCTGCTGCAGTTCCGGTTCAATTGTGGGTGCGTTATATGCTGTGGGGAAAACACCGCAGGAAATTCTGGCTTTTTTTAAATCTGTTTATTTTTTCAATTGGCGACATTTTACTTTTAATAAGCCCGGGTTGCTCTCGTCGCTGATTTTTGCTGATTATCTGACACCGATTTTTGAAGATATGACCGTCAGTGAATTAGAGTTAGACGTTAGAATTATTGCCACTGAACTGGTTTCGGGGGAACAGAAAATTTTCAGCGGAACGGATAAAATAGTAGACGCTATAATCGCATCCTGCTCCATTCCGGGAATTACCGTTCCCTATATTGTTGGCAATGTAATGTACAGCGATGGGGGAGTTTTAAATAATTTTCCGGCAGATATCATTCATCAGGACTGCGACAAGTTGATTGGCATGTATGTTTCGCCTGTTCAGGATGTGAACATTGAAGATCTACAATCGATAAAATCCGTGACTACAAGAGCGTATGAACTGATGTCGCACCGCATAGAAATCCATAAATTCTCTTATTGCGACTGGATTATTACCTCTAAAAAATTAGCTAATTATGGCACATTCGAACGAAATGCGAGTCGTTTGGAAGAAATTTTTGAAATAGGTTATCAGGCTGCAAAAATGTCTTACGACGACCGTGTTTTTTAAAAAATATATTTAGCATAAATTAAAACCCCTGTAATTACAGAAGCGACAGCCATTAAGAATACCGCTCCTGCCGAAATGTCTTTAATGATTTTTATTCTTATATCATAATCCGGTTGGATGATATCGCATATTTTTTCTACGCAGGTATTAAGAATTTCGAAACTTAAAACCGAGAATGAAACCATTAAAATAATAGTCGCTTCAAACCCGGTTACTCTTAAATAAACGATCAAAAAAAGATTGATAAGCAAAGCCAAAACTTCGATCTGAAAATTACGTTCAGATTTCAGCAACCAAATTACTCCTTTGATGGCATTCCAAAAACTTCTGTAAATCGGGGGTTTTCTCATTACCAGTTTTTATCGACCATATAGATTAGCTGTCCCATGGCCGATGCTCCTAAAAGTAATTCTCTGCGGTTTACTTTGTCGAAAGTGTCTTCTTCGGAATGGTGAATATCGAAATACCTCTGAGAATCCGGAATCAGTTCTGCTAAAGGAACATCTAGAGGTTGCATCGGCTCGATATCGGTTCCGGCATACTGAACCTCGAAATTATGAACTCCATACGGCAGGAAAAGGGCTCTCCAGGATTGAATCTGGCGGCGTTTTTCAGGACTCATGACCAAACCAAATCCGCGCGGTGTAAAACCACCTCCATCACTTTCGATGGCAAATAGGTGTTTTTCGTTATTTTTCTTGATGTTTTCTGCATACTGATTTCCACCCCGAACGCCGTTTTCCTCATTGGCAAAACAAACGACCCGAATCGTATGGTTGTTATTAATTCCTAACTTTTTGAAAGTTCTCAGTACTTCGATACTTTGAACAATTCCGGCACCGTCGTCCTGCGCGCCTTCACCCACATCCCAGGAATCGAGATGTCCACCGACTACAATCACACTTTTATCTTTATTGCCGGTGATTTCTCCAATCACACTATACGAAAGTTTTTCACCTTTCATGGTTGCGTTAGAATTTAATCTGGCAAATACTTTTTGGGATTTCAAAGTTTTTTCCAATTCATCAGCGCTTTTCGGACCAATCGCTACTGCCGGGATTTTTGCTTTATCATCTTCGTCATAACGCATCATTCCGGTATGTGGAACATCATCTAAAGCTGAAGAGAGCGAACGGATAATGACTGCTTTTGCGCCTCTTTTTCCGGCCCAGGAAGCGGCGCTTCTGCGGTATTTGTTAGCATCACCATAAGCCTGCCCGGTAGAAATGAATTTTTGGTTAAAGGCATAATTAAAGAAGATGATTTTTCCTGTTACGGCCGCATCAGGAAGTTTGTCGAAATCTTCTTTATTCTTAACAAAGACCATTTCGGCTTCTACGTCTTTTCCTTTCGTCCCCTCAGAATTCCCCAATGAAAGCATTCTCAGGGTTTTCCATTTGCCGTTTCCTTCTTTTATCTGAAGAGATTCTTTGCCTCTTTCCCAAACGGGAACCATCACTTCTTCTTTCCAGACTTTATCTGCGCCGGCTGCTTTTAATTTTTGAACCGCCCAGTCTGCCGCCTTTTCATAAGCAGCGGAACCGCTCAAACGGTGACCGATATTTTGGGTTAACTCCCGTAAATTTTCGTACGCAGTTCCATTTACCAGTATTTCATCGGAAATGTTTTTGAACTGGACAGAATCGGTGGATTGCTGAGCAAATAAAAATCCGCCCAAAAAGAGCGGAAGTATTTTTATAATCGAATATTTCATAGGTTTCACAATTGATAGACCCAAATTTAAAAAAAATTAATAACAAAAAGTAAATTTACTGCTTCATATCGTACATTATTAATGCAGTTACCAGTTTCGGCTGGATATAAGTACATTTGGGTGGCATGATTATTTTGTTATCGGAAACCTTTAATAAATCATTAAAACTGACAGGATAAATTCCGAATCCTACTTTAAAGTCGCCGGAATCAACCTTTGCTTTGATGGTCTTAATTCCTTCGATATCCGAACTTCCTTTGATATAGGTTATTTTTTCGGTTGTTTTCGGATCATCGATTCCTAAAATATCTTTAAAAATATATTCTTCCAATAAATAATGGTCGAGATCATTCATCTCACCCTGTTGCTTCCTTAAATCATGATGAACGTGAAGCGAATAAAATTTTCCGCCCAGATACATCGAGATGTGGAATTTCTGAGAAGGGTAGTACGGTTCTTCTCCTTTTTCATGAATTCGGAAATTTTTCTCAATTTTCTGGAGGAATTCTTTTTCATTCAATCCGTTCAAATCACTCAAAAGCCGGTTGTAATCATGAATCTTGATCGACTGGTTGGAAACAACGAAACTGAAGACGTAATTATAATGTTCTGTTCCGGTATGTTTTTTATTTTTTTTCTTTTGATTTTCTGCATTCAGTGCGGTGGATCCGATTCTGTGATGACCATCGGCGATATAAAAGGAGTCAATCTGCTCCAGAACTTCTTTAAACTGAAGCATTTTCAGGCGGTTATCAATCTTCCAGGCCTTATGTCTGATGCCGTTATCATCTAAATAATTAAGGATAGGTACATTTTTTTCCTCATGGTTCATGAGCATTTCTACTTTCGGGTTTGCCAGATAAGTAAGCAAAACGGGTTCTGCCTGTACATTGACTTTATCCAGATAATAAGCCAGTTTTTCTTTTCTGTAGGTAAGCGTAGATTCGTGTTTTTTTATTTTTCCATTCCGAAAGTCTTCGACACTGACCAAACCTAAAAGTCCGCGGAATATGGTTTTATTAGGCAAGATCTGTTCATACAAATAATAGGACGAGTGATCCTGCACTAATTTTCGGTCAGCCAAAAGCTCTTCGAAATTGGTTCTGATTTTTCGAAGGTTCCGGTCGATATCTTTTGATTTGCTCACCACGTAGGGTTTAACCATCTGGATGTAGGACGAATCCACTTGAGATTTTTTATTAATTTCCTCCTGGGAGTAATTATCCAACGGGTGGGTTGGGAAAATATCTACGTAATCTTCGGTTGGTCTGATTCCCCGAAATGGTTTAAATATAGGCATATACTACTGTAGTTTCTTTTTAATTTCAATAATCTGTTCCGCAAGTTCTTTACCAATTTTCTGTTGGGCATCTTGTGTATTTCCACCTAAATGGGGTGAAAGAGACAAATTAGGATTCATTAAAAGGGCAAGTTCAGGGGTGGGTTCATTTTCAAACACATCCAGAGCTGCTCCGGCGACCTTTCCGTTTTCGATGGCCTCCAGCAAGGTGACTTCGTTGATCACGCCGCCTCTTGCGGTGTTAACGATAAAAACGCCGTCTTTCATTTTTTCGAATTGCGGTGCATCCAAAAGATAGCCGGCCGTTTTTGGGGTGTTAACGGTCAGGAAATCCAAACCGGTCAGGAACTGATCCATGTCATTTTCTGTGGAAATTTCAAAATGCAGTTGTTGACCATCAAAAAAGTCTAAAGTAACTTTTTCGGTTTTCGGTTTTCTTGTGAGCACTTTTACTTTCATTCCTAAAGAAATTCCGATTTTCACGACTTCTTTTCCGATACCGCCAAAACCGATCACTCCTAAAGTTTTCCCTTCTAATTCCACCGCACTTGAAAAAGATTTTTTCAACGCTTTGAAATGGGTTTCCCCTTCCAGCGGCATCAGTCTGTTGGATTCATGCAGAAATCTTGCCAACGAAAAGAAGTGGGCAAAAACCATTTCAGCTACCGAACGGGAGGATGCTTTCGGTGTATTGATAATATAAATTCCTTTTTCAATCGCATGCTCTACGTCGATATTGTCCATACCTACGCCGCCGCGACCGATGATTTTCAAACGGGGACAGGCATCGATTAGATCAGTTTTCACTTTTGTGGCACTTCGGACTAAGAGCACGTCTACCTTGTTTTCATTAATGAAACTGATAAGATGTTCCTGTGAAACTTTTGTTTCCAGAATTTCGATTCCTGCGTCTTTCAGCAGTTGTTCTCCGGCTTTTGAAATGCCGTCATTAGCAAGAACTATCATTTATTTTAAATTTTGCATTACATCAACTAAAACCTGAACACTTTCAATGGGCAACGCGTTGTACAGACTCGCACGGTAACCTCCTAAACTCCTGTGGCCATTCAAACCATTGATTCCTGCAGCTTTCCAGGAGTTATCGAATTCTTCTTTTTTAGACTCATCCAATAATTTAAAAGAGACATTCATCAATGAACGGTCTTCTTTCACACAGAAGGTTTCGAATAATGGATTGCGGTCGATTTCAGCATATAATAATTTCGCTTTTGCTTCATTTCTAATTTCTGCGGCAGCGATTCCACCATGGTTTTCTAAATGCTGCAATGTTAAAAGCGAAGCATAAACCGGGAAAACGGGCGGTGTATTGTACATGGATTCTTTGGCAATGTGTAAAGAGTAATCCAACATTGAAGGAATATCTCTTCCCGTTTTGCCTAAGATTTCTTTTTTTACCACAACCAGAGTTGTTCCTGCAGGACCCATGTTTTTCTGAGCGCCGGCATAGATTAAATCAAACTGGGAGAAATCAATCACTCTGGAGAAAATATCAGAACTCATATCGCAAACCATCAGCGTATCCACTTTCGGGAATGTTCTCATTTGGGTTCCGTAAATCGTATTGTTAGAAGTGCAGTGAAAATAATCGTATTCGCTTCCGACGGTATAATCTTTCGGGATGAAAGAATAATTTTCTGCTTTAGAAGAACCGACAATATCAACCGTTCCTAATTTTTTCGCTTCCTTAATCGCTCCTGCAGCCCAGGTTCCGGTATCTAAATAAGCAGCTTTTCCGTTTTCGGATTTCATTAAATTAAAGGGAACCATTGCAAACTGCAAACTCGCGCCACCACCTAAATATAAAACTTCGTAGTCGTCGCCGAGCTTCATCAGTCTTTTTACAATCGCTCTGGCTTCGTCCATTACGGCTACGAAATCCTTGCTGCGGTGAGATATTTCTAAAATCGACAGTCCGCTTCCATTAAAATCGAGAATTGCTTCGGCAGATTTCTGAAAAACTTCCTGTGGTAAAATGCATGGTCCTGCACTGAAGTTGTGTATTTTGCTCATACTTTTTGGTTTTTATAAGAACTGGTCGCTGATATTCCTGAAATTCAAATAAATTAGAAATGTTATAAAAAAAACGCCCACGGTTTGTGAGCGAATTTACTTATTCTCCGTGTAAAAAGGCTTTTTTCTCGAGCAAACTTTCCTCAGATTCCACATGGTCTTCATCTGGAATACAGCAGTCTACCGGGCATACAGCCGCGCACTGCGGTTCTTCATGAAAGCCGATACATTCGGTACATTTATCGGTGACAATGAAATACACATCGTCGCTTACGGGTTCTTGCGGGTCATCAGCATCCACAGCCAAGCCTGATTTCAAAACTACTTTACCTTTCAGGGCAGTTCCATCTGATGCTTTCCAGTCTACTGCTCCTTCATAGATCGCGTTGTTGGGACATTCCGGCTCACAAGCGCCACAATTAATACATTCGTCGGTTATTTTAATAGCCATTGCTACTTTATTTTTTAAATTTGTACAAAGATAAAGAATTTTCTCTGTATTGTCCAGCTTTTCGCTCAAATAGTGATGGATAGGACATTGATTTTTTTCGATCATTCAATTAAAAGTAATTGAAAGCATCCGAATTAAGAGTTTATTGTACCACTTGTTAACCTTTTAATTGCTATTTTATTTAACAAAACGATTCCTTTTCATCAAGAGGTAGATCTGCATTAAGTATGCACTGCAAAATCCTTTATTCGCCGAAAAATTGCATCTATTAAGATTATTGGTGGAAAACGGCTGGCGAAAACCATCAAGTAATTATTATTGCACTTGTTTGCAGTACTTTCAACAAATAAGTAACTTTGCAAAAGCAAACAATAAAGGAATATATAAGTTTATCTGGGAATTTTAAAAAGTGGTACCCGTGTCGTAGCGCAGAAAGTAAGGGAGCAAGAAAAGTCCCTGCTGGAATACGGTTCCGAAGAAATTTATTGCTTTGTGCAAATTGCTGAAAATACCTCAATTATCCATACAATGAACATAGAAAAGCAAATTTCGGGACTGTGTAAACTAAGTACTTATATTAAAGAGTTTTTACACAAAAATCCCGCTGATTTTAATGAAGAAGACGAACGGTTTTCTGCGGTTTTGAGAAGGTCTCAAATTGAGAATTCATGGTTTACCATTGAAAATCAAAAATTTGCCTTGAAGCAATGGGCGGATTTACTGACCGAAACTCAGCTGAAAAAATGGCTTGCCGGATATCAAGTTGCCAAAACGCCTAAAAAGGTAGGACTGATTTTAGCGGGAAATATCCCGTTGGTGGGATTTCACGATGTGATTTCAGTGATTTTAAGTCAGCATGTTCCCGTTATTAAACTGTCGTCAAAAGACAAAACCATGCTGCCTTTTCTGCTCGGCAAATGGAATGAATTTTCCGATGGAAAGATTCAATACGAATTTGCGGAGCGGTTGACTGATTTTGATGCCGTTATTGCCACAGGAAGTAATAATACCGCAAGATATCTGGAGTATTATTTTAAAGATTCATTAAGTATTATCCGTAAAAACCGAACGTCGGTCGCGGTCTTAAAAGGAGATGAAACCATAGAAGAACTGCAGCTTTTGGCAGAAGATATTTTCAGGTATTTTGGGTTGGGTTGTCGGAATGTTACGCGGCTTTTTATTCCTCAGGATTTTTTAATCGATAAAATATTTGAAAATTTCCTTCATTTTAAAGAAGTCATTAATCATAACAAATACGCCAATAATTACGAGTACAACCGTGCGGTTTACCTGTTGAACGCGGAGCGCTTTTGGGATAATAATTTCGTGATGCTCAAGGAAGATGAAGCGTTATTCTCGCCACTTTCTGTGCTGAATTTCAGCCGGTACAGCGACATCGGAGAAGTGAAAAGTTTCATTGCTGAAAATGAATCCAGCATTCAGGCGATTGTTGCAAAACAGGAATTGGGACTTGACTCCATTAACTTTGGTGAAGCTCAGAATCCCGGCTTGGCTACTTATGCCGACAAGGTCGATACGATGAGGTTTCTGGAAGTGATTTAGAGCCTGTTTAAATGTGTTTTAAAAACCACAAAAGTCACAAAAGCTACCGTCTTTTTTAAGTTTTTCAAAAGATTAAAAAAGGAAAGCGTTCTGGAAAGTTGCCTTTTTTGTTCTTTTGGCGGTTTTTCTTTTTAAATTTTCTTTTGTGACTTTGCGCTTTAAATATTTTTTATCATTTATAAAAAGGATCTTAAAGGATTAAAATCTCGACTTTTTCGGATTCAGATACGTTTTGAAAATCATCACATTTTGGCCAAATTCTTTAAGAATCCGGTCGGTAATATTTATTAATTCGATTTCGACGAAATCCTGGCGTTTTTCCTCATTTTCAAAAATCAAAAGCAGGTTCGTGTTTTTACCCTCCGAGATCATTTCAGTTTCAACTTCTGAGAGGATGTATTTTTCTGCATCGATTAGGTTTTCGACCATTTGATGAAGATTGTTTTCCAGGTAGTGATCCCATTCTTTACTGATGGTTTCGGTGGTATGAAAAGTGATGCTTAAAACACTCATTTTTTTAACTTTTTTTATGATTTTCTAAGGAAATTATAGCGCAAAAATCGGTAATTTTTTCGTACTTTAGCACGTTATTAAAATCAGAATTGTAAGAAAGATCAAGTATAGCTATAACTGCTTGATTTTCATTTTATTAAAATACTATGCATACAGAAGGAGAAAGGTTAATTCCTATCAACATTGTTGATGAAATGAAATCCTCTTATATCGATTATTCGATGTCGGTAATTGTTTCCAGAGCGTTACCCGATGTAAGAGATGGTCTTAAGCCCGTACACAGAAGAGTTCTTTACGGAATGTACGGATTGAACGTTTTTTCAAACAGAAAACATTTAAAATCAGCGAGAATCGTAGGAGATGTCCTCGGTAAGTATCACCCACACGGTGATACCTCTGTTTATGATGCGATGGTAAGAATGGCGCAGCCGTGGAGTTTGCGTTATCCCCAAGTCGACGGGCAGGGTAACTTTGGTTCTGTAGATGGCGATCCGCCCGCAGCAATGCGTTATACGGAAGCAAGACTGAAAAAGATTTCTGATGAAATATTAGCAGACCTTGATAAAGATACGGTTGATTTTCAAAATAACTTCGATGATTCCATGACGGAACCAACCGTGATGCCAACGAAAATTCCGAACCTTTTGGTGAACGGAACTTCGGGGATCGCAGTAGGGATGGCTACCAACATGGCACCCCATAATCTTACGGAATCGATTGACGCCATCTGTGCTTATATCGATAATCCGGAAATCACCATCGATGAGTTGATGAAACACATCATCGCTCCCGATTTCCCAACGGGTGGGATTATTTATGGCTATGACGGCGTACGGGATGCATTACATACCGGGCGTGGCCGGGTGGTTCTCCGTGCAAAAGTAGGTTTTGAAGAAATTGGAAACAGAAATGCCATCATTGTTACCGAAATACCTTACCAGGTGAATAAAGCGGACATGATTGCCAGAACCGCAGAGCTTGTTAAGGATGAGAAGATTCCGGGAATCTATGAAATCCGTGATGAATCTGACCGACAGGGAATGCGCGTGGTTTATGAACTTAAAAATGACGCGATACCGAATGTAGTTTTGAATATGCTTTATAAATATACGGCGTTACAAACTTCATTCAGCGTGAATAATATTGCCTTAGTTAAAGGGCGCCCGGTTCAGTTAAATGTGAAGGATTTAATTCTTCATTTCGTAGAACACAGACATGAAGTTATTGTCCGCAGAACGAAATATGATTTAAGAAAAGCCAGAGAAAGAGCTCATATTCTTGAAGGTTTCATGAAAGTGATCGGGACTCAGGATGACCTGGATAAAGCAATCGCGATTATCCGTCACAGTTCAAATCCTGCGGAGGCGAAAGACGGGTTGATGAAAGAATTTGATCTTTCTGAACTTCAGGCGCAGGCGATCCTGGATTTAAGACTCGCCCGTTTAACCGGAATGGAACTCGACAAAATCCGTGCGGAATATGACGAGATCATGGCTTTAATCAATGATTTGGAAGATATCCTGGCAAATGAACCTAGAAGATACCAGATCATCAGAGAAGAGATGGTAGATATGAAAGAAAAGTATGGCGACGAAAGACGTACGGAAATTGATTATTCAGGAGGCGAAATGTCTATTGAAGATTTAATTCCAGACGAAAAAGTAGTGCTTACGATTTCTCATGCAGGCTATATCAAAAGAACTTCGCTTTCAGAATACAAAGTTCAGAGCCGTGGTGGCGTAGGAAACCGTGCAGCAACAACCAGGGATGAAGACTTCCTGGAATATATTGTAGCGGCGACCAACCACCAGTACATGCTCTTCTTTACCGAAAAAGGAAAATGTTTCTGGCTGAGGGTATTTGAAATACCGGAAGGTTCTAAAATTTCCAAAGGCAGAGCGGTTCAGAATTTAATTAATATCGAACCTGATGACAAGATCAAAGCCTACATCAGAACCAATGATTTGAAGGATTTGGATTATGTAAACCAAATGAACGTCGTGATGATTACCAAAAACGGAACCATCAAGAAAACTTCATTGGAAGCCTATTCAAGACCAAGAACCAATGGAGTGAATGCGATCGAAATCAGAGAAAACGATCAGCTTTTAGGAGCAAGACTGACGAACGGAAGTTCCGAAATCATGATTGCCACTAAAAACGGTAAGTGTATCCGCTTCCCGGAAGAAAAAGCCAGAGCGGTAGGGCGCGGTTCCATCGGAGTGCGCGGTATTACTTTGGATGAAGGGGATGAGGTGATTGGAATGATTGTTGTGAACGATGTGCAGAATGAATCTGTTTTAGTGGTTTCTGAAAAAGGTTACGGAAAACGTACAGCGGTAGAAGACTATCGGGTAACCAACCGTGGCGGTAAAGGAGTAATTACATTAAATATTACCGAGAAAACCGGAAATCTTATCGCTATTCAAATGGTAACTGACGAGGATGGTTTGATGATCATCAACAAATCAGGCGTTGCCATTAGAATGGGAATGGATGAGATGAGGATTATGGGTAGAAATACGCAGGGAGTAAAAGTGATCAACCTGAAAAAGAATGATGAAATTGCGGCCATCGCGAAAGTGGAAATGGACAAAGAAGTCATCGTTGAAGAAGAGGAATTAACCGAAGGCGCAGAAGGACAGGAGGAAACTCCATTGACTGAAACCCCGACGGTTGAGTCAGAAAACAGTCAGACAGAAGAAAACAATCAGTCAGAAGGCCAAGAGGAATCTGCAGAATAATAAATCAACCAAATTTTTAATTAAAATAAAATGAAAAAAATATTTTTAAGCGCAGCAATGCTAACCGTTGCATTCGCATTTGGACAAAAAAAGGAAATCGCAGCTGCGGTTAAAGCTATCGACGCCGGAGATGTCGCTACCACCAATGCGCAGCTCGCACAGGCGGAAAGCGCTATGGGGAATAAAACCTATCTTCTGGAGCCGGCTGTTTTGGAACAGTATTATTATGCTAAAGGACTGTCGCTTTTAAAAGCAGGAAAGACTGCGCAGGGAGCTTCTTATTTGGCAAAAATTAATGATTTGTCCAAAAATAAAATCTATGTCGGAAAAGACTCCTCGAAAAACAAAGTTTATTATGTGGGGAAAACAGCGGCTGATGAATCAGGCGTTCAGGGTTTGAAGGAAGAGACTTACAGTCCCACTTTAACCAATAAACTGGCAGGGTCGATCAATCCCGTTGTGGAATCCGCAAATAAAGCAGCTTTAGAAGCTTATAATGCAAAAAAATATGCTGAAGCCGCACCAAAATTTCAGGAGGTGTATGACTTACTGAAAGCTGCCGGACAGGACAACAAAAAATACCTGTATTATTCAGGGCTCACTTACGCGTTGGCAGACAAGAAAAAAGAAGCCACTGAGGTTTATATGGAGTTGATTAATTCCGGATTCACGGGAGTTGAAACCACTTACACTGCAAAAAATAAAAAAAGCAATGAAGTTGAAAATCTGGAAAAAACAACTTGGGAACTGTATAAAAAGATAGGAGCCACAGGAGATTATTCTGATTTTAAAACCGAAACTTCTAAAAGTTTAGAGCAGGAACTGTACGAAACGACCGCAGCCTTGCTTATCGATACCGATCAATCAGAACAGGCATTATCGTTAATTGAAAAAGGACTGAAAAAATTCCCGATGAGTTCTAAATTATCTGAACTTCAGGGAACTGCTTATTTTAAGTCAGGAAAAACCAATGAATTTGTAGCAAGTTTAAAAGCGCAATTGGCGAAGAATCCCAATGACGCGACCAGCTGGTATAATTTAGGAGTTCTTCAAAGTAAAGACCCTGCCGCTCAGGCAGATGCCGCTGCGTCTTATAAAAAAGCAGTAGAAATCAATCCGAACTTTGCACAGGCCTGGCAAAATCTTACCTACTTAACGATGGGTGACGATGCCAAATCAGTAGATGATTATAACACAGCGCGGAAAGCAGGAAAAATTGAAGAAGCCAACAAAATCATCGAAGCAAGAAGAGTGAGGCTGGCAGCAACTTTACCTTATGCAGAAAAATGGTATCAGACCGATCCCGAAAATTTAGATGCCGTAAGTTTATTGAAAGGATTATATTTATCCACTAAAAACGAAACGAAACATCAGGAATTTAAAGCAAAAGAAGCTGCCATGAAAGCGGCTAAAAAATAAGATCTTTCAAACAGATTCATTAAAGTATACCGGATTCATTTCCGGTATACTTTTTTTTTGGTTAGAAAAATAATTTTCAGGAGCACCAGACTTATTTTTTCTCCGGAAAATCAGTCCCGCTTTTTCCCGTCTTAAAACAAGACCGTTCCAATCGGGGCCAAAATGAAGGGTGTTTTTATAGCTGTAAAGAAAATGAATTTTACAAAAAATAGTATTATCTGTGAAAAAAATCAGTGCCATTTGTATTTTGATAAAACTCAAATATTGAGCGCTAATCTTTAAAATTGAATCACTAATGAACTACTTTAAATTCCAGAGATTAGGCACCGATATATTAGAAATAACATCCAATTGAGATGAAGTGGTACCTTTCACGAGGTTAAATTTTGAATAAAATCAATTTTTATTAAAATTTTAAGACCCTTCTTTTTCCAGACCCTTAAATTCTTTGTAAATTCACGTCAAATTTAGATCTTATGACCTCATCAGAAAAAATAGTGGCCCTTCGCCAAAAAATGTCAGAAAATAATATCGATGCTTTTATTATCTATTCTGCGGATCCTCACATGAGTGAATATTTACCAGCGGAATGGCAGGAAAGAAGCTGGCTTTCGGGCTTCACCGGATCAGCGGGCTTCGTGGTTATTACCCACAGTAAAGCCGGTTTATGGACCGACGGAAGATATTTTGTACAGGCGCCCATAGAATTACAAGGTTCCGGAATTGAGCTTTTCAAAGAAGGAATGGAAGGCACGCCAAATTATATCGACTGGATTAATTCTGAGATCCCGGAAAACGGAACTGTTGCCGTCAATGCCATCGCAACTTCTCATGCAAACTGGGAACTGCTTTCTGAAAAATTAGCCGCAAAAGGAAATAAACTGGTGGATTTGCCTTTGCTGAAAGACATTTGGACCAACAGAAATCCGGACGCTAAAAAGAATCCCATTTTTGTACAGCCCGTTGAAAGAGCCGGAAAATCGGTCACCGACAAATTGGTCGACATCCGTAATAAGATGCAGGAACTGGGCGCTTCGGTGCACGTGATTTCCAGTTTAGATGATGTGGCCTGGACTTTAAATTTAAGAGGAAGCGATGTAGAATCCAATCCGGTCTTTTTGGGATATATTATTCTGACGAAAAATGAAGCAAAACTTTACGTTGATTTAGAAAAATTAGAGGTGGAATCCAGAAAGCAGTTGGATGATGCCTGTGTGAAGATGCTTCCTTATGAAGAGTTTTACAACGATTTGAAAAATATCAGCGACGAACAGATCCTGGTTTCGCCCAACAGCAATCAACTGATTTTCGAAGCTTTAAAAAACAACAATACTTTTATTAAAGCACCCGTTCCTGGAAATTTAATGAAAGCAATTAAAAATGAAACCGAACTCCAGGGTTTCAGAACTGTGATGCAGAGAGATGGAGTAGCGATGGTGAAATTCCTTTACTGGCTGACTCACCAAGCCGGAAAAGAACCGATGACTGAATATTCAATCGGTGAAAAACTGAGAGGATTCCGGGCGGAAGGGAAAAACTTCGTTGGTGAAAGTTTCGGCAGTATCGTGGGTTACAAAGAAAACGGTGCGATCATGCACTATTCTGCAAAAAGAGAAGGCAGCAAAGCAGTTACGAATGAGGCTACGATTCTCGTGGATTCAGGCGGCCAGTATCTGGAAGGAACCACTGATATCACCCGGACTTTCGCCCTGGGAACCGCTTCGGATGAATTCAGGCACAATTGTACTTTGGCGTTAAAAGGATTGATCCAGCTTTCGATGGTGAAATTTCCGAAAGGAACCCGTGGCGTACAGCTTGATGCTTTTGCGAGGATGGCGCTTTGGCAGGAAGGGAAAGATTACAACCACGGAACCGGACATGGCGTAGGCAGCTTTATGAATGTTCACGAAGGTCCGCAAAATATCCGGAAAGACATGAACCCGCAGGAACTGATTCCGGGAATGGTTTTGTCGAATGAACCCGGCTACTACTATGATTACCATTACGGAATCCGGCATGAAAACCTCATCGCTGTAAAAGAAGTGGAAACCACAGATTTCGGGACGTTCTACGAATTTGAAACCTTAACCATCTGTCCGTTCGACAAAAACGTGATTGCCACGGAATTATTAACTGATCCCGAAAGAAACTGGCTCAACACATACCATGACTGGTGCAGGGAAAAATTAGAAAATGATTTGGAAGGCGAAATTAAATCATGGTTTTTGGAACAGGTAAAACCCCTATAAAAAAAAAGGTGCAGATTTTAGATCTGCACCTTTTTTATTTCAAAACAATTCTGAATTTATTTAATCGGAACTGTTTTTACGTTTTTTTCCATTTCACCGGCTTTTTTAGTTTTGATAGTGGCGGTTTTATTTTCGGTGTTCACTCTCTTTACATATTTATTGCCTTTTCTGGTTTTTTTCTTAACCTTGTAACCGCTGTGTTCAGGGTGTTTTGGATCCACAATATTATGAATTTCCTGCGGAATGGTGGTGGTCTTTTTTACTTCATCTTTTTCTTTTGGTGTGGTCTGCTGCGCTTGAGCTGCGGTCAGGCCACCAAAGAAAATTATGGCTAAAACTAATTTTTTCATACTATAATTTTTTAATTTGTTGTACTGTGTTTTAACCAATATTAGTGCCATATCCTTGTTAAAAATAAGTTAATGCGTTTTATATTTTAAGGTATTGCTAATATATTTAGATCGGCGATTGAAAAATCCTAATCTGATAGCGTGTTCCTAAAACTCATTATTTTTTGCTCTAACAACGATTAAATGATACCCATAACCCTTTTCGATAAGTGAAGTTGAAGTGTTGAGGTGGCTAAAATTTACCGGTGTTTTCGTATTTTTTTCTTATATCCGGATTCCCCAGCCTTCATTTTTATGCCATTATCCTTAGATAGGTAGAAGCCAACCCACAGGCTGGTGGCAGAAATGACAGTTCAGCAACCAGAAGATATTCATCTCCATTAGGCTGCATTGGGTAAACTGCGGTATAAAAATGGAGGATGCAGCGATTTTATTTTTTGGCCCAGACTTTCTGATGCAGCATTTTGATCTCTTCTAATAATTGACCTATGGCCGGACCGCGAACTTCTGTATTTTTAATGATATCTTCTGCCGGTAAAAAATTAACAGGTGCAGCCGGAAAATTATACTGCTTCTGCCATTCACCGAGTTGCTTTGCGGAACTCAAATATACCAAAGGACCCAAGCCCACCCATCCGTGCGCGGCAGAACACATGGGACAGTGTTCTCCTGTGGTGTACAGGGTTGTTTTTGCTCTTTCTTCATCCGATAAATGCTCTGCAGCCCAGTATGCCAGCTCAATTTCAGGATGTGCTAGAACGGTTTTTTCATTTACCCGGTTCCGGGCTTCGGCAATAATTTCTCCGTTTTTATTTACTAAAACGGACCCGAAGGCTTCATCTCCTGCTGTTACGGCTTCGCTGGAAAGCTCCAGACATCTGCGTAAATATTTTTCGTCATTATCTTTTAATTTCTGAGCCATTGTTTTATTTTAAGATTTTACATTTTTTGAATCTCCTGTTCCATCCTCAAATCATCGCATCACCTATTTCCAAAGACGTTTAATAAAATCCAGCGCATTCTGGCTGCTTATTTTACCGGTCTGCCAGGCGCCAAACTGCTTTTCAAAGGCTGTGTTGATTTCCGGATAACGAGCCGCATTTCCGTGCTCCGCAAAATAAAACGGAATCCTCGACTGATCCGGATGCCTTTTGGTGTAAAAATAATCGGCGCCGTAACAGACTGCATTTTCGCCGCCCAGTTCAATTCCGTGTGCCAGATGGTCATTTAAACGGTGTGCTTTTTCCGGATTCACGAAAGCGCGCACGAAGTTGAGACCAATCAATCCTTTCCGGTGAATGATTTCTTGGGCTACCTCATCCGGCAGATTCCGCGGATGGTCAAAAACCGGACGGTAGTTGGAGTGACTTGCTATGATGGGAACACTGATGTTTTCTTTAGAAATATAATTGAGGATGTCATACGCCAAAGCATCACCAGTATGCGAAAAATCGATGGCAATGTTTCTGTTATGCAGGTAATCGATCATTGCTTTTCCGTCATTTTTTAAACCCGCTGCGGAGCAGTTTCCACCGCCAAACCTGTTTTCTGCGTGGTGCGTAAAACTGATGTAAAGGAGGTTTCCAACATTTGCGATGATTTTTTCCAGATTTTCAAATCCCTGTTTCAACGTGATATTTTCATCGCAAAATGCGGAGCCACTTTCAACTGCGGCAATCATTCCAATTTTTTCGGCGGTGGTGAAATTGCCCAGATGCTTTTTTTCAAAACGGTATAATTCATTTTCCTGGGTATTTAAATCCCGGAAAATTTCACTTTGCTTTAAACCAAACTGATGGCTCTTTTCTTCAACTGCTGCAAAGAGGGCCATAACCTGTAATTTCACATTTCCTTTTTTTAAGTAAGGAATGGCGCAACCGATATCTTCGGTATTGTAAAGGTGCGAATCCGGCTGGGTTAAATAGGAGAGGAGATCGCAATGGAGATCGATAACGGGTTGATTCATTTTATTTGTTATTAGAAAAGTGTTTTTAGCCGTACCGCATTTTTTCAAAACTCGCCCTTAGACAAATTATTTTAATTTTTTGATGCATCAATGGCCTTCTTCATCATCATGAAAATTTTTAATTTCATCGCGAAAGAAACCCAGATTTCAGTTACAAATGGACTGTTTTTCTCACTTTTTTAAGGTCGTCGTAATCACCAATTCCTTTAAAACAATAAGAAAGAAAGGGTAAAGGTTTCCGACGTTGAATCTTTGATTTTACCTGGTAAAGGGCAGAATAAAGATATTTTATTACTATCCATTAACTCTTTTATGTGATACTGTCTGAAAGATGCCAGCCTGCATTAAACTGTAATTTAATTTAGGGAATAAATATTTACATGGTGGAGGTGTTTTTTAATCGGTATTTCAATATAAGGTATAACACCATCAATGGCAGTGCTATGAGCGGAAATAACCACAGGCCCAAACGGTCTTCTTTGATGATGATGCCGCAGATGACGACCTGTAAAAGTGCGTAGGCAAAACTGATGAGCCGGTGATCGACCTGCTGTTCATTGGCAAAAAGCTGGTACAGATGTCTGCGGTGGGGTTTGAAAATGTCTTCTTTCAGTCTTAGCCGTTCTGCAATGGTTGAAATCACATCAATACCATACACGGTAAGAAAAAGCAGGTATTTCAATTCACCGGTTTTAATGATCAATAAGCCGAGCAGCGCCAGGATCCAAAATGCGATGCCCATGCTCCCAATGTCTCCGAGAAAGCATCTGGCTCTTTTCCGGAAATTGAAATAGAGAAAAACGACCGCCGCCATAATGGGATAAATGATGAAATCCGGTGTAACAAATTCTACCAGATATTGATTGACAAACCATAGGGAACCCAGCAATACGACACTGTAAAGTCCTGATATCCCGTTAATCCCATCCATGAAATTATAGGCATTGAGGATGCCGATGATGAGGATATAACACATTGGAATAGCCCAAAAAGGGAGTAATTTGAATGCATTTAAAAAATAAAGCAGTAAGGTGACCGAAATGAAATGGAAGATCAGCCGGATTTTACTCGACAGATCGATGATGTCATCAATAAAGCTGACGGCACAGATCAATAAGAGTCCCAGACCGAAGAGCCAGAAATTAGGAATGGGCGCATTATCCAGGTAAAATGCATAGTGGTTGAACAGCACTTCATAGCCCATAAAAAGCAGGTAGGCAATGGGAAAAATCATCCCGCCACCGCGCAGGGTAATGCGGGTGTGGGAACTTCGTTCATTGGGTTTGTCGACGATGTTGTATTTTTTCGCGATGGCGAAATAAAGCTGAATGCAGAGAAGTAGAGCAATAAGTACGATTGGGTATTCCATTATTTTTGAAAACTTTTGATGGTTATTTGAAGTCCTTTTTTAACATCGTTGGGTAGATAGTTGATCCTTAATTTAGTTTAAAGTTTTGAATTGGAAACCACCTTTCTCGCAATTTTGCCAGATGGATAATCAAACGTTTTGATGATCTAAGTTGCCTGTTTTGGTATGCTGCAATAAATTGTCTCAAATTGGTTAATAAACCATCAAAAGAGATTGGCGTTCAAGTTACAATACCGGGTTGTTTTTAAAAATCTATTTGCTTTTACTCCCTACTTTTTAGATAACAACATTGGCATCACAGATATAATTTTGTCTCAATTTCGGACCAAAGTTTTAAATTTTCAAAATTTGCAGTTACAAACTGTCTGCCATTTTCTCCTAAAAGTTTGGGATCAGGGTGATTTAAAATTTTATCAACACCTTCTACAATACCTTTTACTGAATTGTTTATATAATAACCCGTTTTATTATTGATCAGCGCATCCATACATCCGGTGTGATCAGTGCCAAGGACAGGAATACCCATGGCAGATGCTTCTATCAGTGCCATTCCAAATCCTTCTCTATAGGAAGGCAACACAAAAAGATCCATCAGTGAATAGAAGTATTCAATTTTATCAAAAATGAACCCAGTACGTATGATATCGTGATTATTTTTTATTTCATTAATGGTAGATTGTGGCAATGCATCTCTTTCTTCATAATCGCCAACTAAAAGCAGTTTTATTTTTCTTTCCGGATATTTTTTCTGTAAGATATTAAATGCTTCAACAAATTCAATGATGCCTTTATCCTTAACCATACGGCCACAAAAACCAATCACAAAATCCGTAGATTCTAAACCATATTTATTCATGTATTTTCGAGATTCGTTGAAGTCAATTGAAAGTGGATTGAATTTTTCAACCGTATCAATACCTCCACACGTGCCTTTACCCAATACTATTTGTTTTTCTACTGAATTCAATTGATCATCTATACCTTTTTGATAAAGGTAATTACTTACCACTACAATATCAGTAGCACAAAAGGAGGTAAGATTTTCTATCAAAATCATCAATTTTCTTTTTACTCCCGTCATCGTTTCGTAAACACGGCCATGACGGTAATAAGTCCGTTTTGGTACTCTCATTATAAATCCAGAAAGCATCGCAATTAATGCTCCTTTGGGAGTGTGGCCAACTATGATATCTATTTTGTTTTTTCTTATGTAGATACATGTTCTAATTACAGCATATAAGTCCTGAAATATTGAGATACTTCTATTTATTTTTAACTGAAGAGACTCAATATTCTGTTCTTTGCTGTATTTTTCAAGTTCTTTAGAAGGACTGCAAATGAGAAATTGCTTATAGCCTTTTCCTGAAAAATATTTAAACTGATTGCCTAAATAAGATAGTGAGAAATAGATATTTATAACATGTAAAATTCTCATAATAGATAATATTCTTTAATTTTCATCCGGTTTTGTTTCTGCTATTTTTATTAAATCGTTTTTGAACATTCCCAACATTTTTTCTTTGGAATGAAATGCTTTGCCACAGTTGTATGATTTTCTGCTGTATTCTCGAATAATTTCTGGATTTTCAACAAATGAATTTAATTTATTCAATATATCATCATATTCTGAAACGATTACGGCTGCATCCTTTTCCAGAAGATATTTTATAGGTGCCGACTCTTTCCAGCCAATGGCCAGTATGCATTTACCCATTTCAAAGAAATCGACAATTTTGGTGGAGAACGAAAGAAAGGTTAGTAATTTTTCTTTAAGATCAAACGATTCTACATGTAACAGAATGTCGGATTTTTTTTGAATTTCAATTAATTGTTCGTAAGGAATAAAATCGTGTAGCGTAATTGCACTGTCAATTTTTATCTTATTTAGTTTTGCCTCGGTTACCGACTTTCCGGTGTAGATATCCAGGTGAATTTTACTACTGTCCTTATTGATCACTTTTATTGCTTCTGCAAGTTTTTGCAAAGTCTTCCAGCGGCCAAGATGCAAATTACCGGCATAAATCATTTTTACCGGTTTATGAATTTCCTCTTCTTTATAGTCGCCACTAAAGTCGGCACATTTATTCAATATTTTATAGGCATTGGGTACAATTCTGTTGTAAATGGTACGCTGTTCATCAATAATACAATAATTAATTGCGGCTTGTTTGATGGCTTTCTTAACATATTGGCGCAGCATAAAACGATTGATCCAGAACAGCGGGCTTAAAGAAAATTTACGGTAAGTGAGGTGGTCATCAGCATGAAACATTACATAGGGTGCATTGGCCACTTTCCGGACATAATGCAGCACCCTGTACGTATAGAATGTATCATGAGCATCAGTATAAATAACATCCGGATTAAATTCCCTGATAAATTTATCCAGTTCTTCACTTTTCCAATTTTCGGAAAGCCATATTAATTCCCGAAGCCATAGCAGTAGGGTAAAACGGTGATTGCGAAAGAACCCATACAATTTGTTGCCGCTTTCTGCAGCTTTTTGCAATTCAATGTTTTCAGCGGCTTCATTTTTTTTTAAAACAGCACCCACATTTTGCTTACTGAAAAGCGATTTTATCAGTTTGTTTTCGGATATACAAAAGTAATTTTCGCACAACTCGTTGTCTGGTAACTCATCACGGCAATATACCTGAGCCAACTGACCCGGTTTAAATTCCTGGAAAAAATTACTATAGGTATTTCCGGCTTTGTTATCCCAGGCATTGCGGGAAACTAAAAGGACTTTTAACTTCATACTACAATAATAAACTATCTTCTCTGTTTGATTAATTGCTGCAAATCAATCAGCAATTGTAACTTTAATAAATAAGCCCCCGTGAAATAGATCAGTGATGTAATTGCACTTTGTGCAAACAGTGTAACCCAGTGATTTAATCCCAAATAACTTACCGGCCAGGCTGCTAAACCAGATACTATTGCCAAAATAAAAATAGGCAACACATCTTTCCATTGTTCAAATGCAGAATATCCTATGGCAGCTTTGCTTGGCCAGGCACTTACAAAAGTAGAAACAAAAGAAGCTACAGCACCGGCAACAACCATAGTGTATACCCCAAATGGAATCGCCGCTACGATAAGTGCCAATGACAGCAGTTTACTTATCATTGTAACCTGAAGATACTTGCCGCTTTTTCCGACACTGGTAATGGCTGAAGCATTGATGGCAATCAGCGGATAAAAAGCAACCGTTATACTTACCAGCTGCAGATAGGGCACAGCGGGCAGCCATTTATCGGTAAGCAGAATACTTACTAGAGGTTCCGCAATCACAATAAGTACTGCCATTAAAAAAAACACGATGGCCGCACTATTTTGCAGCATACGCTTTACCATGCGCTTTATGGCAGGTTTATCATTCTGATGAGCCGAAAGCGCCGGAAACATTACTGCACCCAAACTATTGGATATGCTGTCAACCACCAGAGTGGGCATTAATGCACCTCGGTTATAATAGCCCAAAACGGTACTATTGTATTGCTTGCCTATTACGATGGCATATACATTATTATACAGGGTGTTAAAAAGCGCCCCTAATAATATTTTCGAACCATAATGAAACAGGATTTTTATTCTGTTTAAAGAAAAAATAAGCGCAGGTTTCCAGCGAATATAATACCAGAGCAACCCAGTGCTGACAATCCTGGCAGTAAGTTGAGAGAAAACTAAACTCCATACTCCATATCCACTATAAGCCATACCAATGCCAATGAAACCAGAAATAATGGTACTGACGACATTAATATTGAAACTTTTACGAAATTGCATTTCCCGCGATAGCACTACCGTCTGTATGATGGTGAGTGCGTTCAGTACAATGGTCAAACCAATAACTCTCAGTACGGGCGTCAACAAAGGTTCCTCATAAAACTGAGCAACCCACGGTGCAATAAAGAATAGGACAGAATACAGAAATAATGACAATACCAAATTCAATATAAATACCGAACTGAAATCCTTATTATCAGCCTCCTTCTTTTGTATCAACGCATTTGAAAAACCACTATCAATTAATACACTTGACATAGTGATAAATACTCCTATCAACGCTATCACCCCAAAATCTTTAGGCAATAAAAGACGGGCTAATATGATTGATATTAAAAGCTGAATACCCTGCGTACTAAAACGCTGAAGGTATTGCCAGAACAGGCCTGAAAGGACTTTACTTTTTATGTTTTCCACAACTACTAATTCTTTTGATTTTTATAGAAAATCATTTTTTTAATAAACTAATTATAAAATCTGCCATGGGTTCCGCGGTATTGTTATAGAACTTTTCTAAAAGCAAATCATTATCAATTTTAACATCAGGAATATTCATTAGTAAATCCATTACTTTTTGAGAAACATCACTGCTTATTTTTTGTTCTTCTTGTATTAAAGTGGCATTCCCGTATTTTTCAAAATAGGGTAATGCAGAATCAGTAAGAGATTTATAAAAATGCATTACATGCTTTTTTAGTGCTATATATTCGAATATTTTGGATGGAATCATACATTCGTTATCATTTCCAAAGCTTATAAGTATATCTGCTTCCTTTTGTTTTTGAGCCGCCTTTTCGGGAGACACAACTCCATGCCAAAATATCTTTTTGCCATATAAATACGAGTTTTTAATATTATTAGAAATCGTTACAGAAGACGTCCCTCCGTAGATATTAAATTCAAATACCATATCGTCAACACTTTCCAATATTTTGATAAAATAACTTGGGTCTGCAGTACTTTCAGACATTGACCCTGTAAAAACCAAATTAATTTTCTCTCCTTTTTTATTCAAATCAACATTAGGATTTGTATCGTTTAATTCGAATAATGGTATATCCATTATTACAAACTTACTCTCAAATCTTTTATATTCCTCTTGCTTATAATGATTTTGATGAGATTGCATAATACAGATATAATCTGCCTTTGAAAAAATAAATCTCTCCCAACGCTTGACTGAATGTAAAGCAATGTTAGTATTTAATATTTTAGGAACTAAACTGCGAGACATGCAATCCAACGTATACGCTATAAATTTTATTTCGGGATACTTTTTTTTAAGGAAAAGAGCAGCGAGTAGCGTTTCAACTCTTTTGTAACAGCCAATAACGCAGCTGAAATTTTCTTTTAGATGTTTTTGTTCTGCTGTATTATACAATCTGAAAATTTCGAAAATGGAGAGTAAAGGCCAAAATGGAGCCATAATTAAACCTTGTATTCTAGATAAAAAAATACCAGTTTTAAATTTTAATCCTTCAAGACTATTACTACTATCATTAATCAAACGCACTAAAAATCTTTGATTAACTCGGTGAATTTTAACTCCTTCATTTAACTCATAGCTAAGTGATGCAGAATTTTCTTTAAACGTTATGCATTGAACATTAACATTGTTAATAGTTAATTGCTTAGCAACTTTTCTTACACTGAGCCCTCGCATGTTATTTAACGGGTCGTAGGTGGGTAATATAAAAAGAATGCTTTTTTTTAATTTGCTAAAGGAATTCATTGTTTTAGCTATTTATTTTATGTTAGTTGATTTACTGCTTTTCCTGCTTCCCATACCTTTTTTTTATAATCAGGTATAAAGGAATTTAGATGCATCTTGATAGATGGTTCATTTTTTTGCATCCAGATAAAAGCATTAGTCAAATCGGTTTCTTCTTGTAAAGATTGCACCGGAATTACGTAATTTTCGTGAGAACCAAAAATATCTTTAGCAATTCCACGAGCTTTAACGGAATACCCAACAACTAAAGTGGGCACCATAGAAGAATAAGCAGCTATTGTGGCATGAGTTCTGGCTCCAATAAACATACGACATCTTGCAATAAATCCTTTCAACTCCATACAATTATGATCTCCAATAACAACTACCCGTCCAGTAGTATTGAATTTTTGATAAATTTCATTTAAAGTTTCTAAATCATTATTATAACTCCAAACAACATGCGGGATCAATGCAATTTGAAAGTCAGTGTTATCAATGATATGCTGAACTAACGAAAAATAATTCTTCAATGTAATATTATCCCCTTTTTCGTAAGACTGAATTAATGGACTTACATTTATTCCAATTGTATTATTTTCAACAAATCCATCAGGGAGCGGTAATTTAATAGTTTCCAAAGCGAATGCAGGATCAGGCGACAAAAATACATTTTTAGTTATTCCTGCTTCTATTAAAGCATCGTAGGTTATTGATTCCCTCGCAAATATCATATCGTAGCGCTGCATATCATTTTGCACATCAGGAAGTTTTAAGATATCTGGTTCAATTGATACACCCCATAAAACAGATTTCATTCCTTTCTTTTTTATTGACTTATTTATATAAGCCAAATACTTATAAGATTGGGCATAACAATAGTTATCCCCTCCTAGAGCTATAGCAATTGAATGATTTTCTATTTTCCGAATCGTGCATCCAACCACTCTTCTGCTATAATAATCAGGACTAAATTTCTCAATAAATCTGGTAAAATAATAATCAATTGATTTGTTTTTAGGCAAATCTCTTGAGCAGGAAATTATTTTAATTATTTTATCTAACCCATATTGTAATTCATTTGGAGAATCATAAGATATATAATCAGCATTTAATTCATTCAAATCAAGAATGTTAGCAGTGCCGCGAATAATTGCTTCACAACCGTGATTTTTCGCATCTCCATTACTATGTAGAAAATATTTTTTCATTTTTAGAATAATTTAAAATTTATATATTAAAAGAGCTCTTCCAATTGAAGGCGCAAATGTAAACAATCGAAGAACAAACTTATTATTTCCCATTATTGGATTCTTCATATAAGACTTGTAAGACGCCATTACATCTTGTTCAATTTGAAAAGCTATTGATTTATGATCATCTAACTCCGGATTGTTCAATAAACAAGCAATTATATAAAATTGCTTTGAACATAGTGTTTTCTGTGCTTTATAAAAATATTGAGTTGCATTTTCTTTTAAAAACTCACATATATTTTCCTGTACTGTGATTAATGCCAGTTTGTTTAAATTAAATCCGGCAGTCATGGTGCTTTCGGGGCGTGATAGATAATTATATTTTGCTTCACCGTTTATCGAGATGTTTCGAGCATTCCAGATCACTTTATGAATGAACTCGTCATCTTCATAAGCCCTAACTTGCGGAAACCTAATATTGGCAATACAAGATCTTCTGAAGATTTTATTACAAACACTCGTGTTTACGCCTTCAACACCGCCATATACCAACCCATGCATGGCTTTTTCTCTATCTATAATTGTTTTTTTAGGAGGCGTTGTGAATTCAACACTTCCATCAACATTCACTTTTTTCCATCCGCATTCCGCAATATCGGCATTTTCTGCTAAGGCTTTGGATAATAAAAATTCATACATATCTACATCTATCCAATCATCCGAATCTACAAACCCTATCCATTCGCCTGTTGCTGCTTCTAATGCTAAATTACGCGCACTACCTTGTCCCCCGTTAGTTTTGTGCAATACCTTTATACGTTTGTCAGCTTTAGCATAATCATCGCAAATAGCTGAACTTGCATCTGTAGAGCCATCATCAACCAGAAATATTTCCAGGTTTTGGTGAGTTTGATTTATAATACTTTCGATGCATTTATGCAGGTATTTTTCGGTATTATAAACTGCAACAATTATCGTTATTTTAGGTAAATTCATTCTTTCCAGCTCTTTGCAGTGTATGGTAGTGAGGTTTAAGAATTTCTTTTTGTTTACTCATTGCGTTTTACTATTTCAGTTGCTTTAATTAAGTATTTATCGGAATTATTATTACTTATTTTACGTGCAGGTATTCCACCAACAGTAACGTTAGGCTCCAGGATGTCTTTCACCACCACCGCATTAGCCCCAATGCAAACACCATCGGCTATAGTGATATCACCGATAATCTTAGCTCCAGATGCAATAAATACATTATCACCTATAATTGGAGCTTTATTTGAGCCTCCACTAGCACCAATGGTAACATTTTCATGAATTCTGCAATTTACACCTATTTTAGCATTGCTATGAACAACCAAACTTCCATAATGGGCTATAGACAATCCAGGCCCAAAAGTATTAAACCCAATCGAAAATCCAAGTTTCTGGCTCATGGAAACATATCTATATTTGTGATACTTATTTATCAAGGTTAAGAAAAAACTTTTTTTGGTATTTTCAAAATATTCACATTTTCTTAAAAGTCGTTGGAATGTCCATATAATATCGTGTTTATATCGGGGACGTTTAGACTCCATACTTAATGCAACTTTGTCACATTCAAGATAGTATAAATATTCAGATGTATTAGAAATCATTACTATTAAATTATTTAAAAATTAAACGTCGCAGTTTCATTTCAATTTTTCTTAAAGTTGAAATATATCGTTTTGCCCCTATTATGTCAGCAACTTTTTTCGAATAAGCCATATCCGGGATCATATATCTGGGATGATTTAAGTTTTCAGGCACTTCATATACTTTCATATAAAATATTTTTTGCAGTTTTCGATTTAAATGGCTTAGATTGGCTGTACCATGAGTTGCATTACTTGTCATGCCGATATTACAATTCATATTTTTAGATGGCATAACGGCCAGACTAGAATTAAGTAATCTTGCCGATCCAATAAGTACTTCAAAAGAAGTTATTTTATCTTGTTCTTTAAACTCTCTATTTCTTAGTTTAAAGTCACTAAAATCTTTGTAAGCCAAATGTCCTTGATTGTAAAACCCGTGGAATAATTTCTTGAAATATTCATCATCAGTAAAACCTAGGGTTTCATCTCTTTCTTCCCACACTCTTCTCCATGTACCCCAGCAACCGGACAAAGTTGCTGCTTGGGTAAAGAAGTAATCTGATGGAACATTCCATTTTTCAGCAAGATTAAATGAAGATATTATTGAAATGCGTTTATCATCATTATACTTGTCAAGCATTTGTTTACAAAATGCAAAATAACTTAAGGCTGGTACTGAATCATCTTCAAGAAATATCATCCGTTCTTCACTTTGAAAAATCCAATTAATAGCTCTATAAATATTTGGATCACAGCCATAATTCACTTCTGCAAAATCTTTATGAACTTCACACTCCCAATCAATATTTTCAACTATTTTCCTGCATTTATTTATATTTTCAATATCATCCGACCGATTTGAGCGTGGTCCATCCTGGCACAAATATAATTTACTTGGACGTGCTTTTTTGATTTGATCAAAAACTTGCTGCAATGTATCGGGGCGCACAAAAAATACAAGTAAAACTGGTACGTCTACTAAGTATGGTAGTTTGTCCATAATTATTTAAATTCTGTTTCTATTTCTTTCATTCGCTGTGATAACTGAAAGTAATCCTTTCTTTTTTTCACAGCTTCATTATATTTCAAATATATTTCTTTATTGGTTAAAAGTTTTTTTAACCCTTCATATAACCCTTCTGTTGAATTTGGAACAATTAAGCCAAATTCAGATTCGCCCAGAATTTCTTTCATTCCTGCGCAATCAGTTGTTATTACCGGTGTACCTATAATTACAGATTCAGTTACAACAGTACTAAAACCCTCCGTATATGAAGAGGAAACAAAATAATTAGCTGCTTTAATAAATTTGTATGGATTTTCATGAAATCCTAGAAGAAACACATGATTTTGTAAGTTATTATTTAAAATATACTTTTCTAATACTTCTCGTTGCTCTCCTTCACCAAGTACCCATAATGAAAAATTGTACTTTTCAACAACCAATTTATTACAGGCCGTCAATAGCCTTTCAAATCCTTTTTGTTCAGTTAGTCTGCCAATTGCAACGAATTTAATACAATCCGGAATGGCAACTTCAATAAGAGTTTCATTTGCCTTAGATAATATGTTAATATTATCTACCGGATTATAGATAACACTCAAATTCTCAAACCATCCGAATAATTTTATGAAACCTTCTTTTACGGATTCAGAAACACAAAAAATATTTTCAAACTGTTTATAACTTCGCTTATGATCCTCTAATGTCTTAAATACTTTTTCAAGACCATAATTCATTGACATATCGGTATGCACCCAAGCATACTTTTTAGAATTAATATTTGTTGACGCGGCAATTAATTTAGTTGGAACACCTTCTAAAAAAGCAACTTCATAATCATAATTTTCCTTAATAAAAATTCTGTAAATCAACCTTGCTGGTAATACAAAACTAACAAGATAACCCCATATGAGAGTTAGCAACTCGCTTTGAAATCTGTTAATTGTTTTGTATCTTATTTCCGGTTTTAAATATTTCTTATTTACGCCTTTGTCGAAAACAGTTTGAACTGTAACATCATATTTTTCAGGATTTAAATTATTGACCAAATCAACCAGAACTTTTTCTGCTCCTCCACCAGTGAGTGTATTAATAAGAAAAAGGATTTTTATTTTAGGATTGTTCATTTTTTTCAATTCTAATATTTCAATATAATAATCATAAATGTATATGGATTCCAGCAATTTTTAAAAAGAACATTTTAAACGTTCTCAGTTAAAAAAAGCTATATGGCACTAGACTGCTATCACTCTTAATCCGGTATATAAACAAAGTCACAGCCATTACAGTAATTATAATATAAGCATTAAGTCGGTTTTTTTTGGTTTTTATCGAACTTACGTATTCTTCGAGAAGCAGATATGTGGATGGCATATAATAAAAGGTAAGCCTTTCGGCAGTCCGGCTGACTAAACGGATCGCCCATAGCAAGAGGCTGATAAAATTCAAATTGATAAATATAATATTCGAACTTTTGATGCCTTTATTACTATTACTATGAACAGCAACAATTCGTTTCCTATTCCTAAATCCTAAAACAGTAATAAGTAAGACTATTGAAAAAAATACGCCTCCATTATTCGTTTCTTCAACGCCATAATTCAATTCGAGAATATCCGCTGCTTTTAACAGGAAAAACTCGGCTGAAAAATATATTGCTGTAAACCCGAAGAAATAAATAATGACATTTTTCACCGTTACATTTCTATGAGCAATAAAATAGGCGGGGATAAAAAACAAAGCAGATTTGTGAAACATAGAGGCTAAAAATATCAGACCCAAAAACCAGAATAATTTCCGTTTTTTGATCAGTTCCATGGACAGAAGCGTGATTGCTACTGCTATGGTTTGCCTTATCCCACTTAGTGAAAACTGGAAAAGTCCCAGGGTAACAAAAAACAAAATAGCCAAAAAGGGGTCTCTGGCATTTTTATATACAAAAGTACCGATAGAAACTGACAAAAATACCGCCACAATAATAAAAAGCCACTGAGAATCGGAAGTGAAAAACTGTAATAATTTATTAAAGTATATATATCCTGGTTCAATTCTATCATCATAATTACCATCTGCAATATCTTGAAACATTGATTTATAATTCTCGGTATCCGGACCTATTTTTTCGTTTCTAAATCCAGAAATGACAGTTATAGGAATAAGCGCTAATATCGTAAACATCAGCTTTTCCTTGTCCCTCATTTGCCAGCTGTTGAATACAAAAACGCGCAGAAAAACCATAAAAAATATAATAAAGATATATGCTAACATTTTACTTCTGTTTTCAAATGATATAATTCGAGGTACTTTTTATACATTCGTTTTTTATCGTAATATTCAACCGCTTTTTTTCGGCAATTTAAGCTATTTGTTTTTTTAAATTGTCTGTTCATGAGTAAGATGGCGTTTAAAAGCCCTTTACTGTCCATTTTGTCAACAACAATTCCAGTCGTTTCATCAACCACTTCCGGGCTACCGCCGGTATTAAATGTAATCACAGGAGTGCCACAAGCCAATGCTTCCAGATTGGTGGTCGGAAAATTATCTTCCAAGGTGGGATTTAAAAAAATATCTGCAAGGGAGTAATATTCTGCCAACTGTTTTGCATTATTTGTACGGCTTATTGCAATTACATTGTTGGGTAATTGCTTACAATCATTTTTAGTTGCTCCAATTAAAATTAACTGATATGAGCTGGTAAGCGATTTTGCCAGTTCTATAAAATATTTCAACCCTTTTCTACTCTCAAATCCTTCCGCTGAAACTCCCAGGAGCACAATTTTATTTTCAAGTCTCAGTTTGATTTTTAATGCGTTAACGTCTTTTATATCAAATGTATTGGTATCAATTCCGTTGTTTATTACCGTGACATCATACTTTGATAAAAAGGATTGTTTAACCAATCCGGCAAGCCACTCCGATGGAGTTACAATGGTCATGTTACTTAGTCCGTTGAATATTTTCTTTTTTATATTGTAGTTTGATTTTGAATTGTCCAGAATAATACTTGGAGGATATGATTTAGATAAAGGGCATTCATAACATCCTTTTATCCATTTGTTACAATCAACGTAATCAAAATAAGCGCAATGACCAGTAAAAGGCCAGCAGTCATGCAGTGTCCAAATGACCGGTATTTCTGATTGTGATAAAAACTTAAAAAGGATATTTATATTAATATAATTGCCATGAAGGTTGTGTAAATGTACAATATCGGGATTTATTTCATTAATATATTTAATTAATTTATTTGTTCCTCTACTGGTATAAAAACCTTGTCTGTCAAAAATCCGGGAAAGAATATTATGACATTTATTTTCTAAAAATGTACCTATCCTGAAACTGTTTTTGTATTTAGAGTCTTTTTGTCCATAGGATATGAAAGCCTCGTTTCCCTGCTTAACCATTTCCTTGGTTAAGTCTACAACAATACGACCCGTACTGCCGTATCCACTGACAGTATTAATTTGAAGAACTTTCATAGTGTTTTAGTTTTGAATGCCCCATACCGTACGTTTCACATAATCCGTATAACTCAAAATTATACGTACCATTTTCTCAGAGACATTAGGCATAGAATAATCAGCAACAGACCTAAAATTTCTTTCTTTTCCTACTTTTTGATTGTGCAGCTGTACTAATCCCTGCATAATTCGTTCTGGATGTAATCCCACCATCATTACAGATGCTTCTTCCATTGCTTCTGGCCGTTCATGTGCATCTCTGATGTTTAATGCTCTGAAATTCAGAATGGATGACTCTTCAGAAATTGTTCCTGAATCCGATAAAACAGCATAAGATTTCATCTGCAACGCATTGTAATCATTGAATCCTAGTGGTTTCAAAAACTGAACTTTTTCGTGCATCGTTATGTTTTTTTTATCAATCATATTTCGGGTGCGTGGATGCGTACTCACAATAATGGGATAATCATATTTTTCTGCAATCAGATTGAGGCTTTCCATGAGGCCTTTAAAATTTTTATCGCTGTTGATATTTTCTTCTCTATGTGCAGAGACTACAAAAAACTTTCCTTCTTCTAATTCAAGACGTTCCAAAACATCGGAAGATTCAATTGAAGGAAGATAATGGTTCAAAACCTCAAACATTGGAGAACCCGTTTTAATAATCCGATCGGCAGGTAAACCCTCTCTTAACAAATATTCCCGAGCAATATCACTGTAGGTCAAATTAATATCCGATACGTGATCTACAATCTTTCTATTGGTTTCTTCAGGAACTTTCTGATCGAAACAGCGGTTTCCCGCTTCCATGTGGAAAATCGGGATTTGTCTTTTTTTGGCAGGAATGGCACATAAACAAGAATTTGTATCTCCTAAAACTAAAAAAGCATCTGGTTTTTCACTCTCCAGTAATGGATCAATGTTAATCAATATCTGGCCTATTGTTTCGGTAGCTGTCGCTCGAGCTGCATTCAGGAAAAAATCAGGTTTTCTAATACTCAAATCATCGAAAAATATCTGGTTTAATTCATAATCATAATTTTGTCCGGTATGCACAATGATATGTTCAACTGCTTCTGAAGCGTCCAGAGCTGCCATCACTCTTGATAATCGAATAATCTCGGGACGGGTACCAACAACCGTCATTACTTTTAATCTGTCTTTCATTTTATCTTTAAAATTAGATATTGATTTTGCTTTACACATTTTCAAAATACGTATCCGCATCCTCCGGATTATAAGGCTCATTAATCCAAAAGATGGTCAAGAGTTCTTCATCCCCAATATTTTTGACATTGTGGGTGTACCAAACCGGCATATCCACATATGCGGGCTCATCTCCATCCAGATAAAAATCTAGAACTTCGTCTGTATCTATTTTTCTCAGCTGAATAAGTGCTTTGCCTTTGATCACCGCAAACCTTTCTATTTTCCGGGTATGAAAATGATTGCCTCTTGTAATTCCGGGAACGGTGGTCGAATAAGAACACTGGCCGCCAATTCCTAAGCGGATAACTTCCACAAAGGCACCTCTGGCATCGATATTCTGCTTAAATTTTACCGGGTAATGACTGGCGATATCGAAATAACACCGGAACGTATTAAACAACTGATAATCAAAATTGGTGACCAATTCCGGGATTTCCCCATGATCAAAATACAGTTTTTTGTAATGCTCCAGTTTTGCCAAAACTTCAGAGACCTTCATCGAAATGGTAAAAGGAACAGGGTAGTGCTCTTTGTTTTCGGCGGTCTGAATCTGATTGATGATTTCCTGAACCAGTTCGCCCACATAAATCAATTTCACTTCGCCGTCAACGTCCACCACCGGATTTTCACCATGGGTGAGCTGGTGGCAGAAGGTCGCGATAAAGGAATTGTAATTTGGTTTTCCGAAAGGGCCGAAAACATTGGGAATGACCATTCCGGTAAAGGTGCCGCCATTTTCTTTGGCCCAGTCCGCCAGGAGCGAGCGGCCTTCTTTTTTGGATTTTCCGTAGAGATTATCCCTTTCTTCCTGTGAAGAAGAGGAAAATAAAAGGTGCGCTTTGGAACCGGTTCTTTTTAAGGAGGCCACCAACTGCTTCACTAATTCTATATTTTGGAAGTAAATCACTTCCGGATCAGGATGACGGTTCATCGCCGCAAGATGCACAATGACATCGCATTTCTTTACGAATTCATCTAACTGATTTGGCTGTTCAAAATATTCTTTTTTAAAATCGATTCTTTCATATTCTTCAGGCTGCAAGCCCAAAGTATTATAAAGATGCGATCCTACGAAACCGTTCTGTCCGGTAATTCCTATTTTTTTCATGAAGTGTTTTAATTAAAATAATCGGCTGGGAAGCGGTATTCATCCGCAATTTCACCTAAAATGTAATCTGCAAAAACGAGTAATTTCGAATCTGCTTCAAGTGACTGGATTGAACTTATATAACCGGCTGGAACATGCAGGACATCCAGACTTTCTGATTTTAACACCAATTCTACAAGAGGCAGATCTTTTGCCGGATTTTCCCAGGAATCTATTTTGATCAGTTTGATGATAAAAGAACCGGCCACTGCAGAAAACCATCGCTGTTCCGTTTGGTGACCCTGCCAGGCTCTGACGAAATGAGTCTCGGCATTTTGAATGGTGTACATTCTTTTGATGCCTAACGCATTGAACTCATTGTTAAAACAAATTGTTCCCCGATGATCCTGGTGGCAGCTGCCTTTGATTAAACGAGGTTCCATCAATATCATTAATAAGGATTGGTCACCTCTTCGCCGAAAATTTCTTTGCGGATTAAGGGTAGGGTCGATATTAACGTTTTTAATCCTTCTACGCCCTGTTGGTGGGTATTATGGGAATGGTAATCTTCAATCACCGAAATATCCTGTTCGCCTTCAGAGAAAAACTTCGCATAATTCAGATCTCTGTTATCGGACGGAATCCGGTAGAAATCACCCATATCTTCGGCCTTCAGCATTTCTTCTCTGGTACAGAGCGTTTCGTAGAGTTTCTCGCCATGTCTGGTACCGATTACTTTGATGGGCGTTTCTTTTCCTGAAAGTTCCATGAGTGCTTTTGCCAGATCGCCAATTGTTCCGGCAGGTGCCTTATTGACAAACAGATCACCGGCATTGGCGTTTTCAAAAGCGAATAACACCAGATCTACGGCATCATCTAAAGACATGAAAAAGCGGGACATGTTAGGATCGGTGATGGTAATTTCTTCTCCTTTCTGAATTTGATTTAAAAAAAGCGGAATGACCGACCCGCGCGATGCCATCACGTTCCCGTAACGCGTTAAACAAACAACGGTTTCGGTCAGATTTCTGGACTCCGCTACGGCGACTTTCTCCATCATGGCTTTTGAAATTCCCATGGCATTGATCGGGTAGGCTGCTTTATCGGTGGAGAGGCAGATTACCTTCTGCACTTTGTTGGCTGCAGCGGCACGGATGACATTATGCGTTCCCTCGACATTGGTTTTTACCGCCTGCATTGGGAAAAATTCACAGGAAGGCACCTGTTTTAAGGCAGCAGCATGAAATACGTAATCAACGCCTCTGGTGGCGGGTTCTACACTTGCGTAATCTCTGACATCACCGATATAATATTTGATCTTATCGTTTTTGTAAAGGTTCCGCATGTCGTCCTGCTTTTTTTCATCCCGCGAAAAAATACGGATTTCTTTAAAGTGATCGGTATGTAGAAAGCGGTTGAGGACTGCAGTGCCAAATGAGCCGGTGCCGCCGGTGATTAATAATATTTTATTTTGAATTTTCATCTTTTTATTGTTTTATAAGTACTTATTTAAAATTTAGGTATATACCTCACTTCACCATTACAACCTTCCTTCACATTTCTTCAATATTGCTTTAACGTCATAAACAACAGCTCTGTCTTTTTTAAACTTATTTAAATCAAGTTCTAAAAACGCTTTATGTGCCACTCCCACAACAATGGCATCAAATTTTTCTTTTGGAATTTCGGAAGTGCTTTCAATACCGTATTCTTTTTGTACTTCAGCAACATTTGCCCAGGGATCGTAAGTGGACACCTTGGTGCCGTAATCTTCCAACGCAGCAATCACATCAACAATTTTCGTATTCCGTACATCAGGACAGTTTTCTTTAAAAGTAATACCGAGCATTAATATTTTTGCATTATTAACTGAAATCCCGTTCTTAATCATGGTTTTAATCACCTGCGAAGCGACATACTGTCCCATGGAATCATTCAGTCTTCTTCCGGCTAAAATAATTTCGGGATGATAGCCATATTCCTGGGCTTTCTGGGCCAAGTAATAAGGATCAACACCAATGCAATGTCCGCCAACCAAGCCTGGTTTGAAAGGTAGGAAATTCCATTTGGTTCCTGCCGCTTCTAAAACGTCATGCGTATTGATGTCCATCAGATTAAAGATTTTGGCGAGTTCATTCACAAATGCAATATTGATATCACGCTGTGAGTTTTCAATGACTTTCGCGGCTTCAGCGACTTTTATCGTTGGTGCCAAGTGAGTACCGGCGGTAATCACCGATTTGTAAATATCATTTACGATCACTCCAATTTCCGGCGTAGAACCGGAAGTTACTTTGAGGATTTTCTCTACGGTATGCTCTTTATCCCCCGGATTAATTCTTTCCGGTGAATAACCGGCAAAGAAATCCACATTGAATTTCAACCCCGAAACTTTTTCCACTACAGGAATACAGTCCTCTTCGGTAGCGCCAGGATACACCGTCGATTCATAAATCACGATATCACCTTTGTTAATCACTTTTCCTACCGTTTCACTCGCTTTAATTAAAGGGGTCAAATCCGGGCGGTTGTTTTTATCCACTGGTGTGGGTACCGTGATGATGTAGATATTGGAATCTGCAATATCTTTTAAGTCAAAAGAACAGTACAGGCCTTTTTCTTCTTTTGAAGGATTATCCGCTATCAGCGCAGATTTTAAAAGTTGATCAGAAATCTCCAGTGTACTGTCTTTCCCGTCATTAATCTGTTGGACACGGTTTTGATTAATATCAAATCCAACCACCGGATATTTCGTAGCGAAAAGTCTTGCCAAGGGCAAACCGACATAGCCCAAGCCTACAATGGTCAATTTATACTTCATCCTTTTGTTTTAAATGATTCCAGTACCAGGTGACGGCTTCTTTCAGACCGTCTTTCATGGAGAACTGAGGATTGTAATTCAGTAAATTTTTCGCTTTATCGATGCTGGCTAAAGAGTGGGGGACATCGCCTTTCCGGTAGTCGCCATACTTCACTTCGATATCAGCGATTTTGGGATCAAACTCTGCTAGATACTCTTTAAGATATTTGACTAAATCATTTAAAGTCGTTCTTTCGCCAAAAGCCGAATTATAGACCTGATTTTGCGCTTCTGGATTTTCAGAAGTCAATGCCAGAAGGTTCATTAAAACCACATTATCAATATAGGTAAAATCGCGGGAATATTCGCCTTCTCCATTAATGGTCGGGGATTCGTGCGCCATGAACTGCGTGACGAATTTTGGAATTACTGCGGCATAGGCACCGTTTGGATCCTGACGGCGGCCGAAGACATTAAAATAACGGAGCCCGATGGTATCGAAATCATAGGTTCTTTTAAAGACGTCAGCATAGAGTTCATCCACATATTTGGTGATGGCGTAGGGAGACAAAGGTTTGCCGATGATGTCTTCCACTTTGGGTAAAGATTCAGAGTCTCCATAGGTTGAAGAACTGGCAGCATAGACGAATCTCTGAATGCCTGCATCTTTGGCAGCCACCAACATTTTCAGAAAACCGCCTACATTGACTTCATTACTGGTGATGGGATCATTGATGGAACGGGGCACAGACCCCAAGGCAGCATGGTGAAGGACGAAATCCTGAGTGGCACAGGCTTTATGGCAGGTGTCTAAGTCCCGGATATCGCCTTCGATTAAAGTAAATTTTCCGTCGGAAAGAAAGGGTTCAATATTTTCTCTTTTGCCGGTGGCAAAATTATCCAGACAGGTCACAAGCGCTCCATGGTGCAGCAGGGCATCGCAGAGATTGGAACCGATAAAACCGGCACCGCCTGTGACGAGCACTTTTTTGTCTTTCAAATTTTTAAAATCGAGCATCTTGTGTTTTTAATTAATTATCTGTTTATTTTAGAGCCTTTGTTTAAAATTCATCAAAATTAATTTCCCCAATCCCTAAAGGGTGTAATTTTGATGAATTTTTGAGAAATTTTCCACCCTTTAGGGTCGGGGAAAAAGAAAATTTCTTTTTGTGCGCCCATTTAAACAGGCTCTTATCAATACAGACCGTCATCAGAATTTATCCTTTAACCTTTTCCATAAACTCTTTTTCTCATCGGTATAATAGCCGTAGCCATATTTTCCACCGTAGCCATACCGAAGTTCTTCTTTATCAACATCATTTAAAACGATCCCTATTTTTTTAACATTCTCATCTGCTTCCACTACTTTTACATAATTGAGGAGCTGTTTTTCGGTGTATTTCGCCCGGGTCACATACACCAACACATCTGCAAGGGCCAAAATATGGAAAGAATCACTCACCATCATCATGGGTGCGGAATCGATTAACACATAATCGTAGCGCATCACCAATTCATCGATCAGCAGTTTTAAACGGCCATCCTCCAACAGGTCTGTAGGATTGGGCGGAATAGAACCCGAATCAATAATATCTAAATTGGAGGTGAGCCCTGAAGTATTGATAATGTTCTGCACCGAAATGCTAGGGTCTGAAAGATAATCAGACAATCCCAGGACGGCTGCCGGAATATACCTCTTTAATTGCGGATTCCGAAGGTCGGCCCCAATCAGCACCACCTTTTTGTTGGAGCTTAAAATTAAGGCGGAATTCATCGAAACAGTCGTTTTCCCTTCTCCTTTGACCGACGAGGTGACCAGGATTACAGGGGCCCTGTCCCCGATTCTGGTGAGCATGAATTTTAAATTCGTGGTCAGGATCCGGAACGCTTCCGCATAAATCGAAAGGTCATTTTTCATCACGAGATCACCCGCCTCCTTATCTGCCGTGGGAATTTCCGCCAATAAAGGAATATTAGGCAAAACACGGGAAATATCGCTTTTGTTCGTAATTTTAGTATCAAAAAAGAAATAGAGGTAAAATAAAAGAAAAGGCAAGGCCAAGCCTAACGCTAAAGCAATTAAATATATTTTGGAGTTTTGGGGGGAGACAGGGGAAAGGCCCGTATAGGCTGGGTTTACCACGCGCGCTTTCGGCGTGGTTACTGCTAAGGAGATGGATGTCTCTTCTCTTTTTTGAAGGAGAAAAAGATACAGTGCTTCTTTGATGTTCTGCTGTCGGTCGATGTTTCGGAAAATCTTTTCCTGACCGGGGAACTGTGCCACAGCGGCTTTGTTTTCATTCACCTTTTGTTGCAGTGCCGCCATATTCGACTGCAGTGACAGGCGTGATTTCTGAAGGTTTTCCTTAATGACCGTGCGCATGGAGGAAATGTCGCGGTTGAACTGGATGACCGCCGGATTTGAATTGGTCGCCTGTCGCAAGGTTTTATTGCGCGTTAACACCAACTGGTTGTATTCGTTGATCACATTGTCCAGGCCGGAGGGCATTCCTAAATTACTGGGAAGCAATTGCTCATTATTCGCCGAGTTGGCATAAGTCAGGACTGAATTCACCATTTCCAGCTGGGTACCCACGTCCATTATTTTTTTAGTGGCTTCATTGGCATTCTGCACAGAGAGCTGGGCCTGAGTCACTAAATCGGTAATCTGGTTATTTCTTTTAAAGGTCGCTTTCTGATCTTCGATATTTCCCAGTTCTTTGGTAATCAAATCCAACCGGCCATCGATAAAAGTGGCGGTATTCTGCGATTCTAAATTTTTACTTTCAGTAGCGTCTTTGTTATACTGTCTGATCAGTTCATTAAGGATGTTTTCAGATTTTTGGGGAATTTTACCGACATAGGTCAAGGCGATGATGCTGGATTTGTTTTTACTGTCCTGGGTGGCGACAATTCTGTTTTCAAGCTCATTCACCATCAGGGCAGGATGTACCAGCTTCAGGGTTAACGGAAATTTAAAGTCCACCAATGGTTTCCGGTACAGCGTAAAGGCAGCATGCGGTAAGGAAATTTTATCGCCATACTGATGGGTTTTTTCCGGACCGTCCTGTTGTTTTAAAGTGAACTGTTTCGCGTTAACCGAAGTAAAAGAGAAAGACTGGGATTTGAATTTTTTTGGATCTGAGATTTCCAAATGACCAAAAACAGGGACTTCATCATAGAGGTTGGTCGTAATGACCCGGCCCTCATTTAATACCTGAAAGTCAAGATTCAGTTTTTTCACCACTTCATAGAGGAGCGGTTTCGATTTCATGATCGCAATCTCATCCTGGAGATTGGCTGCCCCTAAATTCCCACCCAGAGAAAGGTTGGAAAAATCCTCCATGCTGATGGAAGTATTTTTCTTATCTGATGTTGATACGAGAATGGAGGCATTGGTGGCGTACTGTTTCGGGGTATAGCGGAGATAGAGCCAGGCCAGAAAAAAAGCAACAATCAGCGAAAGCAGAAACCAGAGCCATTTTTTTAAATATTTGTTCAGTTCATTTTGCAGGTCAAAGGAAGAGTGGTCTTCCTCCTCAGTGAATTCATTCTTCATCGTAAAAATTATCTTGTTAAACCAATGATTAAGGAAATTACCCCCAATGCAGCGCCACCAATCTGAAACCAGAGGTTCCGGTTAGGGTTTGCGTTGGCGGCAATCTGACTGTTTTTGTCAGGTTCGACATAAAGAACATCGTTCTGCTGCATATAGTAATAGGGCGAGGATGTAATGTTTTTATCTGTAAGATCGACCATGTAAGTCTTATCAGTTCCGTTTTCATGCCGCAACAGTTTTACCTTGGTACGTTCACCACCCGGTGTCATGTCCCCCGCCATCCCTAAAGCCTGAAATACTGTTACTTTATCGGAGGGGCTGGTGTACTGTCCTGGTTTATTTACTTCGCCCAATATGGTAATGTTGAAGTTTAACTGTCGGATGGAAACCAGAGGGTCGGTAAGGTATTCTAAAAGGCGGTGTTCCAGATCATCGCGAAGTTGCGACATGGTCCTGTTCTGCACCTGGATCTTGCCCAACACAGGGAAGATGATAAAGCCGTCATTGCTGACCAAATAGCCCTGTGGATTATTTTGTGGTGTCTGATTAGATGGTGTTTCAATCATGTTTCCCGACTGATTCATCGAATGAAGGTTAAAAGGACGCACTGCGTTGTCATCAAAAGCCGTCACTTTGATATCCAAAAGATCTCCAGCTTGTAGATGGCTTCCTTCAAAAACCGCCTGCTTCACTTCCTGGTCCAGTTCTGTCGTTTGTTTTTCCATATACACCATATTTTCTTTGGGTTTACAGGAAAAAGCCATACCGATGAGCGTGGCCGCCAGAAAAATATTTTTGATCTTTGTCATAGTATACTTAAAGTTCGCAAAAATAGTAAAAATAAAGTACTTTCACAGGGTAGTGAGGTGCGAATTTTGCTGGATGTTGGTTTGTTTTCTTGAATAGTTTGCGATCAAAAGGGTTGTTTTTTTAATGATTTTCGGCTTTTAAAGCTTTTTTTTATGAGAATAGTTCATTGGAGAAAAAATAATACAGTAAAGTAGGAAGGCGGGTGAAAATACTGTTTTGGGGTTATTTTTTTTGGGTAGAGGGTTACAGGGTAGGAGTTGCGATGCGAGTTACGAGGTTCGAGTTACAGGGTACGATGTTCTGGGTACTAGGATATGGCAAATGGTGAATTTGGTTAATGTCGATTGCGGCAATCTGTGAAGCAAGAGGGGAAGCCAAAAAAGGAGAAAGCCCACTTCCCGGTGTCTGGAGCGGTGGCCCGAAGGGTCGGGGTGGTATCCACATCGTTATTTTATCATTTTCAGATGGATACCCGGCATGGTGAATGAATAATGAGTGATGAATGTGCTCCGTAGGAGCGGTATCTGTGTAGAAGAAATAATTAACCAACAATGGTACGGCTCTGTAGGAGCCGAATCTTTTTTTTTTTTTTTTTGCTGTGAATGGGTTGGAAGTTGTGGTGGCTGCGTGTAGGAAGTTACACGATGCAAATGGGTAGCGTAGTTAATCTGGTGTCACTTGTGATGGGGCTTGGATGGCTGCCGGGTTGCGGGTTTTGTTACAGGGATGTTTCTATAATCTATAAATTACTGAGCGTTTTGCATCATAAATACGGGATGACATGAGTCATCAGGAAAATTTTTACTGAACCAGTTACAATATCGGAGAGTCGTTTTGTCTGGAAGACAAGAAATCGAATATCTACCTTAGGCAAATGATAGCCTGTTGAACTCGACGGCGCGGATTTACAATCCGTGCCCTTGCAATTACACTGTACTCGCTTGCGCAAGTTTGAAGTTCGACCTTAATTAGCGGGAAATTCCTTAAAAATTCATCAAAATTACACCCTTTAGGGATTGGGGAAATTGGTTTTGATGAATTTTATCACAGACTCTAAGAAAAAAAATAGATTCATCAGGATGAAAAGTACTCCTTTAAGTAAACTGATTCCTTTGCTTTTTACGTGGCTTCTTTTAAGTAAATAATCAGTAATAGTAGTTATTTTTTATTTTTACCATTAAGGGATTAAGGTAAATTAAGAGCTGTTTAAGTTTGCTTAAAAAAGAGAAATTTTCTTTTTCTCCGACCCTAAAATGGTGGAAAATTCTTCAAAAATACACTCTTCAGGGATTGGGAAATTAATTGTGATGAATTTTGACCGGAAAATAATTTCATCAGGACGAAAAAAATAGTCCTTTAGACCAAAAAATAAATTCATCAGGGCAAAAAAAAATTCCGTAAGTACGAAATTTGATAATAATGCTTAACTTTATAGCCAGAAAAAACTCCCGGATGGCAGTCCGGGAGCTTCAAAAGCGGTTCAGGGTTTTTAGGAGGCCTGAATTTTTTTGACCACGGCAGTCGCCACGGTATGTTTAAGAATCGGAGAAGGGGAGAAAATAATCCGGATCTTCTTTACACTCGAAGCGGTTAATTCATCGGCAGTCTCAGCGCCGGTGCCCCGCAATGAAGGACGGAAAGTTCCCAGGTCTCCAAATTTAACAATATATCCTTCCCGCAGGTATTTGAGGAGGGATTTTTCAAGACCGAACAATACGGCCCGGATGTCTACACTGTTTAGCGTGGAGGCATCTGATAGTTCTTCAGAAATCATTCTGATGTCGACTACCCCTGTACTTTTTACCTGGGGGTAGAACTTTTTAGGATCATCCGGCAGTAGCGGATTTCGCCGTTCAACGGCTTTAAAATTAATCATATTCTTTTGTTTTAAAAATTAATGTTTAGCCGCGCCTTTGCCATTGGGGAGCGGAGCAGTGTGCTGATTGTTGAACCTGGAATGGTGGTCGGTTCGTCTTTTTTTTAGGTCATGTCTGTTATTTTAAGGTTAAATATTTTGTGTGAAAAAAAATAGTCTGTATCTTTACAGCTGTACAAATATAGTAAATTGTTTTTAAATCGATACAAAAATTAAAATAAAGTTTTTAAATGGAAACAAACGAGAAGATCAAACACATCCGCTTAGAGCATGACATGACGCAGAACGAGTTTGCAGCGTCGCTGGGAATCAGCCGCAGTGCCCTGACGCAGATGGAGGCCGGCCATACCAAACCTTCTTTTGATGTGCTTGAAAAATTGATCGACCTTTATGATATCGACGTTACTATTTTCTTTAATGCTGCGGTCCCACAAAAGAAAAAACTCGATAATGTATTGGAAGTCGGACAAAAAGTGCAGAAAATTTTGGCTTTTTATGACGGTTATTATGGCCTGCGGTATAATCAGCTGCTCGTTGACCGTCTTGTGCAGCAGGTTACGGATGGTTATCATGACCGGGAGAAAGCGAATGCCATGAAACAGACTTATGAAGCCTATTCCATGGTTAAAGGGGTGGCGCAGGAACTGGAGGTGCTGCTGGTCGACCCGCTGAAAAGATACGCCAACAAAGTCAGGAAGCAAAGGATCACCGATGATGAAAATGATGATGAACTGATTCTTTCCCCCGATTCTGAAGAGGTGCAGGCTCATCTTGATCATATCGTGAATGAGGTTTCCAATTATCTTGAAAATGGCGGAGGCGCCATTCTGGATTGGTATGCCGCCGCAAAAGAGGATGGACTGGTTTTGGGCGAAATCTATTTTACATCGCCTCTCAGTAAGGTGCTTTACAGTTCGCTGGAGGAGTTTCTGCATCATTTCGAAATCCTGCTGAAGAATGCCGATGCTTTGTCAGATGTGGAACATTATTATCAGACCGAGCATCACTTCTTCGGCAAGCTGTAAATGACGGGGCCGCGTTGCGGAAAAGGGAGGCGAATAAGGTCATCTGTAACTGAAAGCCGCTCTGATAAATTTTCAGACCGCAGTTTTTTTTAATAAAACAGAGTGGATTTTAGAGCCTGTTTACATTTGTTTTGAAAACCACAAAAGGTACAAAAGCGGTATTTTTTTTAAGGCTATCAAAAGATTAAATAAGAACCTGTCGTAAAATGTTGCCTTGTTTGCTCTATTGGCGTTCTCTTTTTAAACTTTTTTTTCGATTCAGGTTTAGTTGAAAAATCAAATGCACTCCCTTTTTTATGCTGAGCGAAGCCGAAGTAAGGGTTGGGGCAAATGAGTTTGATTTTTCTTTATTCTTTACTTTTTGTCTTGACACAAAAAGTAACAAAAAAGTCAAGACTGGATCTTTTTGCTAAAAAATGAAGATTTCTTCCAAGAAAATCCCCAAACTTGCACGGGAAGAGAGTATCGTTGAGAAACGAGATTATTGCCGTGCTTCGGACAAAGGGGATTTTTAGGCATTGATAGTTGATGGATTTGGAGGGGAAGAAATTTTCATTTTTCTTAACGCAAAAATCTCCTAAGTCGTTTTAAATTCAGGTTTTGTTGAAAAATCAAATGCACTCTGGCGCGGATTTGCAATCCAATACCGCAGTGCAAGAAACTATTGTGATGTATTATCAGGAGATTTTAGAAATTGATGTAAATTTATAATTATTATGGGTACGAGCGAGACGCTCGGACCAGTGTGGGATTTATTCTTTTACTTTTTGTCTTGACACAAAAAGTAACAAAAAGGTCAAGACTGGATCTTTTTGCTAAAATATGAAGATTTCTTCTTAGAAAATCCCCAAAATTTATCTCGTCCCTAAGACGAGACTCGCGCGGAAACAAAGTACCGCTTCGAAACCGAGATTATGGCCGCGCTTCGGACAAAGGGGATTTTTAGGCGTTATGCGTGTTTAAAGATTTGGATGGGAAGAAATCTCAATTTTTCTTAAAGCAAAAATCTCCTAAGTCGATAGAATTTCGTTTTATAATTGAAGGTTTTGTTGAAAAATCAAATGCACTCTGGCGCGGATTTGCAATCCAATACCGCAGTGCAAGAAACTATTGTGATGATTATCAAAAATTTTAGAAATTGATGTAAATTTATAATTATTATGGGTACGAGCGAGACGCTCGGACCAGCGTGGTGAAAGGAGGCGAATAAGGTCATCTGTAACTGAAAGCCGCTCTGATAAATTTTCAGACCGCAGTTTTTTTAATAAAACAGAGCGAATTTTAGAGCCTGTTTACATTTGTTTTGAAGACCACAAAAGGCACAAAAGCTATATTTTTTAAGTCTTTAAAAAGATCAAAAAAGGGCAATGTCCTAAAAAGCTGCCTTGTCTGCTCTTGTGGTGTTCTCTTTTTAAATTTTCTTCCTTTCATTCGGTGTGGTCAATTTTTGTGGTTGATTTTGAAGGTCAAAACTTTTTTAAATTGTATTTTTGCGCAAACAAGAAATTTATGCAGTTTTTAGATGAGTATCAGGGGATGGTTGCCAGTGCAATCACGAAATATGTCTTCAAGGATAAACCTGAGGAACTTTATGCTCCCATGAATTATATTATCTCCCACGGCGGAAAAAGACTTCGCCCCATGATGGTTTTGATGGCGTGTGAAATGTTTGACGGTGATTTAAAGAAAGCCCTTAAACCCGCTTTGGCCATCGAATTCTTTCACAATTTCACGCTGATTCATGATGATATTATGGATGAAGCTCCTCTGCGACGGGGAAAGGCCACCATTCATACCCTGCACGGAATCAATACGGGAATTCTTTCCGGAGATGCCCTGATGTTCAAAGCCCTTAAGTTTTTTGAAAATTTAGAACCCAACTTATACAAAGCGTGTATGCGCGTTTTCATTCATACAGGCTTACTGTTGTGCGAAGGCCAGCAGTATGACATCAATTTTGAAACTCAGGAAGAAGTGACTTTCAATGATTATATCAGAATGATTACCTATAAAACGGGGGTGTTAAGTGCGTCATCGTTTGAGATCGGTGCCTTAATCGCCGGGGCAGATTTTAAAGATGCCAAAGCGATATTCAATTTCGGGAAACACGTGGGAATCGCTTTCCAGATTATGGATGATTATCTGGATGTTTTCGGAAACCAGGAACAGTTTGGTAAGAAACACGCCGGTGATATCTATGAAAATAAAAAAACGGTGCTGTATCTTTTAGCCAAAGAACATGCCACCGAGGAAGAACGAAAAGAACTCGAATTCTGGTATTCCAAAAAAACCGATAATGTGGATAAAGTCTATAGTGTAGAAAAGATTTTCCGCCGTACCAAAGTGGATGAGAAGACCCTGCATCTGATCCAGGAGCACAACGAGCTGGCACAGCAATACCTGAATAAAATAGGTGTTTCCGACGAAAAGAAAAAACCGTTTATTGAGCTGGCGAACTATTTATTGAGAAGAGAATCTTAACGCATTATTTAAATCAAAGAAATGAAAGCAGCTGGCTTTTGCTGGGAATCTGTTCAGGTGAATATTTTAACGCAGAGGGGTTTTCAGAACTTTAATTTTTGTCTTTTTTTAACCATTAAGGGATGAAGGGGAATTAAGATTTCTTCGGAAATTATTTTTAAAAACCTTACTGGAACGTGAAAAGGAATTGCTTAAACGGTTATTAAATAAAACAGACCGCTTTTTTTGAAACATCACTGGAACGTGAAAAGGAATTGCTTAAAAGGTTATTAAATAAAACAGACCGTTTATTTTTTAACATTATTTTTTCAACATTAAGAGGTAATGAAGAAATTATGAAAATTAAGAGGTCCTTCGGAAAATAGCTTAAACGGTTATTAAATAAAACAGACCGTTTATTTTTTAACATTATTTTTTTCAACATTAAGAGGTAATGAAGAAATTAAGAAAATTAAGAGGTCCTTCGGAAAATAGCTTAAACGGTTATTAAATAAAACAGACCGCTTATTTTGAAACATTAAGAGATGAAGGGAAATTAAGATTTATTTTGGATGGTATATTAAAATGGTTATTATAGACAGGAAAAAAAGAAGTAAAATATCACCTCAAATTTTGCGGTTATTTTGTTTTAAATAAACAGGTGAGTGGAGTGCATATCTTTTAGATTAAAAGTTAACCTTTATATACCGTATGCATTTTGCAGACTTTTGACTTACTGTTAAAATAAAACTTTTGTGACTTTTGCGGTAAAAAAATCTTTGAAAATCATATCATCCCATCACCGTAATATCACATCACCCCATCATCAAATCATCAAATCACCACATCATCACATCATCACATTAACCAATGAAATTTAGAACAGAAGTAGAGATTCCAAATTCCGAGATTAAAATTGAAGTTGAAGACCAGATCTTTTCCATCGGTTCCTGCTTTGCCACTGAAATGAGTGATCTGCTTCAGAGCGGACAGTTACAAACTTTTAATAATCCTTTCGGGACCATTTTTAACCCGTTCTCCATTAATCATGCGGTCAAAAAATTACACGATGCCCGATGGTATGAAGAGTCCGATCTGATCAGTTTCAATGAAGAAGTGATTTCACTGGACCATCACAGCTCCTTTAATTCCCGGTTTCTTCATCAGACTTTAGAAAAAATAAATTCGCAGATTGAGACCGGCAACCGGTTTTTACAAAATACGAACTGGATTTTAATTACGTACGGAACTTCCTTTATTTATGAATTTTTGCCGAAGAAAAAACCCGTGGCGAACTGTCATAAAATTCCGGCAAAGTATTTTGAAAAAAGACTGCTGACGAATCTTGAACTGACGGATGCGATGTATGAAACCATCGTTAATCTGAAAGATATTGCGAAACCGAACGTTCAGATTTTGTTTACCGTTTCGCCCGTCCGCCACACCAAAGACGGAATGGTGGAAAACAATCTGAGCAAATCGAAATTGATTACCGCCATTCACGAGATGTTGCCACAATTTGAAAACTGCCATTACCTGCCGGTTTATGAAATTTTAATGGACGATTTGCGCGATTACCGTTTTTACAAAGAAGATTTGATTCATCCCAATAATCAGGCGGTCAGGTATATCTGGGAGAAATTCGGGAATGCTTATTTTTCCGATGAGACCATGGATTTCATCGAGGAGAATTTAAAAATCGCCAAATCCTTAGACCATAAAACCTCTGATGAAAAAAATCCGAAATACCAGGAGTTTTTAGAAAAGCTGAAAGCAAGGATTTCAATACAGCAGGCGAAAGTGAAACATAAAATATTTTGAAAACCGTGATAGATGTAAAATAAAAAACCAAAGAGACAAAACCACAAAAGTCACAAAAGTTTAAAGGAAATAGAGGATGAATAAAAGTTCACAAAGATTTTCAGATTTCGGTATTCTTCTTTTGTGACTTTTGTGGTTAAAAAAAATTGCCTAAACTAGTAAAGAATCAGTTTGAATGAAATTTTAAATGGCTCTAATTAAATCCGAAACATTTTAAAACTTAATGATCTTAATTCCTTCATCTTGCTTAATGGTTCAAATTTTCATTTAAAATAACACGTAACTCAGACCCCAATGATCGATACCCACACCCACCTATATTCCGAAGAATTCGATAACGACCGAAAAGAAATGATCGACAGAGCTCTTGCAAAAGGAGTTTCCAAATTCTATCTGCCCGCCATCAATTCTGAAACCCACGAAAAAATGCTCGCTTTGGAAAGGGAGTATCCGAACCGGATTTTCTCCATGATGGGACTTCACCCGTGTTATGTAAAACCTGAAAGCTGGCTACAGGAACTCAAACTGGTTGAAGAATATTTAAACAAAAGGCCGTTTGCCGCGATCGGAGAGATTGGTATTGATCTGTATTGGGATAAAACGACTTTGGATATTCAGGTGAACGCTTTCGAACAGCAGATCGACTGGGCGGTTGAAAGAGATCTGCCGATTGTGATTCACACCAGAGAAAGTTTCGACGAGACATTTGAAGTTTTAGACCGCAAAAAAAATCCCAAACTGCGCGGTATTTTCCACTGTTTTTCCGGAGATTTGGCTCAGGCAAAAAGAGCCATGGATTTGAATTTCATTTTAGGAATCGGTGGAGTAGTCACCTTTAAAAACGGAAAAATCGATCAGTTTTTAGATCAGATTCCTTTAGATAAAATAGTCCTGGAAACCGATTCGCCTTATTTGGCGCCGGTTCCGCACCGTGGCAAAAGGAATGAAAGTTCTTATCTGGATTTGGTGGTTGGAAAACTTGTGAATATCTATAATAAAGATTTTTCTGAAATCGGGCAGATTACAACGGACAATGCAGGTCGCATTTTTAATAGGTAAAGAAAGATCATGAAAGAGAAATTCGACAGTATAAGATTTTATCATCCCGAAGAAGTGAATCCTGCAATACGCTTTATAATGCGCCATCCTATGATGAAACTTCTTCTGCATTATAGTCTTCCCAATATTTCAGATGAAAAAATACAGCAGATTGTTGGCGATATTCATTCGATCGAAGATTTTCAGAAAGCCATTATTTACCCAAGCATCAAGAATGTTTTGAAAGCAAGTTCTGACGGATTTACGATTTCCGGAGCAGAAAATTTGAATAAAAATGAATCGTATCTTTTTATTTCCAATCACCGGGATATTCTTTTAGACACGTGTTTGTTAAATTTCGCTTTGTTAGAGAAAGGTTTAAATCTTACAGCATCGGTTATTGGAGATAATTTGGTGCAAAGAGATTTGTACCTTATTTTGGCAAAACTAAACCGTAATTTTTTTGTAAAACGTAGTGCAGCGCCAAGGGAACTTTTAGAAAACAGCAAACTTTTATCTGAATATATTTTCCAGTTATTAACCAGTGAACATCGCTCGGTTTGGATTGCGCAGCGGGAAGGTCGTGCTAAAGATGGTAATGATTTCACCCAGGTTGGCGTTTTGAAAATGATTTCGATGTTTGATGCGCAAAGTAAACCTTGTTCCTATTTTAAAAAATTAAAAGTAGTACCTGTTTCTATTTCGTATGAGTTAGACCCGACAGACAAATTGAAAGTTGAAAAAATGTGCGCAGATCAACTGAATCAGGAAAAGCACAAAAACGAAGATTTTCTCAATATTATGACGGGCGTCTCTGGCCAAAAGAAAAGAATTCACCTGCATTTTGGCAAGATAGAAGATGAGATTTATACGGATATTGAAAACGCGGTTTCCAATTCTAATAAGCAAATACAGCAGTTGGCAGAGGTTTTAACCCAAAAAATTATAGAGGGTTACCAACTTTGGCCAAGTAATTATATTGCTGCAGATGTACTGAAAAACAGCACCCTATATTCGAAATATTATACTGAAAAGGAAAAGCAATTCTTTATCAAAAGAATGAATTTAAGCATTGTTAAAAATAATCATTGTATGAAGCAAGCGTTTTTGGAAATGTACGCAAATCCCGTTTTTAACAAGCGAAATCTATAAAAAATGCCACGAATTCACAAATAATTAATTCGCGGGTTCGTGGCATATGTTTTCAACTTTGGCCAAGTAATTACATTGCTGCAGATTTACTAAAAAACAGCACCCTATATTCGAAATATTATACTGAGAATGAAAAGCAGTTCTTTATCAAAAGAATGAATTTAAGCATTATTAAAAATAATAATTGTATGAATCAAGCGCTTTTAGAAATGTATGCAAATCCGGTTTTTAACAAACGAAATCTATAAAAAATGCCACGAATTCACAAATAATTAATTCGCGGGTTCGTGGCAAATGTTTTTTTTTAGCGAAAAGCTATTTTCCTCTCGAAAAATTACTTTTATTATTCGGCTTTTTACTGTGACCGCCCGCAGAATTTCCAGAAAACTGGTGAATATTTACGGGAAAGACTTTTCTGAAATTGATAGGATTACGACGGAAAATACATTGCGGATGTTTTCTAAGTAGATCGCGCAAAATACAGTCAAACAGTTCCATCGGATAAGATAAATTTTAGTACATTTGAAAGTATAAATACACCTTAGAAATGGAAACTACATTGGATATTAGAAAAAAAATTCATGAATTTATTGATCATGCCGATGAAAGAATTTTAAGGATTATCAATGCAATCATCTTAACTGAGCAAGAAACAGCGCCAATGAATCCCGACTCTTTTTATGAAGAATTGGACAACAGGAAAGAAAGACATTTAAAAGGGGAATCCAAATCCTATACCTGGGAAGAAGTAAAAACCAAAGCAAGAGCAGCCGTAAAATGATTTACGAACTGGAAATTGTAGAAGAAGCAGATTTAGAGATTATTGATGCTTATTTGTATTACGAAAGCAAAAAGTTTGGATTGGGCGAGAAATTTTTGAAAGAACTGGATCAATATTTTGAAAGAATTTGTGAAAGCCCCAAACACTTCGAAGGTAAGTATAAAAGTTATCGTGAAGCCTACATTCGAAAGTTCCCATATCTGATCATTTTTGAAATTGAAGAACAAAAAGTTGTTGTTTATTCGGTTTTTAATACCCCACAAAATCCTGAAAAGAAGCCCAAATAAAAGAAGCCGTCTCATAACTATATGAAACGGCTTTTTTTATGGTTTTCTCACGGACTCCTGTTCGAGCATAGGGTTCAAATATTAGAATCTCTGAGGGTTAGTTGGAGTATTGAGACACTTTCTTCGTTTTGCTCAGTCCCATTATTAAAACGGGATGAAAAAAACTATCTGTTTCTCGTGAAATTACTTTTATTATTCGGCTTTTTACTGTGACCGCTCGCAGAATTTCCTTGGGGTGGTCTTGGTCTAAATGGTTTGTTGTTAGAATCTCTTTTCTCAGCAACCAAATTCTCAGTATGGAAAGGATGCTCCTTCTCAACCGGAATTTTCTTACCGATCAGTTTCTCTGTATTCTTTAAATTGACAAGATCCAACCCATCAACAAAAGAAATCGAACTTCCTTCTGCACCGGCTCTTCCGGTTCTTCCGATACGGTGAACATAGGTTTCAGAAACGTCGGACAATTCGAAGTTAACGACATATTTCAGTTCATCGATATCGATTCCTCTGGCTGCAATATCTGTTGCCACCAGGATCCTGGTTTTTCCGGACTTGAAGTTGGAAAGTGCATTCTGTCTTGCATTCTGGGATTTGTTTCCGTGAATGGCTTCTGCGGAAATTTTGTGACTTTGCAACTTTCTTGCGATTTTATCAGCGCCGTGTTTTGTTCTTGAAAATACCAAAACAGATTCGCGGATGTCATTTTGTAAAATATGGGTTAACAAATCGAGTTTGTTGTCTTTATCTACAAAATATACTTTCTGCTGAATGGTATCTGCGGTTGCAGAAACGGGTGCTACTTCCACTTTTACAGGATTGGTAAGCATGGAACTCGCCAGTTTATTAATTTCTTCCGGGAACGTTGCCGAGAAGAAAAGGGTTTGTCTTTTTGGGGGAAGTAATTTGATGATTCTCTTCACATCGTGCACAAATCCCATATCGAGCATTCTGTCTGCCTCGTCTAAAACGAAAACTTCAAGATGCTTCAGTGAAATAATTCCCTGTGAAATAAAATCCAGTAACCTTCCCGGTGTGGCTACTAAAATATCAACGCCTCTTTTCAGGGCATTTTCCTGTGCGGCCTGTTTTACACCACCGAAAACCACGAGATTTCGTAATCTCAAATGTCTTCCGTACGATTTAAAACTCTCATCAATCTGAATGGCTAATTCCCGGGTTGGGGTTAGGATCAAAACTTTGACGTGATTGCTTTTAACGTTTTTAGTGGCTAAATTCTGGAGGATCGGAATGGCAAATGCTGCTGTTTTTCCGGTTCCGGTCTGTGCGGTTCCCAGTAAATCTCTGCCTTGTAAAATGTGGGGAATCGATTTTTGCTGAATAGGTGTTGGTTGGGTGTAACCCTCTTCCTTAAGCGCTTTTGCGATAGGATCAATTAAGTTTAAGTCGGTAAAATTCAAATGAAATATTTTTTAATTAAAATGAAACTCGTGTCATTCTATAGTATATGTAACGAAGAAAAATGAAGTAAAAAAACTTTTTGGGTTTTCAGTTCCGCAGGAAGCGGATTCATCTAGAATGACTACGTCCATAAAAAATCCTTCCGCAAAGAAGGAATTTAGTGGTGCAAAGATAGTTTTTTTATTTTTAGCATTTTTAATTACTAAATATTATTTAACCACAAAGTCACAAATTTTATTTAACCACAAAGTCACAAAGTTTTTTAAAGATGGAACCTATTGCGGTAATTAAGCTCATAAAGGAGGCGCTTGCTCATTCTTATCACCTATTTTACCCAATTGAAATGATAAAATTTAAAGAGATTCCCTGTTGGATTAATCAGTCGATTTTTGTCCAGGTTTGATTCGTCTTTAATTCTTCAAAAAATTGATATAGTTTTACCAGTTCCGGCGTTCCGTGTTTTCCGTAATCCTGAATTTTTTTGAAGCTTCCGTCCTGATAACTGATGGTTAAATACGAGGTTGGTAAATCGGTCACATTTTTATTTCCGTAATCCTCTTTTAAATTTTTAAGTTGCAAAGCATTTAATAAAGCGGTTAATTCATCGTATTTCTGCTGACCGATCTTCCCTTTAAAAGTTCCTTCACTTTCCTGAGACTGCGTATCCCGTGAAAAATTAAAACGTTCTGCTTCGAAAACTGCGGTGCGGTCTTTATTAATCGTCATTTTAAAAATGGGGCAGAAACCAAAACAGGCACCGGCCTCATACTGAATGGTTGCATACTCCGCCGGACCTCTGTTGGTGGAACAGTTGAGCAGGAGGGTTAATACTAATAAAGAGAAAAGGTATTTCATACGTTTATTTTAAATAGAGGGTTTCAACTATTGTTCCAAAAAAAAATAGGTCTGGAAAATCCAAACCTACTGTGTGAAAAAAAATTATTAATTATCCGTGTAACTGTTTCCAAATGGCATCTTTTAACTCCATTAAACCTTCCTGGGTAACGGCTGAAAAGAAGATAGGCTGTTTGTTTTCCGGGAATTCTTTCGAGATTTCCGCTTTCAGTTCATCATCTAATAAATCTGCCTTAGAGATCGAAATAATATAATCTTTATCCAAAAGTTCCGGATTGTATTCCTTTAATTCGTTTTCTAAAATTTTAAACTCCTGAAAATGACTTTCGGAATCGGCAGGAATTAAGAACAGAAGAATGGAGTTTCTTTCAATATGTCTCAAGAACCGGTGCCCCAGCCCTTTTCCTTCTGCTGCGCCTTCGATGATGCCGGGAATATCTGCCATCACGAATGATTTGTAATTCCGGTAATCTACAATTCCTAAATTGGGCGTTAAGGTCGTAAAAGCGTAGTTCGCAATTTTCGGTTTAGCTGCAGAAACGGCGGCCAGTAAAGTCGATTTTCCGGCATTGGGAAAACCTACCAGACCTACATCGGCAAGTAGTTTTAATTCAAAAGTAATATATCCTTCTTCACCGGGAAGTCCGGGTTGCGCATATCTTGGCGTTTGATTGGTGGAAGATTTAAAATGCTCATTGCCTTTACCGCCTTTTCCACCATGTTTAATGATGATTTCCTGGCCGTGTTCTAAAATTTCAGCAACGATTTCTCCCTCTTCATTTTTGGCAATGGTTCCCAGCGGAACGTCGATGTAAACATCTTCACCGTAAGCGCCGGTTAACTGGTTTTTGCTCCCGTTTTTACCGCGTTCTGCCTTGATATGGCGCGTGTAACGCAAAGGAAGCAAAGTCCATTCATGTGAATCTCCTCTTAAAATTACGTGACCTCCACGGCCACCGTCGCCACCATCGGGACCCCCTTTGGGAACATATTTTTCACGGTTAAGGTGTGCAGATCCTGCACCGCCATGACCACTTGTACAATGGATTTTTACGTAATCTACGAAATTTGACATAATTGGTTTCTTAGTCATTACAAGAGAAAACGACAAAGCAATCCAATTCAACAGATTGCTTTACTGCACTCGCAATAACGGTTTTTTATTTTATTTTTTCTACTTCCGCAAAAAGCTTTTCAGAGATTTCATCGATGGCTCCAACTCCGTTTACTTCTACATATTTTCCCTGTTGTTTGTACAATTCGGCAACTTCTGCAGTTTTTGCGTAATATTCTTTAATTCTGTTGCTGATGATTTCCTGATTGGAATCATCTGTTCTTCCACTGGTTTCTCCTCTTTTCAGAAGCCGTTCAACCAAAACTTTATCCTCTACAATTAAAGAAAGACAGATATTGATATCGCTGTTTAGAATTTCTTTAACAATTTTTTCCAAAGCTTCTGTTTGGGTGGCTGTTCTTGGGAAACCGTCGAAAATAAATCCCTGTGCGTCACATGGTTTTTTCAATTCATCGGTCAGCATATCGATGGTCACTTGGTCCGGAACCAATTCGCCTCTGTCGATATATGATTTTGCCAATTCACCCAATTCGGTGTTGTTTTTCATATTGTAGCGGAATAAGTCGCCGGTAGAAATTTGTTTTAAATTGAATTTCTCAATCAAATTCTGCGCCTGCGTACCTTTTCCGCTTCCTGGAGGACCGAATAGAACGATATTTATCATATTACTTATCAGATTTATTTTTTTAGTGATTTATTCTTCCTTCAGACAATTGGTATAAATCCGGAAGATTTCTTCCTAATTCATCATAATCAAGTCCGTAACCTAAGACAAACTTATTCGGGATTTCTTTGGCGACATAATCGATTTTGAATTCTTTTTTGTAAACATCCGGCTTTAATAATAAAGAGGCTACTCTTAAAGATTTCGGTCGCTGGGTGTTTTTAAAGTATTCAAACAGGCTTTCAATGGTGTTTCCTGTATCGATGATGTCTTCCATCAGGATGATGTGGCGGCCTTCTACTTCCTTGGTCAGGTCCATTTTCTTATAGACAATTCCTGTCGACTGTAATCCGCCGGAATAAGAGCTCATCTGAATAAAAGCGATCTCGCACTCTCCCGGATAATGTTTCAGGAAATCAGAAAAAAACATAATTACTCCGTTGAGAACCCCTATAAAAACCGGGACTTCATCTTTGTAATCTTCATATACTTTTAGGGCAAGTTCTTTAATGATGGACTGAATTTCGTCGTTTTTTAAGTAGGGGACGAATTCTTTATCGTGAATTTTAACTATATTCATATGTTTTTTCTAAAGTGCAAATTTAAGGAAATAATTTGAAAGAGAATGGTGTAAATCCAGACCATCGATAAAGGCGGTGAATATTTCATGTCTAAATTTTGTTCAAGATTATTATAAAAACTATTTTTGTAGAAATCTAAATAAAAAGTAAAATATGGCAACTTACGTTGTAGTTGGTCTTCAGTATGGCGACGAAGGCAAAGGAAAAATCACAGACGTTTTATCAGCAAAATCGGACTATGTAGTGCGTTTTCAGGGAGGAGACAATGCCGGACACACCGTATATGCGGGCGAAGAAAAATTTGTTCTGCACCTGCTTCCATCGGGAGTTTTGCAGTGCAAAGGAAAATGTATCATTGCCAACGGAGTCGTGGTCAACCCGAAAGCATTTTTGAGTGAAATCGCTCAGATCGAAGAAAAAGGCATGCGTACCGATCACGTTTTTATCAGCAGAAGAGCGCATGTGATCATGCCATATCATATTTTGCTCGATACGTACCGTGAAGAGGAAACAGGCGGAACGTACATCGGTACCACCAAAAAAGGAATCGGCCCCTGTTATGAGGATAAAATTGCAAGAGTGGGCATCCGGATGGTCGATCTTTTGAATCCTGAAGTTCTGGCGGAGAAGATCAGAAAAAATTTAAAAATTAAAAACTCGCTTTTCGAGAAATATTTTGAAAAACCAACTTTAGAATTTGAAGAAATCTATAATGAGTTTTTAGAATTGGGAGAAAAGCTGAAACACCGGATCGTTGATACCGAAGTTGAATTAAATCAGGCGATCCACGACGGAAAGAATATTCTGTTCGAAGGTGCACAGGCTGCAATGTTGGATATTGATTTCGGAACGTATCCGTACGTCACCTCTTCATCGCCAACAACGGGAGGAGTCTGTTCAGGCGCAGGAGTGCCGCCAACAAGTCTTCAGAATTTAATCGGAGTAGCAAAGGCGTATACCACAAGAGTTGGCGAAGGACCTTTCCCAACGGAACTTGATAATGAATTGGGTGAAAAAATCAGACAGATCGGTTTCGAATTTGGGGCGACCACAGGAAGACCGAGAAGAACGGGCTGGCTCGATCTGGTTTCGCTGAAACACGCCACCATGATTAATGGGATCAATAATCTGGTGATTACCAAACTGGATGTTCTTTCCGGGATTTCACCAATAAAAATTGCAACGAAGTACAAAACCGAAGACGGGAAAATCATCGATTATTTTACTTCTTCCACCACGAAGTTGTACAATTATGAACCGATGTACGAAGAACTGGAAGGTTGGGACGAAGATATTACCAAAGTCCGCAGTTACGATGAGCTGCCGGAAAATGCCAAAAAGTATATTAAATTCATTGAAAACTATTTGGGAATCAATGTTTATCTTGTTTCAGTCGGTCCTGAAAGAAGTCAGAATATTATCCGGAAAGAATTATTTTAAGGGCATTAAAGAAATTTCTGAAAAATATAAAGTAAAAACCACTCTGCAAAGGGTGGTTTTGCTGTTGGTAGGTTAAAATTATACATCTGTTATGTTTTGAATGGTTTCTTTTATTTATTGTTAAAAAATTGGCTTGTATTTTGATAAAAACTAATCATTGAATACGATAATATATTAAACTAATAATTATCAGTTGATTTTTACCTTTAACCCTTTAAAATAATATTGTGATGAGAAATTTACTCCAAAACAAAGAGTTTCAACTGGATGAAATTCTTTTCGAACACCGAAACAAGAACTATGGCGCTTATGTTTTAAGAAATGAAGCAGATCATATTTTAACAAAATCGATGTTGATCGGAATAGGCGTTTTTGCGATGATGGCGATCTCCCCTTTAATGGTCAATGCTTTTAAATCAACAGGGAAAATAATCACTGATGAAATCCCGCCACCTTATATCATGAGAGAGGTGGAAAGAGCAGAAAAACCTCCTGTACCTGTACACACAAGTCCTCCGGTTCAAACTCCGGTGAATACGTTAGATTCGACAGTTCCGACTCCGGCAAAAAATCCGCCGGTGGAGAAAGTAATGCCTAAGCAATCAGACTATATCAATGCCGTGCCGGGCACTCAGGACATTATTGGTGATCCGCCTGTCACTACTTATACACCGCCTGCAGTTCAGGATGTTCCGGTGAAAAATCCGGAAACCGGTATTCTAAAACCGGTCGATAATTCACCAAAAACAACGGTTGATGTGGAAGCCAATTTTATGGGTGGAATCAATGTCTTCAGAAATAAAGTGGTGAACCAGTTTGACGGTTCTGCGATCGACGGAACTGGTGAAGTTTTAAAAACAACCATCGTTTTCATTGTTGAAAAAGACGGTTCTATCAGCGAAGTGAAAGCTACCGGACCCAACGCGGATTTCAACCGCGAAGCAATAAAAACCATTAAATCCGTGAAAGGAAAATGGGTGCCTGCAAAGTTAAATGGCGAGAATGTGAGAAGTTATTTCAAGTTCCCAATCTCTATGCAGTTCGAATAAACAGGCAGTTACCGAAAAAAAGATCTGACTTATCCACAAAATACCTTGTTTTGTGGATAATTTTATTTAGGGCTAAACCATTAATTTATAATACTTTAACTTTATTCAGGGGTTTGGGAATCATTTAAAAATCAGAAAAAAGTGTATTTTTGGACATTAAATTTTTATATAATGGCTAAAATCATAGGGATCGCTAATCAAAAAGGCGGCGTAGGTAAAACCACGACTGCGGTAAATCTCGCTGCAGCACTGGGAGTTTTGGAAAAGAAAATTCTGATTATCGATGCAGATCCTCAAGCAAATGCAACTTCAGGATTAGGGATTGAAGATGCAACTTTTTCTACCTATCACCTGTTGGAACACAGTGTAGAAGTTGAAAAATGCATTCAGAAAACAGCTTCTCCCAATTTGGATATTATTCCGTCGCATATTGATTTGGTGGCTGCTGAGATTGAGTTGGTCGACCGTGAAAACCGGGAGTATATGCTCAAAAAAGCATTACAGTCGATCAAAGCGAATTATGATTATATTATTATCGACTGCGCACCAAGTTTAGGATTGATTACGGTGAATGCCCTCACAGCGGCAGATTCGGTGATTATCCCCATTCAGTGCGAATACTTTGCGCTGGAAGGTTTGGGTAAATTACTTAATACCATAAAAAACGTTCAGAATATTCATAACAAAGATTTGGATATTGAAGGTTTGCTGCTCACCATGTTCGATTCCCGTTTAAGATTGTCCAATCAGGTAGTAGAAGAAGTTCACCTGCATTTCCCGGAAATGGTTTTTGAAACAATTATCAGCAGAAATGTCCGTTTAAGTGAAGCACCGAGTTTTGGCGAAAGCATTTTGAATTATGATGCAGAAAGTAAAGGCGCCATCCAGTATCTTCAGTTGGCTGAGGAAGTTTTACTGAAAAACGAAAATTTAATAAGTAACTAAGCAATGATTTTTAAGGGTTGATTTAAACTTTAAAAATCAAGAAAATATTTTAACAATGAAAGACAAGAAAAGAGCAATGGGACGTGGATTGGGTGCGATTTTGAGCGCCGAGTCGAAAGCCACGGTCAACTCCGCTACCGATGAAGGTGCAGACAAATTTGTCGGCAATATTATGGAGGTCTTTTTAGAAGATATTGATCCAAATACCACTCAGCCACGGACTTACTTTGATGAAAAGGCACTGAATGATCTGGCGCAGTCTATCAAAACTTTGGGTGTCATTCAGCCGATTACTTTAAGAAAAGAAGGCAACAGGTTTGAAATCATTTCTGGGGAAAGACGTTTCCGGGCCAGTAAAATTGCCGGTTTAAAAAGCGTTCCGGCTTATATCCGTCTGGTCAATGATCAGGAACTGCTCGAGATGGCTTTGGTTGAAAACATTCAGAGAGAAGATTTAGATGCCATCGAAATTGCGCTCACCTACCAAAGATTGCTGGAGGAAATCGGAATGACTCAGGAGAATTTAAGCCAGAGAGTGGGCAAGGAAAGAAGTACGATTACCAATTCCATCCGTTTGCTGCGTTTGAATCCTGACTTTCAGAACGCCATCCGGAGTGGTGAGATTTCTGCGGGACATGGTAGAGCGATCATCAGTGTAGAAGAGGAGGAAAAGCAAAAGGAACTTTTTGATAAGATTTTAAAAAATAACTTAAGTGTCCGCCAAACCGAGCAGGAAGCCCATTTGCTGAAAAATCCCAACGAGGAAGTTAAGAAACCGAAAACACAGCTGCCGAATCATTTCAAAAAAGTAGAGAAGAATTTAGCCGATATTCTGGAAGTTAAAGTAGAAATAAAAACCGCTGCCAACGGCAAAAAAGGAAAAATCGTTCTCGATTTCAAAAATGAAGAAGAGTTAGAACAAATTCTGGCACACTTTAAATAATGCAAAAACTTAAGGTACTATTTTTGGTTTTATTTTCAATGATGACTTTCGCACAGATCAGTCCGAAAGATACCATCCGTGTTGAAAATTATCCAACAGATTCGGTTTCTGCAAAACAGGTACCTTCTGAAATAGAGGTGCTTACCAATATTGAAAAGGCCAATGCGCCTGCGGGTGTAATGAAATTTAATCCTACCAAAGCAGGTCTGTATTCCGCAATCCTTCCGGGATTAGGGCAGTATTACAATAAGAAATACTGGAAAATTCCCATCGTTTGGGGCGGCATCGGCACCGGAGTTGGGATTACGCTTTGGAATCAAAAACAGTATAACCGTTACAGAGATGCTTTTGTCGCGGAATTAAACGGGCAAAAGCATGAATTCTCGGATATTCCCGGCGTTACCAAAGAAGTTTTGGGCAGAACCCAGGACCGGGCAAAAAGACAGCGTGATTACGCAATCGCCATTACCGGTTTGGTGTATATCCTGAATATTGTAGATGCAGTCGTAGATGCACACTTGTATGAAGGAAGACATGATCCGGATCTGGCCTTAAAACCCACCGTGATTTTTGACGAATTCGGAAAGATGAATTCTAAAGCCGGTTTGAGTTTAAGTTATAATTTTTAATTAAAGGTAAATTACACCATTATAAAATAGGAGGTAACTGAAAATAAAAGTTTTTTAAACCACAAAGTCATAAAAGATTTTAGGGAAAAGAACTGGAAGTAAAAACGTAATTTATGAAGACCATAGAGGAGGGAAATCTGTAGATTTTCATTTGGTGAACTTTTATTAACTCTTTTCTTACGAAATCTTTTGTGACGGGGTGGTGGAAAACATTAACCGTTGATTAAAGTAAAATAAGGTTTGATCTACAACAGATCATTCATTTAATAACAAACGCACTGCGATAAATAAATATGAAAATAGCACTTGTTGGTTACGGAAAAATGGGCCATATCATTGATGAGATTGCCACCAAAAGAGGTCACGAAATTGTAGCGAGATTAAGCGAAACTCCTACTGCCGAAAACCTGAATAATCCTGATGTGGTCATCGAATTTTCTCATCCGGAAGCCGCCTTTAATAATATTAAAATCTGCCTGGAAAATAAAATTCCTGTGATTTGCGGAACAACCGGCTGGCTCGATCAAAAACCGGAAATCGAGAAAATTGCGCTTCAGAATGATACGGCTTTTTTGTACGGATCTAATTTCTCGTTGGGTGTTAATTTGTTTTTTGCGCTGAACGAAAAACTGGCCAACCTGATGAAGGATTTTCCCGAATACAAGGTGCAGTTGGAAGAAATTCATCATACCCACAAAAAAGACGCACCTAGTGGAACTGCTATTTCCCTCGCCGAAGGAATCATTAAAAATGACCAAAGATTCGATGCCTGGAAACTCGATGAAACCCAAAACAAAGAACTGGGTATTTTTGCCATTCGTCAGGATGAAGTTCCCGGTACACACAGCGTTTACTACAAAAGCGATGTTGATGAAATCGAAATCAAGCACACTGCTTTCAACCGGAATGGTTTTGCAGTAGGAGCTGTAGTTGCCGCTGAATGGATTATCGGTAAAACGGGAAATTTCACCATGAACGATGTGCTTTTTAATAAGTAATAGTAATACGCGATAAGCAATTACTCATTACTTACCACTCATTACTCATGAACCTGTAACAATTTTGAAATACACTAAACTAATAGTGATAAGCAATAAACTATGAATTACTTTCTTACCTATTCGATTTACGTTGTCATCCTTTCTTTACTGATGGGGATTTCTACGTGGAAACTTTTTAAGAAAATGGGTTACAATCCGCTTTTTGCGTTTGTTCCGTTTTATAATTACTTCATTATCTTAAAAGAAACTGAACATTCAAAATGGTGGGTGGTTTTATCGTATGTTCCGATTGTCGGGCCGATTATGATGACGGCTTTCCATTTGTTTTTAATGAGGCATTTCGGCAAAAAGTCTTTTGTACAGACTTTGTTGACGATCCTGCTTCCGTTTATTTATTTGGCGGCGGTTAATTATTCGAAAGATCCCGAAGTGGAGAAAGAAGACGATCTGTATTTGACAGAAGAAGAATTAGCATCTAAAAAGAAAGATACTTTTACCGGTTCTATTACCTTTGCGGTTGTTTTTGCCACCATTATTCACGTCTTCTTTACCCAACCGTTCGGGATTCCGACCGGTTCTATGGAGAGAACGCTTCTGGTCGGAGATTTCTTATTTGTAAATAAATGGTCCTACGGTTTCAGAATGCCGATGCGGCCGGTAGCACTGCCATTCCTGCAGGGAACCATTATGGATACGGGACAAAAAGGAAACCCGAAAGATGATCCCAAATCGTATGTTGATGCCATCAAACTTCCTTACAGCAGGATTTTGCAGTTAAAGAAACCGCAGAGACACGATATCGTAGTGTTCAATTATCCCCAGGATTCTGTGCACACGGCCATTGACCGGAAAGATCCTTACGTGAAAAGATGTGTCGCCGTCGCCGGAGACTTGCTTGAGATGAGAGCCGGCCGACTTTTCATTAATGGAAAACCCGAAGTTATTTTAGGAGACCAGCAGTTGCAGCATAAGTACATCGCGACCACCGGGAGCCAGCTGGATATCCCGGCACTGTATAAAACTTATGGCTTTTTACCGGTTCAGGAAATCCAGACGCAGAACGGTTTCATGTATGATTTTCAGGGATTAACCGATCAGACCGCGAGAGAAATAAAAGCCCTTCCACAGATTATCGACCTCAAAGAACATATTTGGGAAAAAGATTCCGCAGCGGTTTCTTATAAAGCAAATGCGGCCAGAGATGCCTATACCAAAAACATCGATACTACCCAATCGATTTTCCCCATTAATAAAAAGTGGAATCAGGATTGGTACGGTCCGCTGAGAATCCCGAAAAAAGGCGATGTCGTAACTTTAAATCAGGACACTTTACCCGAATATCAGTGGATTATATCAGAATATGAACACCATCATTTAGAAAATAAAAACGGAAAAATATTTATCGACGGCAAAGAAGCCACCCAATATACCATTCAGCAGGATTATTACATGATGATCGGTGATAACCGGGATGCGTCTCTGGATGCACGGTTTTTCGGCTTTGTTCCGGAAGAGAATATCGTGGGATCACCCATGTTTACCTGGCTGAGTGTGCAGGGACTGTTCAAGGACAGCGGCTCTTCTTATCAGGCAGACACCAAAATCCGCTGGGACAGAATGTTCAAAGCGACCAATACCGGCGAGCTGCACAAAACCTCTTACTGGTGGGTTGCGGCTTTAATTCTTGGATTGTTTTTCGGCTGGGATTTCATTGTGAAACTCTTTAAAAAGAAAAAAGAAGAGCAGTAATGTTTTTGGGAGCTGTTTCCCGCTGTCCGCTGTATCCCCTCACTGCTGCCGCAGATTCGGGGGATGCCGCTTCCATCGGGGCTAGGGGTTCCGTTCCCGATCAGAAAATTTGTACATCGTAGAAATTGACTTCGATTTTAAAGGAGTACGTTTAATTTTTCGAATCATCGTTTTGTCTTTTATCAGGAAGCGAAGCGGTCTTTCATGTTTCATCTAAAATTTAGTATTGAGCAATGCCTATTTTATTACCGATATTTTACCTTCCTCCAATTTCATGGTTTTCTGTTTTTTTGCAGGAAGATGCCGGGATCATTTTCGAACAGTATGAACATTTTCCAAAGCAGACTTACCGCAATAGAGCCAATATTTATGGCGCCAACGGAAAACTGTCTCTGATTATTCCGATGAATCACAACGGAACAAGACTATTAAAAGAAATACAGACTTCTACCCGGGAAAAATGGCAGCAACTTCATTGGAAATCCATAAAAACCGCTTACCAGACTTCTCCTTATTTTGACTACTATGAAGATCAGCTTGAAGAAATCTTTAAGTTCCGGTCCACTTCATTGATAGAATTTAATCTTAATGCTTTAAAAGTGATTCAGAAAATTCTGAAAACAGAAAAGGCATATTCTTTGAATAGTGAGTTCTTCAAAGAACCTTTGGTGCTCAGTTACAGAGATCAGTTTTCAGCAAAATCAGAAACCGCTTATCACATGGAAGACTACTATCAGTCTTTTTCAGATAAATATGGTTTTTTAGAAGACCTGTCAATCATTGATCTTATTTGTAACAAAGGCCCGGAATCGATGACTTATATCAGAACCATTCAACAGAAATAATATGAAAAAAATAGTAATCGCGGCTTGTTTTATAACAGGCGTTGTATCATTTGCACAGCAGGCAGCTGCTCCTCTAGATCCGATCAAGGATAAAAATCTGATGACCTGGTATCATCAGGATATTGCCTCAGGCAATATTTATGGGGTCAATACCCAAAACGCATACAAGTATTTAGAATCCAAAGGGTTAAAACCAAAAACAGTAATCGTTGGGGTTTTAGACAGCGGAGTAGATGTTGAACATCCCGGTCTGATCAAAAACAGGTGGGTTAACGTCAACGAAGTTCCGGGAAATGGAATCGATGATGACGGAAACGGATATATCGATGACATCTACGGCTGGAATTTCATCGGCGGAAAAAACGGAGATACCGATGTCGATAATATGGAAGTAACCCGTGTTGTTAAAAAATATCAGCCGATTTTCGAAGGTGCTAATTCTGTAGAGAACAAAGCCAATCAGGCGAAAATGCCGGCGGACTTTGATATGTACATGAAGTCGAAAGAAATTTTCACCAAAAAGAGCATTGAAGCAAAGCAGAATTACGAAACCTATAAGAGAATCTCCGACATGATTCCGTCGATGATTGCAATGCTCAACGGTCAGAATCTTACCCAGGAAGCTGTGGTAGCAATTAAACCGGCTACTCCCGAGCAGTCAATGGCGGTTTCTGTTTTAGCGCAGGTCAGCAGAGATCCTTCTGTTACCGGTAAATCTCCGGCTGAAGTACAGAAATTTTTAACTGCTCAAATGAAGGAAGCATTGGATAACTACGAACCACAGGCCCTGAAACAGTATAATTTGGATTATGATCCCAGAGCTTCAATTGTTGGAGATAAGTACGACGATTATTCAGAAAAAAAATATGGGAATAATCACTACAAAGGTCCTGATGCACAGCACGGAACCCACGTTGCCGGAATTATTGCGGGTATGCCGCAGGGCAGTGAAGTGCAGTATGGAGTAGGCTATAAAACGGCGAAAATCATGACTGTACGTGCAGTTCCAAATGGAGATGAAAGAGATAAAGATGTTGCCAATGCAATCCGCTATGCCGTAGACAACGGTGCAAAAATATTAAATATGAGTTTCGGAAAACCGGTTTCTCCGGGGAAAGAGTTCGTGTGGGATGCCTTTAAATATGCCGAATCAAAAGGAGTTCTTTTGGTGAAAGCCGCAGGAAATGAAAATGAGAATATTGCGGAGCATGTTTATTTTCCGACAAATTTTAAGAACGCAGATGATGCCCAGCCCTTCATCAGCAATATGATTGTTGTGGGAGCTTCTACCAACGATAATGAGTTCCTGAGAGCCGACTTCTCCAATTACAATAAAAAAATGGTCAATGTATTCGCACCAGGCGACAAGATTTACTCTACCGTTCCGGATGGTAAGTACGAATATCTGCAGGGTACTTCTATGGCATCGCCGGTTGTGGCAGGTGCTGCCTCTATTTTACTTGCGTATATGCCGAATCTGACTCCTGCACAGATGATCGAAGCATTGGTGAAAACTTCAAATAAATCGTCGGTAAATGCCATGATTAATTCTAACACCAATAACAGATTTGATCTTATTTCTGAAGCGGGCGGTGTGATCGATGTAAGAAAAGCAGCCGAGTATGCCTATTCGAATTTTTATAAACCGTCGCCTCATTCAGCTCCTGCAAAAGTGAAACCTTCTGCAGTAAAGAAAAAGAAGGTTAAACGGTAATTCGTTGATTAAATAAGACTTTATTTAAATAGTAAAAAAGAACCCGTTAATTCGGGTTTTTTGGTTTTTGATGTTTACTTGGCACGGTTTTTTGTAGTGTTAAACTAATTAATTGTAACTACTATGAAAAATTTATTATTAGCAGGAATTATCGGAGCAGCATTTACTGTCTCATGTTCCACCGCAAAAACTGCGCAGTCCAGCCGTGCAGAATTTTTGAAACTGAAAGGCGACTGGGAGATTACCAGCGTAAACTATGACAAGAACTACAAAGTAAAACCTTTTGATGAAGGTGCTGATGCGCAATGCTTTGTTGGAAGTCACTGGAGACTGATCCCAAATAACTGGACCGGTTCTTATACCATCAATGGTGGTGGAAGCTGCCCAAGTGTTATTCAGCCTATTAAATTTGAGGTAACTAATGGTAATGAATTTAAATTCAAGAAACTGTTGGAAGGCTCAAAAGCCAAAGCAGTTACGGTAGGTTATTCATTAAATTTAATCAGCCAGACCGCGGATCAATTTAGTTTAGAGCAAAATATTCCTTCAGGTGGAGAAAATGTAAGAGTGGTTTACAATTTCGAAAGAACAGGAATGAAATAAAAATATTAAAATAAACATTATGAAAATTTTCAACAAAACAAATATTGCAGCACTATTTATCTCCGCATCAATGGTGATGACCAGTTGTGAGGCTGTAAAAAACTCAAACAATCAACAAAAAGGAACGGTAATCGGTGCTGCTGCAGGAGCGGTCTTAGGTGGCGTTCTCGGTAATAATTTAGGTAAGGGTAAAAACGCACCGTTAGGGGCTGTGCTTGGTGGTGTTATTGGTGGAGTAGCCGGTAATGTTATCGGTAACAAAATGGATAAACAAGCCAAAGAAATCAAGGAAACTTTACCTGGTGCCGAAGTCGAAAGAGTTGGTGAGGGAATTAAAGTAACCATGAAAGAAAATATGGTCAACTTCGGATTTGACTCCTCTAATCTTACTTCAGACGCTAAAATAAACCTTGATAAATTAGCAACTATTCTGGCAAATAATCCTGATACCAATATCAATATCTACGGTTATACCGACAGCAAAGGAACAGACTCTTATAACCTTGCCCTTTCCGACAGAAGAGCGGCAGCGGTTAAAAGTTATTTATCTTCCAAAGGTGTGTCTTCAATGAGAATGAATACCATGGGAATGGGTGAAGCTGATCCAATTGCTTCCAATGATACCGAAGCAGGCAGAGCACAGAACAGAAGAGTGGAATTTGCCATTACCGCAAATGAAAATATGATTAATGATGCTAAATCAGGACAATAAGCTCATCTTAAAATACTGATATATAATCCGCTCCGGCGGATTTTTTTTTATTTAAAATTCACTAATTTCGCAATAGAATTTTAGATGAATGAAGAAATACTTAAAACTGCTTCGCATAGAGCAGTGGGTCAAAAATAGTTTTGTTTTTTTGCCGCTCTTTTTTTCGGGCAATATTACCCATTTTGATTTATTAGTCAGAAGTATTTTTGCTTTTATCATGTTTTCCTTGGTCGCCAGCAGCATTTATATCATTAATGATTATTCTGATATCGAATCCGACCGAAAGCATCCTGACAAAAAAGACCGTCCGCTGGCAAGTGGCGCCATCTCAAAATCAACTGCCAGGATTATTTTAATCATCCTTCTGTCTTTGATAGCTGTTTTAATGTTCCTAAGCCGGGATTTTTTATTGGATAACTTCTGGAAATTCGCAAGTATTATCGGTTTTTATTTCGTGATGAATTTGGCATATACGTTTAAACTAAAGCACGTTGCGATTGTAGATGTCATGATTATTTCCATTGGTTTTGTACTCCGGGTATTAGCCGGCGGTTATGCTACCGGAATTTTAATTTCGCAGTGGGCCATTTTGCTTACTTTTGTTTTGGCCTTGGTTTTAGCAATCGGAAAACGGAGAGGTGAACTGATCAACGCTCAAATATCGGGGAGAACAAGAAAATCACTGGACGGCTATAATGTGCAGTTTGCCGACATCGCACTTTCAATCAGTTGTGCTTTGGCAATCGTCTGTTATCTGATGTTTACCCTTTCGCCGGAAGTTCAGCAGCGGTTCCATCCCAGAGTTTTTTATACGGTCATCTTTGTTGTTTTTGCTTTTTTACGTTATTTACAGCAGACTCTGGTTTATAACAAAACCGAATCACCGACCAAAATTATTTATAAAGACCGATACATCCAGGTTACTTTGATGCTTTGGTTGGCGGCGTTTTTATTACAAATTTATTTCAAAAAATGAAACCAGATTACAAACAGACCGTGACGAACTGGGGGAATTTTCCCGTGGTGGAAAAAGAAATGAAGTCCGAAGATTCGCCTGCTAAAATTAAAGAATATGTCCGCGATAATCACGACATCATCGCCAGAGGAAATGGCAGATGTTACGGTGACGCAGCACTTTCTGAAAATATATTTTCTACCAAAAGACTGAATAAGTTCATCAGTTTCGACCGTTTGAACGGAATCATCGAATGTGAATCCGGCGTGCTGCTTTCCGACGTTTTAGAAGTCATTGTTCCGCAAGGTTACTTTCTTTTTGTAACGCCGGGCACTAAATTTATTACGGTTGGTGGAGCAATTGCTTCTGATGTTCACGGTAAAAACCATCATGCAGAAGGCTGTTTCTCAGAATATGTAATTGAATTTTCTTTAATGAACGAAAAAGGAGAAATCCTCAATTGCTCGAGAAGTGAAAATCCCGGGAAATTCTGGGCAACAATAGGCGGAATGGGATTAACGGGAATTATCCTTTCTGCTAAATTTAAATTGAAAAATATTGAAAGTTCTTATATCCGCCAGGAAAGCATTAAGGCAGAAAATTTAGATGAAATTTTTAAATTATTTGACGAAAGTGAATCCTGGACTTATAACGTGGCCTGGATTGACTGTCTCCAAAAAGATAAAAACTTGGGCAGAAGTGTGATGATGCGCGGCGAACACGCTTTTAAACATGAACTGCCAAAGAAATTACAGGACAATCCTTTAAAACTGAAGAAAATCAGCAGCCCGTCAGTTCCGTTCTACTTTCCCAATTTTGTGCTGAATCGCCTTACCGTGAAGTTCTTTAACTTTTTGTATTACAGTAAACAGAAGAAAAAAGACGTTAAAAATTTCGTGCATTATGAACGATTTTTTTATCCTCTGGATATCGTGAGCGACTGGAACCGGATCTATGGAAAAAAAGGATTTATCCAGTATCAATTGGTGATCCCCAAAGAAAGAGGAAAAGAAGGAATGAAGAAAATTCTGGAAACCATCGCCAAAAGTGGAAACGGATCTTTTCTCGCAGTTTTAAAATTATTTGGAAAAGATCAGCCGGAAGCCTATAATTCGTTTCCGATGGAAGGTTATACTTTGGCTTTGGATTTTAAAGTCAATTCGAAACTGAAGAAACTGGTCGCTCAGCTCGATCATATTGTTGAAGAATTTGGCGGCAGAATTTATTTAACCAAAGATTCGATGAGCAAATCATCGCTGACCAATTATCTGCAAAATGTTCAGAATCCGAAATTTGTTTCCATGCAGCAAAAGAGAATTCACAATCAATAATCTTCGGAATTAAGTAAGTTTAAAAAGCATTCAGACTCCACATCCAGAAATTACACAATAAACTATGATCGTTTTAGGAAGCAATTCAGAAGTTGCCCAGGCCTTTGTTGAGAAAACTTTAAGTGCGGGTGAAAAATTTGCGAAAATATTTCTCTTTACTTCTGATAAAGAAACCACCGAGAAATTTGCCAAACATCTTGAGGTAAAATATGTTCAGCAGTCAGAGATTATCGAACTCGATTTGCTGCGGCCAGTGGATTATACCACTTTTGATGAAATCACTTCGGATCTGCTCTTTTGCGCAACCGGATATCTCGGCGAAGGAACACAAGAAGGGCTTTACGATAACAGGAATACGGAGAAAATCATCGATATCAATTATGCGAAATTGATTCCTGTTCTTAATTTTTTCGCCAATAAAATGGAGCGGCAGAGATCCGGAACCATGATCGTTCTTTCATCGGTCGCAGGAGAACGCGGGCGGCAAAGCAACTTTATTTACGGAAGTGCAAAAGCCGGTTTAACGGCCTATTTAAGTGGATTGAGAAATTACCTGTTCAGCAAGAAAGTTCATGTTCTTACCGTAAAGCCCGGTTTTATGGCCACGAAAATGACCGAAGGACTGCCGCTGAATCCTAAACTGACTGCAAGCCCAAAACAAGCAGCGGAAGAAATTTACAGCGCCTATAAAAATAAAAAAAATGAGGTATATGTTCTGCCGGTTTGGAGTATTATCATGGTAATCATCAAAAATATTCCGGAGTTTATTTTTAAGAAATTAAAACTTTAGTACGATAAAAAACAGGCCTGAATTTTAGGAGAGAATTAACTGAAAACGTATTTTTAAAAACAAATGAAAAAATTATATTGCTTTGATTTTGACGGAACATTAACGTATAAAGACACCATGTTTCTGTATCTCAAATTCTATAATGCTTCAAAATTCAGAAGACAGTTTATTAAACATATTCCGCTTTTTACTTTGTTGAAATTAAATCTTTTAGAGGCAGAAAAAGTGAAAAAGAGTTTTATTTCTTCAGTTCTCAAAGGAGAGAAGCGGGAGGAAATTGAAAAAAAATCACAGCAGTTTTTTGATCAGTATTACCCTGAAATCTTTAGGGAAAATGCATTGGAATTCATTGAAAATATCGATCATTCACAAACAGACTGTTATATCGTTTCTGCTTCACTCGATATTTGGGTGAAACCTTTTGCAGAAAAATTCAACATGAATCTGCTGTCCACACAGGCAGAGTTTAAAGATGAAATCTTCACCGGAGATTTTGTAGGAAGCAACTGCTATGGCAAAGAAAAAGTAAACCGAATAGAAAAAGCAATATCAGACAAAAAATACGATAAAACCATCGCTTTCGGTGATACTTCCGGTGATCAGGAAATGATGGATTGGGCAAATGAAGCTCAGTTTAAATTTTTTCATTAATTTTAAAGTCTGAAAAATCTAAAAAAAAGGAAAAGTAAAAATGAATAAAATTTATTTGGATAATGCTGCGACAACGCCGCTCTCAGAAGAGGTTATCGATGCAATGGTGTCTGTTTTGAAAAACAATTATGGGAATCCATCATCCACCCACAGTTTTGGTCAGGAAGCCAAAATACTCATCGAAAACGTGAGAAGAGAGATTGCAGATTATCTGAAAGTGAGTCCGGCAGAAATAATTTTCACTTCCTGCGGGACAGAATCCAATAACATGATTATAAAATCGTGTGTCGATCATTTGGGAGTAGAGCGGATTATTACCTCGCCTCTGGAGCACAAATGCGTAGCAGAAACGGTCTTAGATATGAAGAAAAGAAGAGGAGTGGAAGTGGCTTATCTCCGTCCTGATAAAAAAGGAGATGTGAGTTTGGAGCAGCTGGAAAATCTACTGAAAAGTTCTGACAAGAAAACTTTGGTCACCTTGATGCATGCCAATAACGAAATAGGAAATCTGCTTGACATCAAAAAAGTAGCTCAGCTTTGCAAGGAAAACAACGCGTTATTCCATTCGGACACGGTGCAGTCGATGGCACACATGGATTTGGATTTCTCCGATATTCCTGTAGATTTTGCTTCATGCAGCGCTCATAAATTCCATGGACCCAAAGGAAGTGGTTTTGCATTCATCAGAAAAGCTTCAGGCTTAAAAGGAATTATCACCGGTGGTCCCCAGGAAAGAAGCTTACGGGCAGGAACAGAAAACGTCTGCGGAATCGTAGGTCTGGGAAAAGCGCTGGAGATTTACCTGAAAAATATGGACAGTTACGCCAATCATATCAAAGAAATTAAACAATATACCATCGATCAGCTTTCTCAGAAAATCGAAGGCGTAAAATTCAACGGCAGAAGCGCAGAAATGGACAACAGTTTATATACGGTGCTCAGTGTACTGCTGCCTTTCAAAGATCCGATGATCGGGTTAAAATTGGATATGAAGGGAATTGCAATTTCTCAGGGGAGCGCATGTTCTTCGGGAGCGGCAAAACCTTCTATGGTGATGATGATGGTGGTAGATGAAGAAGAGATGGATCATACAACGCCTTTAAGGGTTTCTTTCAGCCATCTTACCACCAAAGAAGAGATCGACGCTTTGGTTGATGCTTTAGTAGAAATCGCAAAAAGTTTTCACATAGAAAAAGCAAATATTGAACATAGATAAACGAAGACTTGAATTAACAGGAATATCGTAAATTTGTACATTGATAAATTAATTTAAAATAGATAAAAAAATGGCATTAGAAATTACAGATCAATCATTTCAGGAAATGGTTTTGAATTCAGATAAACCGGTATTGGTAGATTTTTGGGCAGTATGGTGTGGACCGTGTAGAACACTGGGCCCGATTATCGAAGAAGTAGCGGCTGATTTCGAAGGAAAAGCAGTGGTAGGAAAAGTAGATGTAGATAACAACCAACAGGTTTCTGTAGACTACGGAATCAGAAATATTCCTACCGTTTTGATTTTCAAAAATGGAGAAGTGGTTGATAAAATTGTAGGAGTAGCTTCAAAAGAAGTAATCTCTGAAAAATTATCAGCACATTTATAAAAAATAAATTGCTTGAAAATGAGTGCTTTCCTGATCAGGAGAGCATTTTTTTTAAAAAACATTTGCAGGCTGTAATAAAAGTTGTACTTTTGCAGTCATCAAAAAGAAAGGAGTTCTTACAAACAAAGATAATACGGTCATTCAAGTGGTAGAAACGCCAGTCATCCCGATAAGGTTGGCAGGACGCATTCAAATCACAACTGATTGATCAGTGCATAAAAAAGATCCGGTAGTTCAGCTGGTTAGAATGCCGCCCTGTCACGGCGGAGGTCGCGGGTTCGAATCCCGTCCGGATCGCAACTACAATATCAAAGTAGTACAAAAAGCTTTAAAACATACGTTTTAAAGCTTTTTTCGTTTTATGGATGTTCAAAAAGAGTTAAAAAAGCACAATCTGAAAGTGACCTATTCAGTGACCTGTTGAAACAGGTTAAAATAGGTCACTGGAAATTCAGATAAACCGTGTTCAGGAGCTAGTTCAGCAACTGAACATCTTGTGCTGAGGTTTTGCTAAGGTTAATTTTAAATCTTAAAACCACACAAAATGAACAAGACCTTTAATTTACTTTTCTATGTAAAAAAAACCAAAGTCAATTCTGCAGGAGAAGTTCCTATTTATTTGCGAATTACCATTGACGGTAAAATCTCTGAGATCAGTACGAAACGTACCTCAAAACCTTTGAAATGGAATTCTGCGATGCAGAAGGTCAGTGGTACCTCAGAAGAAAACAGATTGCTTAATTTTTATCTAAAAACATTTGAGCAGAAAGTTTACGAGACTTATCATGAGTTGATGAGAGATAAAGAAATAGTGACTTGTGAAGCTCTTAAAAATAAGCTATTGGGTAGGGGAGAACTCAACAGAACACTTATTCCTGTTTTTCAAGATCATAATGATCGAATGGAGAAGCTAGTAGGGAAGGAATTTGCCCAAGGGACATTAGTTCGTTATAAAACCACTATAAAGCATACCAAAGAGTTTTTGAAATGGAAGTACAATATTTCTGACATTGACATGAAAAAAATTGATTATGGTTTTCTTAACGACTTTGAATTCTTTCTTCGAACTGAAAAATCCTGCAATAATAATTCTGCGGTAAAATATATCAAGAATTTCGGAAAAATCATTCGCATCTGTCTTGCTAACGGTTGGATGGAGAGAGACCCTTTTTTGAACTATCATTCGAAGTTTGATGAAGTAACAAGAGAATTTCTCAATGAAGACGAAATAGAGATGCTTTTTGCCAAAGATTTTAAAAACGAGAGATTATCTTTGGTTCGTGATATTTTTTTATTTAGTTGCTTTACGGGTCTAGCCTATATAGATACCCAACAACTTACAGAGCATAATATCACGATAGGATTAGACAACAATAAATGGATTTTTACCAAACGCCAAAAGACCAAAACGACCTCTAATATTCCTTTGCTCTTTCAGGCGGAAAAGATTATTGAAAAATATAAAATGAACCCAATTTGCATTAATAAAGGTAGATTGCTGCCAGTATTGAGCAATCAGAAAATGAATGCTTACTTAAAAGAAATCGCTGATATTTGTGGTGTAAATAAAGAATTGACTTACCATATCGCTCGTCATACTTTTGCAACGACTATTACTTTGTCCAATGGAGTTTCTATTGAAAGTGTAAGTAAAATGCTGGGTCACAAAAGTATTAAGACTACCCAGCATTATGCAAAAATCTTAGACAAAAAAGTAAGCGAAGACATGATGTTATTGAAACAAAAATTTGTTGATAGAAAGAATGCGACAGCAAACTCTCAGGTAATTGGTTGATATTGAGGTTTTTTTTATAAAAAGAAAGTATTCAAAAATTGCGTAGAATATGGAGAATTATATACTGTTAATTTTATGCATAAAATTTATTTCTAGGCAATCCAATTTAGTTCTCTTGGGGATAAGGTTTTCTATGGGTCATACTTAAATCTTCATGTAAATTTCTTGCGGTTTCTAAAGATTTTTCTTTGTCCATCGAATATTGTGATCGGGTATAAAAGGCATTTTTGCCATTTTATGAATGGTAATGGTCGGAAAATGAAAATCTACTTCTACGCTACCCAACAACAGATAACATCCACCACCTTGAAAAGGATATTGCTCCAGACAATTCGGAAAATGAGCCGTGTCAAAATATTCACCTTCGGCATCGATACATGTTCCAAAGAACATCGTTCCTCTTTTGTGGGAACATGTTTTCTGGAAATCAGATAGGCAAGTATTTTCACTTGTCGCTTACCGGTGCTTTTTCCTGAATAACCTCAGTGACTAAATGGGACATATTGGAATGTTCCATATCGCCTTTGATCACTTTTGCGTCGGGCATAATCTTAATGCCAATTTAATCGGCATCGCACTTCGAACGCCAAAATACCTTGCTTCATAAGAGCAGGATGCCACTACACCAAGGTCTCCGCCTCCGATAATCACGGGTAATTTCTCCAACTCAGCATTTTTCAGTCTTTCACAAGAAACAAAGAAGGTATCTAAATCCATATGTACAATTGCACGATTCATTTTACAAAATTACCACTATTTGTATCAATTTTTATTATATTTGTTGCTACAAATTGTAACAATGTCAATTTTATCCGATAACATGCGCTTTTTGAGATCGAAGCAAAAATTCTCCCAACAAAAAATTGCGGACACTCTTTTTATTACACGAGGTCGTTATGCAAAATATGAGGACGGAAGCTCCGAACCACCGATAGAAATTTTAATGAGAATTTCAAAGTATTTCAGTGTAAGTATTGATCTTTTGGTTGGGGTAGATATTAGAAAATATCCTTTAGAAGAAATGCTTAATCTTCCTGATAATCGTATTTTAGTACCGATAACGGTGGACACTTCGGGCAATAATCAAATTGAAATTATTCCGCAAAAAGCTTCGATGGGTTACCTGAACGGTTACAGTGATCCTGATTATATCGAAAGTTTGCAAACCATTTCTTTACCATTTCTTAGAAACGGAAAATATCGCGCGTTTCCGGCAAGTGGTGATTCAATGCCGCCGTATAAAGAAGGAACTTATATTGTTGGGAAATATGTTGAAAATTTAGCTGACCTAAAAACCGATAAAACCTATGTTTTTATCACGATAAATGATGGAATTATTTATAAAAGGTTTCAATTTCATGAAGGCAATTTCATCTGTGTAAAGTCGGATAATAACTTTTATGAACCCCTAAAAATACCTTTGATTGAAATTAAAGAAATTTGGGAATTTGCCTGCAGTATCAATACTGAAGAGTTTGATGCTGATGAATTTTCTGGGCAAAATGTTCGAGGTCTATTTTTAGAATTAAAACAAGAAATTAAGAAGATTGATCATAAACTTTCAAGACAAGATTAAGATTTAATATCGTTATACGATCGGGGCTTTACCCAAAGATTATAAACTTTTGATGCCGTGTAATCTTCCCTTGTTTAGGCACACTCAAAAGTAGAGTTTTTTGTTAATATTTTATTGTTGTCGTTGTTGAAATTTTGTTGGAATGTGGGAAACTCATTTGCGCTATTTTGATTGAGTTTTCCATATTTCAATAAAAAATCCCGTGGTGTAAGGTATTGTAACGCACTATGCGGTCTCTCATTATTGTACATCCACATCCATATTTCTGCATAATTTCTCATTTGTTTGATGTTCTCAAAGAGGTAAACACTTAAAAACTCTGTCCGGAATGTTCTGTTAAATCTCTCAATCAATGAGTTTTGTGTAGGTTTCCCTGGTTGAATGAAGGCTAGTTCGATATTCTCTTTGTTGCAATAATCTTTCATTTTTTCTGCAATAAATTCCGGTCCGTTGTCCACTCTTATTTTTTCAGGTTTTCCCCGCCATTCAATTAATTGTTCCAATTGCGAGATTACTTTTGCAGAGGGCAAGCTGCTGTCAATAGTGATGTTTAAAATCTCTCTGTTAAAATCGTCAATGATATTAAGGGTTCTCACGCTTTTGCCATTTTCCAAACTGTCGTGCATAAAATCCATGCTCCAAGTAACGTTCGGATAGATGGGGCGAACCAGTGGTTGTTTTATCCGTGCTGGAAGCCGCTTTTTCCTTTTACTTCGCAAATTTAATCTCATCGACTTATAAATCCGATAAACCCTTTTGTGATTCCATCCAAAGCCTAAGTTTTTCAACCGATTGTGCATCATCCAAAAGCCCCACGTTTGATTAGAATCTGCAAGTAAAATAAGTTCTGCACGGATTTCATCATCTGAACTTTTAAATACCTGACGATAATAATAAACTGAACTTCTTAAACTGAACACTTTGCACGCCTTGCGCAAACTCATGTTATGGATTTCTTTCGAATAATCCACCAACTCACGCTTCTCACAAGGCGTTAGAGCTTTTTTTCGATCACATCTTTTAAGACGACAATCTCCAAAGTTTGCTCAGCTACGATCTTTTTATATTGCGAAAGTTGCTTTTCCATCTCTTTCATTTTTGAAAGTTGCTGAACATCCAATCCACCATATTTGCTCTTCCACTTGTAAAAGGTTGGCTGGCTAATTCCATGCTCCCGGCAAATCTCATTTACCGTTTTTCCCTGATTTTGTTCAGATAATATCTTGATGATCTGAACTTCTGAAAATTTACTGTTTTTCATAGTCTTTCAAATTTAAAAACTATATTTTTAAATGATCCTATTTTTGGGGAAGATTACAGCCGGATTATGCTCATTTAAAAGAGATAATAGGGGATTTAAATAAAACGATTTATGACTTGGAAAGTAAGATGTACGTTTTTTATCATAGGTCACTGCAAAAATGGAAATTTAATTATGAATATAATACATTTATACATACTCCATTATTTCAAAAGTGTTATTTAATATTTCGTCCAACTGTTTGTCGTGTTGCTTTAATATTGATTCTTTATCTATTGAATTTCCAATACAAATTAACTTGGTTTCTGTATTGAAAAACTTTTCATTATAGTAGTCAATCTTAGGGTCTTTTGATTTATTGTCTGCTACAGATATTATTGTTTGAGTATCATTGGGTTGATTATTGCAAATAAAATCTAATATTTTTTCTTTGCTGTTACCGTCCAAATCTTCTTTAAATATACTGTCCAAAATTAATGGTAGCCTATGGATACTGTCTGTCTCGTTGATTATTTTATTAAATGAAAAATGATAACTTAAAACAGCTAAATGAAGTTCGACACCTTGAAAGGGGAAACTTGATAAATCATAAATATAATTAAATCGATTATCGTCTAATCTTGGCACATCAAGTTTTATATTGTTTAAATTATAATATTCCTTAAACTTTTTATTCTTAGTCATTCTTTCGCTTTGAATATCATCATCGTCTTTGAACGCTTTTAATTTTTCTTTTAGGTCGGAAATTTCTTTTGCTAACTTACCGATATTTTCATTAATCGAACTTTCCAATTTAATGTTTGCTTGAGTTTTTATCCATTCATCAAGTGTTACATTGTTGTTGGAATATATAATGTGTTTATGGTAGTCGTTTGCTAATTGTCCTCTTAATTGTTGTATTTTATTTTCTAATGAATTTAATTCTGATTGTATTTTTTTGTTTTCGGATTGAATTTGTTCTTTAATTTTTATTGTGTCATTTTCCTCTTGATAATACTCGTAGATTTGTTTAGTGTCAATTGGAAGAGTTTGTTGACAAATAGGACAGTTGTCTTTACCAGGAAATTGATGAGCGTGGTTTCTGCCTACTTTAGAAATTACGGAAATTCTTTGATTATTATAAGTAAGTGAATTGGATTTTTTCACAAATTGATTTTCAAATTGTAATAAATTTTTCTTACGTTCCGTAATTTCATTAATAAATTCTTGCCCTTTACCTTTGAATGAATCATCAATTAACTTAGAGGTTTCGATTATTGAATCGTTTTTTTCAAAGTTCATATAGAAATTATATCTCTGAATTTTTTCATTTAGTTCGTTCTCGATTGCTTTTCTCTTTTCTTTGTCTTCAAGTCTTGTAATACCTAAATAATAATCTAAAAAATCCTCTTTAAAATTTTTATAAAAGTCTAAATTACTAAATGATTTTCTTAGATAAACCCAGCCTACATCTTGAGAAACATAATATGGCAAAAATATAGTCTCAATTGGTGCTTTTGATATTCCTATTTTAGTTTCGAGTAATAAATCAAAGTTTAATAAATCATTGAAGAATGCTTTTAGCTTGTAATGTTCTACTGAATTATTGCCACTTATTCCGTTAAAGGTTGTTACTTTATTTGTTTCGGAATCTTTGATATAAATAGTTTCGTCTTTTCTGACAAAGGTATATTCAGTGTTTTCGCCACCTTTCTTAATTGTGATGTCAAGTCTTGTTAGAATCTTTTCAGATAGAATTTTTGTAAGCTTTGTCTTATTGTCATTAATACCAAAAGTGAATAAAATTAACTGTATAAGTGTGCTTTTACCAGACGTGTTTGCTCCGTAAATAACATTAAGTTTTTTGCCAAAGTCTGTAAAAAAACTCTTGCTGTTTGCTTCACTATGCACAAATATTTTGTTTATGGTTAAGTATGTTTTCATTTCTGATTAAGTATTAAAAAGTAAGCCGCTGCCATTGATGCTTTTAATTGTAATGAATTTAAAGTTGAGTTTTGTTCCTTTAGAAATAAGCCGTATAATTCTTTAATACAAAGAACATCATTAGTGAAATTCCAGAATATACTCTTTTTGCTTTCAATAAATCGGATGATTTTTTGGTGTTCTCCTTGCTTCAAATCTTTAAATTCGTCTAAACTGTTTTCAAAGTCAAGTTCAAAGGACATTGCATCAAAGACATTAATTGATAGTTCCTCACAAATTTTTTCAGCCTTTTTTCTGCAAAAATCTAACGCTAAGTTTTTTGTGGTTAAAATATTTAAAATGATGTCAATTTTTGCAGATTCAAGTCTTTTGTGTTTGTCGCTGAATTTTGGAATATCGCCTTGATTATAGGTGCTTTCTATTTCTTTTAGATGAAAAATAAGTGTATCTCTTGCAGCGGTATGGTCGATAATTGACTTGCCAAAAACTGTTTCAAATTTACCCCTTAAAAGCTCTAATTGAGATTTTGTATTTCTTCCTAGGTCAATGTAAGTGAAATTTAAATTCTTAAAATGCTCTATTTGTTCGCTATCAAATTTTATATCTGAATTGCCTTTCTTTAATGAATTTTGACAGTCAACATCTAATGAAGTATAAGTAACAGATTCGTTGGTTTCATTGACATAAACTTTTTTAGTCTTTTTTTCAGTTGAACATTTGTAATCAAGTGCAATTGTATTATTAGAAATAAAATGTTGTGATTGCTTGTAATTACCCGATTTACTAATATTGTCTTTAAACATTTCGATTCCTGAATTGCTTATTTTTTGAATTATTTCATAAACCTTGTTTGTTGTCCAAACTGTAGATGATTTTTTTGCTTGGTATGTAGTAACTTGAGAGAGTTCTCCATTTGTATTTAAAAAGCCAAATACAATATCATCATAATGTTCAAGCATAATAAAGTATTCTTGGTTTTTCCAACCAATGTAGTTGTCTAGAAACACGTAAATGCAAGTGTTTCTTTGAAAGTCAAAACCAACACTAGCTTGTACTCCTGAATTAGTGTCTATTTTTCCTTTTGCCATTTTTTTGAAATCTCATTTGTTATTGTCATAGTTCGATTTTAATACAGTTAGCTTTCAAATATAGGCAATTACTTTAGTCAGGATTAAAAATTTTCCCAAACCTCTTTTAAATCGCTCTAAAAAAATGTTTTTTTAGAGCTGTTTTTGGAGTTTTGAAAATTATTAATTGTCATAAAATTACAAATTATCTACAGTTTTATCTCAATTTTTTAGATTTCTCTTTTTTTAGGTTACTAATTATAAGTCTAACTTCTCGTTTTTCGTCACCTATATCGGCATTTTCTAGAAAGTAAAATGTTTACATTTTTATTCTTTCTTAAATACATTACCAGCATTATCAATCAAAACCCTAAAATCTACAACATCATCGCCACAATAATCATCCTATTACTCGTTATTTTGGTAGCTGAACTGCGAAATGAATTAACCCAAACAAAAGAAGTATTAGAGCAATGCGCTGATCGGTATTATGAAGAAATTGGGAAGTAAAAGAAAAAGCGAAAATTCCGACTCTCGTCAAGATTTTCTAAAAATACTCCAAAGTCAGAGACTTCGGAGATCAAGGAGAATATTGAATATTTTATTATATAGATTCTAATATAGAAATCCATTTATTAAAACGAGGAGCTTTAGTTCTAATTCTTTCTATTCCAATTGCTTCTGATAATATATCGCCATAAACGATTTTATTATAACCAGATATTATTCTTCGTAATCGATGTGAGGGCGAAGTTTCCCTTGCATTGTTTATCATTTCAGGATTTGTATAATCTCTGAATATTTTTCTTAATTCTTCAATACCTACCAAATCATTTTCAGGAATTTGTTCTTTGAAAATATCAATATTATAAAATAATAAGCCTTCAAATTCATGTAATTGCATATATGGAATAAATCTGTTTTGTAAATCAGGATTTATACTTAATAGCATATGTTTTTCTAACTCATCCATTCTTAAATTTTGATCTGGAATTTTTTGAGCATCTTCCCATCCTGGAAATTCATATTTAGAATATAATCCGTAATAATCAATGAAAGTTGTTACGTATGCTTCCGTATCAGATTTAAGATGCATTTCAATTTGTTCTTTTAAACGACCCCATTTTACAATACCTCCTCGCGACGCTTTTATCAGAGGACTTTGTAGAAAAATATCCTTATGAATAAAAGGAACAACCAAATTCGTTTTCACAAAGGATTGTTCAGTCGGTCCCTCACAAATAATAATAATTCTTTTCATATTAAAAATTGGGCTGTCCTGTTGATATTATATTCCTTTTCCATAGATCATCAATAGTATAATCCTCTAACCAAAATTTCAAGGTTTCAGAATCAAGTCTTTCAAATCTACTTTCTCCATTAACTTGATCAACAGTAATGATATCTTCTGCTTCAAAGTGACTAATTAAATCAGTTGACTGCGTTGCGATAATTACCTGTGTGTTTTTTGAAGAAATTGATTTAATTAGACCAGCTAATTTTGCAATAGCAGTTGGATGCAAACCTAACTCCGGCTCATCAATTATAATAGTATCCGGTAAATCCGGTTGTAAAAATAAAGTTGATAGTGCAATAAAACGTATCGTACCATCAGATAAGTTGTTAACACCGTATATTGTTGAGCTATGTTTACTTTGCCATCTTAATTTTATATTTCCATTCGGGTCTGGTAATAAAAAAAAATCTAAAAAATAGGGTGCAATGCTTTGTACCGTTTTAACTATTAAATTATATACAATTGGAGTAGTTTTTTTGATGTTATATAGGAATGCAGCCAAATTTCCACCCTTTTCGTAGAGAATAAAAATATCATTCTCAATATTAGACTCTTTATTAAAAGGGGAATTTTCTCCAGTATCATGAAAATGATAATGCATTAATTCATTAATATAATTTCTTATATAATTGGATCTCGGCTTTGTCTGAAAACGAAGTCTAGATTCATTTGAAAATGAAGCAATATCAATTGGATTATTTATATAAGGATTATAACCATACCACATTCCTTCTTTGATGAAAATAAATGAAGATTCTCCTTTTTTAATTGTAAATGAATAAGCATTTGTATTTGGAAAGTATAATTTAGTTGATATCTCTTCAGTAATTTTATCTCCCTTATGTAAAAATGTATCAATTCCTTTCAAAGCAACAAATTCTTGAAGATTTTGATTATAAATCTGCTTTATAAAGTCAAAAAAAGATAGAAAATTACTTTTACCACTACCATTAGAACCTATTAAAATATTAATAGGTTCTAAATTTAAACTTAAATCTTTAATTGATTTATATCCTTTAATATCAATTCTATTCATCTATTTTCAATTACAAATTTATCGCAATGGTTACTAATACAATAATATTCGAAGATACAAAAATTGCAAGAAACGAATACTAAGTTATTTTTGTATCATTTGCCAATATTATCCGACTATCATTACTTACTGGCATTAAAATAATAGGTATTCCCACCCATTGCATCCTTAAACATCGCACATTCAAAATACACTGGAGAGATTGCCGAATTCTAATAGTGCCACAGCGGGCTTTCATTTCTTGTCTTTCAGACAAAACTAAAGCTTAGTTATTAGCGGAAGTAATAATTAATATCCAAAAAAATTGACATTATAAATATTGTTTAAGTAATTATTTGGTGTTAGCGATATATTGTTTGTAACATTTCCATTTTCATCGATTCTAGCGAAATCAAATTGAGTTTCGTGTATCAGTTTTAGAATATCTTCACTATGCTGGTCAATAAATGTTTTATAATATATTGGATTGAAATAAACGTTTTCAGTATGTGCTGCAATTAGTATAGAAATATCTGACTTTAAATTATCTCGTTCTTTTAATTGAGTAACTAAATTTTTGTATAAGTGTGAATCTTGCTCGAAATAACTAACCAAAAATAGTGTTTTATTATTTGCAGTAGGGAAAAGTGTTATATAAATATCTTCCATTCTATCATCTGAATGTGGAATTAAATTACCATTAAAATCATAATCTAAATAAAATGACGATGATACCGCTATTGGATAGAATAACTCTAATTCTATAACTTCAGTTTTTATTACAGAATAATTTTTATTTAAAATGGCATCATCAAATATTTTTTTATTTTGAAGAATATCATTTTCTGATTGTTCACCGTAGTTAATCCAAGTTGATACTTCCAATTTTTTATGTGAAGATACTACAAAAGCCCTGTATGCAAACAAAAAATTTTGTTCAGCTGTATTATTATATGGATTAGTTTCGATTGGATAAAATATTGCGTCATGTTTATTGCAAAATCCCCAGAAAATTGAAGCTAAATTTCTGCCTAATCTACTACCTTCAATTTCACTTTTGTCAAAAGCATAGCTCATTACATGTCCATGTTCAGCAATCGTACTTAATATACCATTATTTTGAAGAGAATGAGCTGCACTAATTACAATATTTCCATTTTCATCAAGATTACATGTATCTGTATTTGCGTCTGGATGCCAACATTTTTTACTGTCTAAAATTCCACGACGCATCACTTCTTTTATCAAATTCTGATGATCCGTTTCAGAAATATCAGATAATTTAAATTTTTCAAAAATTAAAAAATCTGATTGTTGAATTAAATGAAGTGGAGGTAATGATTTTATTGAATCTATAAATTCCTCATAAATTTCATGAGATAACCCACCTTTTCTTCGGTCTCTCATTACTTCGAATATTTTTTCATATCTAATTTGTGGATTAAATATTATATTTAAATAGTTAGTCATTATGGTAGATGTGTTGTGAAATTATTTCCGCTAACGTCAGTCTGTGAAAAAACCTCCGTTTATTACTTTCAAAAATAGCTAAATTATTTTAATAATACGGGAGAAAATTCGTATATTTAATAATGCAACACATCACTGGGATAGCCCGCAATCAAATGATTTTCACGAGTTTTGAAGAAAGGATTTCTGAAGATAATTCGGTTCGCTTTATCGATGCTTTTGTGGAGAATATCAATTTAAAAGCATTAGGTTTTGAACTGCAAACGCTAAAAATGGAGGGTCGACCAAGTTTCAAATACGCAAACATTTCTCAAAATATATTTATATGGTTATCTCAATGGACTTAGAAGCTCACGCACGCTCGAAAAAGAATGTGTTCGCAATATTGAACTGCAATGGCTTTTGTTTGGACTGGTACCTAATTACCACAGCATTTCTGATTTTAGAAAAAATAATCCTTCCGGCTTAAAAAAGCTGTTTAAAGTTTTCGTTGCTTTTCTGAAAGATACCGATTTGATTGCAGGAGAAACGATTGCCTTTGATGGTACTAAAAGCAGAGCCCACAATAGCAAGAAAGCCAATTTTAATCAAAGAAAAATAGATAAACACTTGGCTTACATTGAAGAAAAAACACAACAGTATCTGGATGAACTGGCTCAGAATGATGATGCGGAAAACAGCGAGAAGATTACCAATATTCAGGAAAAAATAGAGCGTTTGAAGAAGAATAAAGTTCGCTATGAAGTCTTAGATGAAAAATTAAAAGCGAGCGGTGAACCTCAAATTAGTACTACTGATGAAGATTCCAGAGCACTATTGGTTCAGGGACAGGTGGTAGAAGTAAGTTATAATATCAGGCAGCTGTGGATGCTCAATATAATCTGGTTGTTGCTACCCACACCATCAATCGCAATGACCGTAATGCTTTGAGTAGAATTGCAATTGAAACTAAGAAGAATTTGGGCGTTGAAACCTTCACTGCTTTGGTGGACAAAGGTTATCACAATGGTCGGGAGATCACGAAATGCAAAGAAGAAAACATCAGAACTATTGTTGCATATCCAACTTTGGTCAACTCAAATGAAAACGGGACCACGAAAGATTATTTAGTGGCCAATTTTACTTACAATGAAGAGGCCGACACGTACCAATGTCCACAAGGAGAAATGTTAAGAACTACTGGAAAATGGCACAAAAAGACACGAGAACGCGACAGTTACGACTTCAAAAAATATCGAACTCCATCCTGCAAAGAATGTCCGGTAAAATCGCTTTGTACGAGTAGAAAGGATGGAAGGGAGATTGAGAGAAGTCAATATGCGGGTGCGGTGGAAGAAAACAATCAGCGTTATCGAGAAAATGGTCAATTATATCGAAAGCGACAAGAAATCAATGAACATATCTTCGGCACCATCAAAAGACAATGGGGTTATAATCACACGAATTTAACGGGATTAGAAAAAGTAAATGGCGAACACAGTTTAATCATGTTGGTGTACAACATCAAACGCACGATAAATATTCTGGGAGTTCCGGAATTAATTGCAAAATTGAAAAACTGGAAGTCACCTTACAAAGCGAAAGCTTGTTTTGTTTTTAGAGTGACGTGTTTTGCGTTTATTTTAGCCCCTTTGGAAAATAGATTAACAGTTGCCGCCTAAAAAATAGTCCTTCTTAAAACGAGTTTATTGAGCTGTGAAAGGACAATTTTCTTTGAGAATTATTGGAAAGCTGGGTTTTTTCACAGCCTGACGTTTCTGGGCTTTGCGTTCGGGCGGAAAATCGAAGCACAAAAGTTCAATTTATTATTAAAGTTCAATTGAAAAACTACACTTGAATTTTGCACTTCAGCCCGCCTGACGCAAAACCCTTCTTTACTTTACAATCATAAAATTAATACCTTTAAATAAACAAGACAGAGGTGAACTAGAAATACCTTTAAAGATTAATAGTCTTCACTAACATATCAGTCCTCTGCCTTGTTAGCAGTAGTACTTATCTCTTTTTTTTCTATTTACTTATATTGGTTTGTTTTCTGCTTTTTTGGTCTTTAACTATAAATCTATAATGTAAATGTTTTACACCTTTTTCTTTTTTACAGCACTCAATATAATCAATTCCAGAACCGCAAGGACAAGCATCTTCATTTTTGATATTATTAAAATTAATGTGTGGATGATATTTATTTTGTATTATTAATTCCCAAGGATGATAAGCATTTGGTAATGAATTTATTAGAGTTATAATAACATCATAATTATATTGGTCTCCGTCTTTATCAAAAAGTACAGAATATTTATTTACTGGATTTTCTACTAATGCAATACCTAAAAGGTCAAACTTTGTGATTACTCTGCAACATATTTCTCCTCCATAAATTTCTCCAATTTTATGTCCACAAGGAGAACGAAATTTAAGAATTTCATCGCAAATGCTACATTTCTTTTCTTTCTCAAGAATTTCCATACTTGAGAAAAGCTTGTAAGGAAAAATCACTTGTAAATTTCTAACAGACTTTTCAATAAAGTAAAGTTTATATTCAGTTTTGTTAAATGAAAAATGTCTTTTCAAAGAATGGAATGTAATTTCTATACGTTCAAGTTTGCACCAAGCGTCATTATATTGCTTTCTTTTTAGTAGTTTGAAGACATTGTTAAATTCTAAATGAATTTCAATTATCTGTTCAATAACCCAAAGTTGCTTACCTTCATCTTCATTTCCGACTGATACAACTTGTTTTTTTAAGTTTATAACTTCATTTAGAAATTTTTCATAATCAAAAGTTACCGAACCTAATTCTAAAAGTTTTTGTTTGACATCATTTAGATTCATTATCCCATAATTTTTTTATTTCTTCCGTTATATTCTTTACATCTTTTGCTGGACCTTCATAATGGAAATCTTTTGAAGTTCCATTTCTATCGACTACGGTAATGCTAAACTTTACTTTTGGTGCTTCTAAAAATTTTTTCGGAAGCTTGGTTTCTTCTGTAGAGTTTATTATTGTTTGATGTTTTGAGTTATCGATATTAATTATTTGGATAGGCGGTTTACTTTCATCCTCTTTTATAGCTTTATCATAGATATAAGATGATAATAAATTTAAAAAGACACTTAAAGCCACTGTAGTTACTAAAAAATTACCAAGTCTTCTGTAATTGCTATATAAAGCTAATTCTTGATAATCATCATCATTTATACAAAAATCGATTGTGAAATTTTCTGGCAGATTTTCTTTTATGTATTGAAAAAAATCTTCTGTGCCAATTGGAAATGTAAGTTCATTTGGTTCTCTAAATCCTATTGTTGGAACTATAAGGATTGATGCTGATTTTATAGATTCTCTAATTTCTGAAGAAATAAAATCTTTTGAAGTCCAAGTTTCAAAATTCTCTTTTGATTCTTCTACTATAAATTTATCTTCGTCATCTCTAAATCGATGTGTCATTTTTTTTCGGTTTTAGTATTCTGACTAACGTTTCTTTTTGTTATTGAAAATCAATTAGTTATAAAATTAAGATCTTCATTAGTCAAATCAAATTTAGTATTTTGTTTTTGAATCCTTTTTATTAAACCTAGCTTTCATTTCTTGCCTTGCAGACAAAACGAAAGCTTAGTTATTGTGCGACGTTTTTTCTCAAATTAATTCAGGAATATAAAAAATAAATAGCCAATTTCGATTAATGTTAATATTATAGCGATTAAAATTATATATAGATTATTTTCATTCATTTTTTTCAACGAATTCATATCTCCTTTTTTCCATTTTTCTAATTTATAATATGCTGAACCCAATATTCTTAAACCATAAAGTTGATAAAGTAGAATTAATATAACTGTACAGAAAGGAAGAATATTTAATATTTTAATAACGTTAAAAGATTTTATATCTAATTGAAATAAAACTAAAAAAGTAGCGCTTAATAGAGTATTCAAATTAAAAAGTTTATCGATTAAACTTTTTCTTAATTCATCTCCTTCCTGTATAATGAAATCTTGCAGTTCATTTTTTTTAAATTCTTTATTTTCCATTAGAATATCTTTGTTGGTGGTTTGTTACATACTAATAAGGTTATAGTTAGAATTAAAAGTATATTTTTTGCGATAGAATTTATTTTTTGAATTTAATCTCTAAAATTTCCTGAATATTCTTAAAAGATTTTTCAGCAGTTTCTTTATCGGTCGGTATTTTAGTTATAAATTGTATTTCTGGTGTAAATGGAATGACATACTCATTATTTTCGAAAATTAATTGAAGAGGGAAGGAATTCTCTAAAATATATTCGAAGTTGTTATTATTTATTTGTTTAAAACCTTTTGATTCTATAAATTCTATAAAATCAAAATTTATTTTTTCTGTCATTTATTTTATTTTTGTTATGATTTGTCGGGTTCTATGAAATTGCCACTAACTCTCAAATATATCCAATACCTTGTATCGAATACATTCCGGTTATTAACTAGTTTTTTTCAAATATAAGTTCATTATTTATTATTGTCTTCCAGTTTTCAGTAAAGCTCTTCGAAAAGTTCATCCGGTCTCTTATTAATAGCCTTTTCAATTAGGGTTAATTCGCATGCTTCTAAGCAACCCGAAAATCCGCAAACTTTAGCCGGCAAAAACAAAAACCTCCGTTAAATCGTTTTAAAGAGGTTTATTTTATCAATTTTCTTTGGAATACATCGAAAATCAGGGGTTGTGCAACGGTTACCAATGTTATGCGACGTTCTTTATATTTTTTTGTTAATCAGTCGATCTGTATCAAAATTTACTTGAGTTATTAGTTCATCTCTATCGTCGTTAAAATACTTTAGTAAAAGAACTTTATCCGTAAAATCTTTAGGAATTGATGTAAGCTCTTCATCAGCCTCACTTGAGGTGCCGTGAAATTCTCTCTCATAAATTGCTTCCAGCTCAATATTATCGAATGGTTTAATATTATTAATTTTTCCAAGTTTTTCTAGATATCTAAATTCTGAACCTTTTTCTTCAATAAGTTCTAAATTATACGCAGGGACTTCTGAATTATTATAAATTACCAACTTTAATTTCCATTCTAAAGTCCAATATTGATATAAATCCGTTCCTACAGGAATTGGTTGTTCAAATACTTCAATATTTTTTTCACTATAACCAATTGGATTACGACTAATAGAATCCCAAAGCATATCTGCTTCGAGGAAAGGTAATTTTCCTTTTATTGTTTTTCCCATAATCGCATCAAACAAATGCTTTTCTGTAGAATCTTTCCAATTGTTTATCAAGTCGACAGTAAAACCTGTTTCATCTCTATCTATCAAACTTGCACAATTCGAACAAAGCCAAATTCCATTTTCAATACTTTGTCTTTCAGATGATGAAAGAGTTTCATCATATCGTGCTCCTCCTGCTGAAGCCGCTGTAATATGAGCTGCAATTCCGATATTAATAGCTTTATTCTGATCAGAGTTAGGTCCGCTTGTATGTTTTCTGCAATTCGGATTAGAGCAAAGGTACCCAACTCTTTTAGCTAAAATTTCTTTAGTTTTATTTGAAAAATCATCTCTCATATTTACAATAGGTGTTATGTAGAGAGTCTGTGAAGAAACCTCCCTTTATTACTTTCAAAAATAGCTAAATTATTTTAATAAAAGGAATTGAAATACTTATATTTAATGATGCAGAATATCACGAGAATCGCACGCAATCAGATGGTTTTATCTTGTTTTTTTGGAATAACTGGAAAACTAAAGGGTTGTGCAACGGTTACCCATGTTATAGCTAGTTTTTAAAATGGTTTTTTTACGTTTAATTCATCCAAATACACTCCACTTCCTGCTATATGTTCCATTGTCATTGTTTCAATTTTCAATTCGTAAGAATCAGGCTGTATTTTGGCAATCATTAATTCTTCAACTTTATAACCTAAACAAGCTATAAGTTTGAGAATAGAATATCTATCTTTTGCTGTTGTTTTACAACCAAATATAATTTGCTTTATACATTTGTTATTGATTTTTAGTAAGCCTTGAGAATTGTTTACCAATCTAATTTCTTTTTCATAAGCCCATTTTTCACATTTTGTTTTAAATATGGTAAATATTAAGCTATTCAATTCCTCATTATTATAATTGAAGATATCTAATGGTTGATTAGTGTATTCTACTTCAATAATTTCTAATTTATCTTCTTTTGAAAAACAAATGTTTTGTTCTTCTTTTTCATTGTAAAAGTCAAATTTTAAACAGACTCCAGAATGATTATTTCCATAATGACCCCACATGACTGGACAAGTTTCCGTCATAGAACCACATGCCACTCCGTATTTATTTATATCTATAAAAAGAAAGGTATAATCAGCATACATTTTGTTTTGTAGTTCAATGTTGTTGATTTTATAAGCCTCTTGAAAGTACCCGATATTATTGTAAAATGTAAATATTTCTATTAATTTATATTCATAATTTCCAATTTCACTGTAGTAACTTTCATCAAATTTGTTTAGCACTTTTAAAAATACTTCGAGTAACTTTTCAAAATCTAATTTCTTCTTCTCAAAGTCTTTTAAACTTCTGATTACCTCTATTTTATCATTAATATGGTTTTGAATGAATAAATAGAAGTTTTCGAGTTTTGTTTCGTCAGAACACAATTTATATCTTGGCAAAGAATCAAAAGGGTCATTGAAATTTCTCGGATTAGAAAAGAATAGTTCATTATTGATAAGTGAATTGAATAAATTCTGGCTTATTGAGAAATATTTATAAAATGATATTTTTTTATTATCCATTCGTATCTGAAAATTGGCTATAACTCGTTTATGTGTATGACAAAATCATATAAAGCCACCCAAATCAGGGTGTATTTGTATGACTATGGTGATACTTTATTATTAAATCAAATTTATAAAAAGTATTTGCATTTTCTTAGAGTCTAAAATACAAACAACTTTTCAATCCCAATTACGGTTTCCCGTAAAAACAAAAAATCCCAACTCCCGTCAGGATTTCTTCAATTCTATATTTCGTAATATCAAAATCAAATTCTCTCGGATTTTTTAGTCGAGAGAATACTTCATTCATTTCGGCTAATATTGTTCTTAACAATTTCTAGTAAATCCTTTCTTGCTGCCTGCAACTGTCTTTCAAACATTTCAATAGTTTCCTTTAAGGGGTTGTTTAAGGTCTCTACATTCGCCACTATGTTTGATGCGGTTACACCACAATTGTCATAAAAATTATTGGTATTGTATAGTACTTTATCTTCTGTAAAATCGCGTAAACCTTCAAAAGTAACACCCAGTGCAATTGCCACTTCATTTAATTTCTCATCGCCAATATTTTCTGATTGTTCGAGCTTGGAAACAGCTTGTTTAGAAACACCAAGCTTTTCTGCTAAGTCAGATTGCGTAAACCCTCTTAGTTTCCTAACGCGTTCAATTTTTCGTCCTCTTTTTAGGCTAGCTTTATTCGTGAAAATTTCAGTCATGTCGGAGTTGTTTAATTGTTATTTTTACTTTTAAGTATTTCTATCTTTTCTTTTTCACTTGCTAACAGCCGTTCATACAATTCTACTACTTTTTCAATCGGACTAAAGATTTGATGGATCCCATGTGCATGTTCATTTATTGTAGTATTATCCACTTTATTTTCAATACTGTAAAAGGCCTGACTCTCGTTGAATTCCTTTATCACTTCAGCTGTAACATTAAGTATTTTAGCAATCTGAAAAATAATTTCATCATCAATAAGATCAGAATTTTCTATTAACGAATATTCCGCCTGGCTTATTCCAAGCTCAATAGCTACCGCCTCTTGCTTAAGACCCTTTAGATTTCTGAGAAATTTAATATTGGGACCAATTCTAACAGCTTTTTCCATAATTGATAATTTTTATTACAGCAAATATATTAATAAAAGTCAACCTAATACAAATAAAAGTCAACCTATTTTATTTTTTCGCAAGAATATTAATTCTTTTCTTTGTATTAGTACAGAATGATGCTTAGAATTCTGATTCATAATGAGCATTTCCAAGTAGCAACTGTATTTATTTCATTATTCTTCTAGATTTGGCAGAACAATGAGAAATTTATGATATGAACAAGAATCTCCGTACAAAAGATAAACTTTTTAGTATGGACGTTTGATATGCACGGTACAATGGTGTGCACAACCATTGCAGCTTAATTGCTACGCGGGAAATCGGGTTTTCAAAAACCCCTACTACAATAATTTTCATGCTTTTATCATGAATCCATACCTCATCTCTTTTAACAATACCTCATAAGAGCTCCTCACATTCATATCAATGCTCTTTATGGATCTGTCTTTAGTGGGAAAGTTTCTTTTTCATCATTTGTGTTTCACTTTCCCCTAAGGCGATCCGAAAAATCAATGGGTTGATGTGGTAATGTGCTGATGTGACAATCCAATGGCACCCAGCATCGAGCATCCCACACCCAACAAAAAAGCCCTTCCCCACGAGTTTTGCCGACCTAGGGAAAGAGCATGAATAGTATTTAAACTTAATTAAAAACCAATACAAAACTATGAAAAAAATCCTATCAACCATAGGAGTTGTTTCCGGTTGTCTGGTATTTTCTGCGATCCATTCGCAGGTCCAGGCGCAAACCCGTACTGCTACGGGCACGGTCAACAACGGTGAAAAACCCATTAGCGGCGTGACCGTCACGCAGGAAGGAACCAATCAAGTGACTACCACATCCTCCTCCGGAACGTTCAGCCTCCAGATTACCGGTGAAAATCCTGTACTTATTTTCCGACATCCGGAATATGGTGAAAGAAGAATCAGTACCGATGGGAAATCTACTTTTACTATATCTCTTTCAGAAAAAGTAAAGTCTATTGAAGAGGTAGTACTCAATGCGGGATATTACAATGTGAAAGCCAAGGAAAGTACGGGCAGCATTGCGAAAATCACCGCAAAAGACATTCAGAATCAACCGGTAAACAATGTCCTTTCAGCAGTACAGGGGAGAATGGCTGGGGTAAACATTACCCAGAACAGCGGCAACGCAGGTGGTGGCTATGACGTACAGATTCGGGGCAGAAATAGTTTACGCAATCCACTGAACAGTGCTACCGATGGAAATCAGCCACTTTACGTTGTTGATGGCGTACCGTTTTCCGGTGAACTTTCTTCTACCTATTCTGTAGGAGTGCTGCCTTTAAAAAATATCAGCCCGCTCAACAGCATCAATCCCAATGACATTGAAAGTATAGAAGTTCTAAAGGATGCAGATGCAACAGCCATTTATGGTTCCAGAGGGGGAAATGGGGTAATTTTAATTACCACGAAAAAGGGAAAATCATCACCTGCTCGATTGAACCTGAACACGAGTACAAGCTTCAGCAAAGTCGCCTCTACACTCAAAATGATGAATACTGCTGAATATATTGCCATGCGCAAAAAGGCTTTTGCCAATGTAGGCATAACAACCTTCCCTGCCAATGCATACGATATCAATGGTGCATGGGATCAAACTCGATATACAGATTGGCAGAAAGAACTCATTGGCAGAACCGCCGGGAATGCTACCGTGCAACTTTCCATATCTGGTGGTTCCGAAAAAAACAGCTTTTTAGTAAGCGCTTCCCATAGTGATCAAACTTCGGTATTTCCCGGTGATCATCATTTTAAGACCAATACCGTTTCTACCCATTTTAACCATCAATCTGCAGACCGTAAGTTTTCACTGGGATTAGCGAATGCTTTTTCGGAAACAAGCAATAACAATCTGGATACCGACTATACCAACAAAGCATTGAGTCTGTCTCCGGATGCACCATCCCTTTATGATGACCTGGGTAATTTAAACTGGCAGAAAAACACCTTTAACAATCCCCTTTCTCAATTGAATGCAAGTTATTCAAACAAAACCAAATACCTGAATCAAAATCTCAATGTAACCTACCAACCTTGGATTGATTTTGCCTTTAAAATGAATGCAGGGATCACTTTTCAGGATATAGAAGAATTTTCTCTTACCCCCAACACCGTTTTTAATCCAGCCTCTCCTTCTGGGGCAAATGCCTCTACCTCCTCTGCTTCACGCGGTACGGGATCTGTTTTTTCCTACATAGCAGAACCTCAAATCTCGTGGACCAAAAAATACAGCCGCCATCAATGGAATATACTGCTTGGATCTACTTTCCAGGAAAGTCAGTCCAAAATTTCCGCCATTCGGGGTACCGGCTTTTCAAGCAACTCATTAATCTATAATATTGCTGCAGCAAATACCATTTCGTTCTCCGATTTCAGAACCATACAATACCGATATGCCGCAGTTTTTTCGCGATTAAATTACCAGTTTGCAAATCGTTATATACTTAATTTAACTGCAAGAAGAGATGGCTCAAGCCGCTTTGGTGCTAATAATCGTTTCGCAAATTTTGGTGCGGTGGGTGCTGCCTGGATACTTTCTGAAGAGCAGTTTTTGAAAAACAGTTCCTGGTTATCTTTTGCAAAACTAAGGGCAAGCTTTGGTCAGTCAGGTAGTGATGCAATCGGAGATTACCAGTTTACTGATACCTACACCTTATCCTCCTCTTCTTATAATAATATTCCGGGGCTCTATCCTTCCCGTTTATACAATCCTGATTTTTCTTGGGAAAAAACGAACAAACTGGAAACCGCACTGGAAATTGCTTTCTTAAAAAATCGCATCTCTTTAACAGCCGCTTGGTACAGAAACAGATCTTCTAATCAATTGGTCGGGATTCCTTTACCTGCTACCACTGGCTTTAGCACTATCCTTTCTAATCTCAATGCAACGGTAGAAAACAGTGGCTTTGAAGCGGAGACCTCCATCATTCCTTTGAAATCAGAAAACTTCCAATGGAATGCTTCTTTTAACATCAGTGTTCCCAAAAATAAACTGCTTTCTTTCCCTGGATTGGAAGGTTCTACGTATGCCAATTCTTATACAGTCGGCGAATCGATCTATGCGGTAAAATTGTTTGACTACCAGGGCATCGACCCTGCAACTGGCAAATATGTTTTTACAGATTATAATGGGGATGGTAAAATTACGGCTCCAGATGACGCCCGAGCAATTAAAAATTTAGGACCAAAATATTTTGGTGGATTCCAAAATGAAATCTCCTATAAAAAGGTAAAGCTCTCATTTCTGTTTCAGTTCGTAAAACAGGAGGCCTATAATTATATCAGAACCATGAGCACTCCTGGTGTGATTGTAAACCAACCTGTCGAATTTCTAAATGTCTGGTCTGCAGCCAATCCTTCTGGAATTATAATGCCCTATACTCCAGGGACTGATGCAGCAACGAATGCCCTTACAGCAAATTTTAAAAACAGCACAGGGGCGGTTGGGGATGCTTCTTACATCAGATTAAAAAACCTTCAGCTGAATTACGGTATTCCACTTCAAAGCATATTTGTTCGCGAAGCAACTTTGTATGTGCAAGGTCAAAATCTTTTGACCTGGACCAATTATTTCGGTCTGGATCCTGAAATGGTGACGTCTGGATATCTCCCTCCCCTTAAAACGTTGTCCTTAGGATTTCAATTAACTTTTTAAAACAAAATCAACATGATTACCAAAAAAATAATCACCAGAAATACAGTGGTACTTGCACTTTTTCTTTGCATGATACACTCTTGTGAAGAAGCACTGGAAGTGAACCCGCCAATCAACCAGATCAATGCAAATCAGGTATTCGAATCGACGAGTACCGCAGATGCTGCATTAAGCAGCCTTTATGCAGAACTACAGGCTTATTCACTTTTGAGTGGCTCATCGTCGGGCGCAGGAGCGCTTCTCGGCTCGTATACCGATGAATTAGTGAACTACAGCACAGCCTCCAATGCTGATTTTGATATCTTCAACAATAGCATGGTTTCAACGAACACCAAAATAAAATCGGTCTGGGCAAATGCGTACAAAGAAATCTATATGGCAAATGCCATCATTGAAGGGGTTAATAAAAGCACAGCGATTGCAGATCTGGATAAAAAACGGATAAAAGGAGAAGCGCTCTTTGTTCGCGCACTTATTTATTATTATATCAGCCAGATTTTTGGAGCCATTCCTTATGTAACAACCACCGATTACACCGTAAATCAATCGCTCGCAAAAACCAATGAAACAGAACTTTTAGTTAAAATTCAGAACGACCTGTCCGAATCTTCCTCTCTTTTAAACGACATTTATAGAAATCCTGACAGAATATATCCCAACAAAAAAACCGCAGACTTACTGCTTGCTTCCGTTTTGATGACCCAAAATCACTGGCAGGATGCTGAAATCTTGTTGAAAGGAATTATTCAAAATGCCCTTTATACCTGGCAACCCGATTTGTCTAAAACTTTTAAAATGAATGGGAAACATATTTTGTGGCAATTAAAGCCTTTGCAGGCAAATAATGCAACCAGTGAAGCACTCCTCTACTATTTCACAACGGCTTTACCAAATACATACACCCTTTCTGATAACTTGTTTGCTTCTTTTGACACCAACGACCTCCGAAAGCAGCAATGGATAAAAACGCTGACCATTAACCAGAAAAATTACTATCGCACAGATAAGTATCGCAATATCTCAGCGAATACGGATGAATATTCGATTGTATTTCGTTTGGAAGAAACCTATTTACTTTTAGCAGAATCCTTGGCACAACAGGATAAAAAAACAGAAGCCTTAACTTATCTCAATGCAGTAAAAGCAAAAGCAGGTATTACTGCAACTCCTGTTTCGGCGACCAAAGAGCAAATATTGTCCGAAATAATCAATGAAAACAGGAAAGAATTTTTTACAGAAAAGGGTATTCGTTTCCTATCTCTAAAAAGAGCAGGAAAACTGAATGGATTGTTGAGCACCAAACCCAACTGGAAAACGTATCATCAAAACTGGCCGCTACCCAATTCTGAACTGTTATTAAATCCCCATTTAAATCCCCAAAATGATGGTTATTAAAAAGAAAACAATTTTTCTGATGGTTATTTTTCTGATGGTTGCAAATTTCAGTTTTGCTCAAATGAAAGATTTTAAAGCAAATGAGTTTGCAGGTCACACGTACAACCTCTCCTGGCTTACGTGGTCTCCGGATAAAAAATATGTTTCTTTTCAGAAAAGCTACGAATATTCCAGTGATACGCTGTCTCTAATAAATGTAAAACATCCTGAAAAAATCATATTTCAGTCGGCAGGAATATATCCTAATTTTCTGCATTACTCCAAAAAAGGTCATCTTTTTATGCGCGGAGCTAACAAGGCTCAACTACTGAAATTACCCTGCGTAAAACCCGTAATATGGGAAAATATCACCGATGCTTTTTATCTGGAAAAAGAGGAAAAAATTGCAATATTGCAAAAAGACATCCTACGGATTTATAATGAAGATGCAGAGTTAATTGATGAAATTCATGGAGTGAATGCTATCAAAAAGAATAAGGATATTTTGTTTTTCACAGGTCGAAACAAAAATCTGTACGAGCTGATAAAATGGACTGCAAATCTAAAAACTACACTCAACTCTTCCATACATAAGAGAATGAATATTGTTGGTAATGAGAATCCCATTTTTTTCATCGCAGAACGAGATTCAGCAACCACAAAAAATAGGGTTAAGTATATTAACATCACCACCCGCAAAGAAATAATTTTTCAGCCACCTTCTTCTCACCTTTTAAAAAATGTGGTTCAAGTGTCAAAAATTGGTACAAGCAAATTTCTTATGACCTACACAACCACCCTCCCAAAAAATGAAAAATCTACGGTTGACATATGGTATGCCAATGACCGTAATTTGGCGGAGAAATTCCAGAACAACGTCGGACTGGAGAATGTAATTTGGAATCCGGAAAAAACGGAATATGTACTATTGAATAATGATCGTTTTCCGAAACATATTCCTATCGGACACGGTGGTTACGTGCTTGCATTAGACCCCACTGCAAATCAGCATTACATCTATGATAAAATAGAATCTGAGCTTTATCGATATGACATAAATACTAATAAATACGAGTTTTTAGGACTAACAGGCGTAAACTGCTATATGGATGATAAAGGGAAATACGTTCTCTCTCACGACAATAAAAATTGGGCATTATACACGATTGCTACCATGGAAAAGAGAGTTCTGACCCTTGAAGCTGACCTCATCCCTTATTTTAGCTTAAGTGGCGAAAAGATTATTTTTGGGGGACATCAAAAAATAGTAGAATATAATATCTCTGCTTCAGAGTTAAAAACGACCAGAATACCCGAAGGATTTAATGCAGAAATAATAAGTGGTTCCAGTGAACAACTAGGTATTGACAGCCGGTTTACAAAAAATTCCTATGATGATAGCAAAACAACCCTTATTAAAATATTAAATCCCGACACTTCTGACCAGACTTTGGGAATCTACCGTAATCAATCATTTCAAGCACTATACCACTCTTCTGATGATTTGGTATCAATTCCTTTAATGAAGGACGCCAATAGCATCTTATACCTTAAAAGCAATTACAACAAACCACCCGTTTTAATCAGAAACACAAACAGCAGAGAAGCAGCTATTTTTCATTCAAATAAAGAAGACGATGCAGTTTTTAACTATAAAAAAACTCGGACCTATTATCGCAATTCGATGGGCATTCCATTAACTGGATTGCTGTATTATCCTGCGCATTATAAAAAGGGCAAAAAATATCCTATGGTAGTAGGGATCTATGAATTAATGAGAAATCAAAGCAATAAATATTTAAGAGATGGATTTATTGGGAGTGTCGAAGGATTTAATATGAGAAACTTTTTGGATCGTGGTTATTTTATCTATTTACCAGATATAACCTATGACGGCAGAGGTCCCGGTAAATCTGCCGTAGATGCGGTAGAGTCTTCGTTGGACGCCTTAGCAAATATTGGAGAGATTGATTTTTCAAAAGTGGGATTAATAGGGCATTCTCATGGTGGGTACGAAACCAATTTTATTGCCACACAGAGCAAACGTTTTGCTGCCTATGTGAGTGGTGCAGGTAATAGCGATTTAGTACGCTCTTTCCATTCATTCAACTACAATTTTTTAAGTCCTTTTTATTGGCAGTTTGAAGAACAGCAATACCGAATATATAAACCGTTTGCAGCGGATAAAAATTTATATCTAGAAAACAGTCCCATATATCATGCAGAACAAGTAAGCCAGCCTATTTTGCTTTGGGCTGGAAAAGAAGATCGAAATATTGCATGGGATCAAAGTATGGAATTTTATCTTGGCTTAAGAAGAAATGATAAGAAAGTCATTGCTCTGTTTTACGAGAAAGAGGGACACAGTTTTTCAGAGCGGCGCAACAGAGAAGATCTTTTTGTGAGAATAAAAGAGTGGTTTGACTTTCATTTAAAAGGAATTAAAACCCCTTGGATTTCTGAAATGTATCAATAAAAAAAGGGATGCCAATTGGCATCCCCATTTCAGCTTATTGTTGTACTCTTTCAAATAGTTTATCCGGACAGCTGGTTCCGTTCAGTTGATAAAGGGGTTCACTACCCATACCTACATCTGCTGTACAGATTATAGTTCCAGTGGTATCACATGTTTTACCAACGTTAATACATTCTTCCTCTTCGCCAAAATGATAAGCATAACCTGGTTGTACCGATTTTGCATCATCTTTTGTAACATGAGACGCATATGCGCTTCCTGCTCCTGCCAATACCATTACAGCTGGCAATAAGAGCGCCTTTAAATTTTTCATAATAAAAAATATTTAAAATGGTGCCTACTCTTGTAAGGGTTTTCGGCTACTCCCTCTGAATGAAACTGCTGGTCAGCGTCTGCGCACAACGGTACCGTACAATTTCATTTCCAGAAATAATGTAAAAATAATGATCAGTCATAAGCATTTGAGACATTTTATTCTTTTTACGATGCTGAACATAAAAACTTCCCCAATAGCCTCCAGACGATGTCATATATACATCGATGACACTATTTTTTTTCCATAAATCTTTAGATTCATACTTTCCTATCAAATTCGCATGATTGAAAAGTAACCCTTTATAAGCCATCATATTTCTATTGATTAAAAGCGAGGGTTGATTCATCTTCGACCGCCCGTCTTTTAATTTTTTAACTTTCAGTGCTGGCTTATCATAAGGATCAATGGTCTTCATCTTCCGAACAATTTTCGCGCTTGCATTCAGTTTAAGGATCGTGTTTTTATAGTAGAACATATAATAGATATCGCCTAAGGCAGTATCATATAAAAGCTTACCGTCTCCCTCAAATCCACCGTCGGCTTTATTGCTCAGAAGGGTCTGATTAATGGCAACCTGTGGTTTTTCAAGTAGTGACAGTGACGCAATTCCCAATCTCTTCGAAGCATAATCTTCCACACGCAACAGATATTGCGAAGGGGAAACAGCGACCAGTTGATCAAAGTAAACTTGATTACTACTCCTTACAACAAGTGGCATAGAAAGAGAATCGAGTGACTGGCTGTAAATAACTGGAACTGTTCCGTCAAAACCATAGAGATTCCCTTGTACAATGCAATACCTTAAATTTTTGAACCTAAAATTAGAGCCTGGATTAAGATTAATCGTATCCATTTTTTGCATAAGAGAATCTAACTTAAAAATTCTGAACGGATTGCTTGGATTTCCCAGATAAAGATCACCCTTATGGTTTCCCACAAAATAAAACGAGTTTACACCCAGATCGAAAGACTGCTCCTCCAAAATGGGATGATGCGGAAATCTCCTCGTAAAATTATTCTCCTTTTTCATGATATACTCAGAAGAAAGAAACAGGGCGACCATGCTGCCCGCTGAAAACACTGCGATGAGTGCCGCTGCAGCGATACGGCTCCAGCCGTGCGCCCGTTCTTTCCCCATGAAAACACTTGTTATTAATGCCAAAACAACGCACACTGCATTGAAAATCAAATGCTCTGTCCAGCCCATTTTCTCCAATATTCCTCCGCAGGAACACGGTACAAAATCACTGTACTTCAAAATCAGAAATATATAAACCGTAAAGGCTACCATGAGTCCAAATGAAGCGTACAGTCCTATCCGTCTTACTTTTGGATCAGCGAGTACTCCTGCAATCATCACTTCGATAATGATGACCGCATAGGAAATAAATCCTGCATACGCACTCAGCAGAGGCGACTGCGCCAACTGAACCTGGAAATTTTCAAAATCCAACATTTTACTTCCCGCTGCATACGTAAAAAGTAAAATAAAAGCGTACGATGCGTATATAGCCAATTTGTTAATTAAGGTTTTCATGTCTGCATTTTTGATAGAGTAAAATTGCGACATCCCTTTTTTAAATACATGTACATTAGAGGCAGAAGTATGTATAATAAAAACATTTTTATGTACAATAATGACGTTCTTATGTATAATAAAGTCGTTTATATGTATAATAGGGTCAACAGAATAATAAAGTCGGTACGGTAAAGTCACTGTTGTAGCGCGATCCGGAGAATGCGGTGGAATGGAAAATGGTAGGTTCTGTGGAATAGAATATAGAGTTGATAGTAATTTGCAAAGCCGTTTTCATAGGCAATTTCCTTATAGCTCAAAGTACTCAACAGGAGGTCTTCGAGTACAGGAATCATTTTGATTTTAAGATAATGATGGTAAAATGAACTTTCAAAAAACGAAGAGCTGTCTTTTCTAAACTGGCGGTAAGAAAGACCTTTGCTGTTCACAAAAGCCTTTAAGGTCCCATGCTCATCAGGCTCATACGTTTCCAGCAGTTTCAGCAGGTACCGGTACCTGCTATTTCCTATCGATGCGGGAGGCCTGGGGTAAACCGTTTGATGGGTCACAACAGAAATGGTGTAGTGGTACTGCTCTTTGGTGACCACCCCTATAAAAATCTGAATTTCCTCTGAACTGATCTGTTGCACATGAATGGGCAGAAAAAAACGGTCTTTGGAAACCGAGCCGGCCATGCGTTGATAAGCTTCAGTGAGCAGTTTCACAATCTCAGCGTACTCCCCATTGGAGGTAAGTTCTTCTTCTGCCTCCTGATAGGTAAAGACAAATCCCTTATGATAATATTCGGTGTGCTGATCCAGAAAATGAATAGCCTGAAACAGCCTGATATACTGCCTGATAATTTCTTTAGTTTGCGAAAAAACAGTCTCACTCGACAAATACTGGCGTTCCGGTGATGAATCACAAAGTACACAATAACGTTCTAATGCTTTTTTCAGATGCTTTTGTAAAATATCAAGATGATAAGTCTTCATGGCTGTAGGTTCATATTAGGAAACTATTGCCAGAATATTCCCAATTCGTTACGCAGCAGATCCCTGTTTCTGTTCAGAAAACTTTGATAGCCCGTCCAGGGTAATCGGATCGGTATCGTCTCTGATCCCAGATAGTGAATGGGAGCGCCGATGGCTTCAGCTTCTATCCCCAGAAGCCGGATGGTCCGCAATAATTTCACGTCACATTCTGCGAAAACAGTTCCGCCTTTTTCCCGCGTCGCAACATTCAGAGCCAGTACCATAAGCGTTTTGAAGATACGGAAGCCTCTCTTGTCTGCTCCTTTGGATACTGCGAATCTGCCAATATGGTAAATGGGTATTCCCGCACCAGCTAAATCTTCAACATTAATATTAAAATTTTTTTCTATAGGTAAAATTTGGGTAGCTGTTTTTTGGAATATTCTGATGCTCCCACAAATGATATTATTGGACGTTGCAACGAAAATATGGGAATTAAAATATTGCTTTTCTTCAGCACATAATATTTGTCTTACAGAATTTATATCTTCAGCTTTTAAAACTTCACGATGATGAAGATGATTTTCATTAATTACAAAATGAATTAATTCATCAATCTTTTCATGGCACATGGTGTAATATTCTATATCGTATATCATATTTATATTATTTGACTAAAAGTATTATGATGTTTTCATATAATTTCTACACTTTTGTGTAGATTTGATAAATAAACATAAAAACTACACGGTAGTGTAGCCAAGTTCAACAATATTCCCTCTTAGTTATGGATGAAATACACAAGTTCTTTTCAGGAAAGAATACGGTAGATTATTTATCGGAAGAGGAGCACGCTCAAAGTGGTAACTATCTCGAAACCCTGCGGGCCGTCTCCAGGCTATCATATATGAGCATGTATGTAATCGATTATCAGAGAAGGGAGTTCGAATATGTGTCGGACAATCCACTTTTTCTGTGTAATCATACTCCGTCGGAAGTCATGGCGATGGGATATGCTTTTTACTTTAAATATGTATCTAAGGAAGACTTGGAAATGCTGATCAGAATAAACGAGATAGGGTTTGAGTTTTTTAACAGAACACCACTGCAGGATCGGAAAAATTATAGTATTTCCTACGATTTTAATTTGCAGACTGGAAAAGACAAAATTTTGATTAATCACAAATTAACCCCCATATTTATTACTTCCGAAGGTAAAATATGGAAAGCATTATGTGTAGTTTCTCTTTCTTCAAACGCTTCTTCAGGAAATATTTTACTTTCAAAGACAGGTGAAGATTCATTTTGGGAACTCGACCTAGCCGACGGAGTATGGAATAAAATGGATAAAAGTAGATTAACAGAACGGGAGCTGCAGACTGTTCGCTTGCATGCACAAGGATTAACAATAGGCCAAATAGCAGATCGAATGTGTATCGCTGTCGATACCGTTAAGTTTCATCGAAGAAAGCTTTTCGACAAATTGCACGTTAAAAATATGGGAGAGGCATTAGCTTATGTCAAAAATAACAAGCTACTTTAATATAGAATCCTTTCCATGATCTTCTTCCTGAAATAAAGAACTCAAATAGAAATCCGGAAATTTTTTATAAAACCTCCCTGTAGCTATTTTCACCAAAAGATGGGTACACATAGCGGCGACATACCACGATCCGATAGCCAGCTGGGGTGGTGGTAGCGTAAGTTCTTCATGTTTGTATTGATTAATTACCTCTTCAAGCCATATCTGTGGTTTCTGCCAATAGCGTTGGTAACTTGCAGCATATTCTACTACGTCCACTTCATTAAAATTGCTGGATTTTTCAATTGATTCAAGAGGTGGTCCGTCCGGTGGAAGAACAGTAACTAATCCTCCCCAACCGACATTATATGGATGTAAGACAGGAATGCCACTGTTAAAACATGATTTATCAAATATTTGAGGTGCTTTATCGGTATAATCCAATGCATTGATTCCGGCATTGTATCTCCCTGTTTCTGGCATATTGTCGATGCTTATAAACTCATTTATAAAGCTGATTTCCGCATTCGCATTGATGCTTTTTAGTCTTTCGTAAAGTGCGGTAGCTTTTGAAGTTCCAATCTGATCTTCAGTGTAATTTTGTCTGTTGAGATTAGAGTCTTCGATGAGGTCACCATCAATCACGCATATTTTTTCAAATCCGGTACGCAGTGCACATTCCGCAATATTGCTTCCGATTCCACTCCCGGCAATAACGATCGAGAAATTTTTTAATTTTTGTTGCTCGCAGTTGCTGAGGTAAATGCGGTTTCTTAAATAACGGTCCATGGTAAAAAGTTTTGTCAAATCTACTTTATTTGGATGTTTACCTACCTACACTTTGGTGTAGTTCTTTGGGTATTCTGCATTTCTTAATCTACAGTGTAGCAAATTAATTAATGATGGGCAATACATTTGAATATAAATGAAATATCTATGGTTAAGTTCATTGCAAATCTCGAAAGTGAATTGGAAAGCAGACTACTGTTTCTAAGTTTAGAATCTGATAAGCCTCTACAAAGAGCAGAAGAATCAATGTTGGAAATTAATAACGCATTAAAAAAACTAAAATCTTTTGTTTTACGTACTAAGTTTGCCTCAGATAGTGAAGAAATAGATTTTTTCAAAAACCGTAAACCCTTAATATTATCAAAGTTAATATATCATAATGAAGTCTATAGAATCGAAACCCGCAAGCCAAGTGGAGGTGAAAAGATGATTCGAAAATACTATCAGACAGAACTTATTAAACTGAAAGAATTTTTTGAGGAAAATGTCGATTTTTATGGATATTATAGAACCCACAGTACCTACCTTGATCATAAATATTTTATTCGTAGAAAACTCGACGTTAAGTTGAGTTTAGACTCTTTTGTTTTTGAATCTGATGCAAGATTTAGTACATCTCATGATTATAAAGTCGCAAAAATCATGGCAAATGACCTTCTTGAAGTCTACCTTAATGATGAATTGCTGAAATTAAATAGGCAAGGGCAGGAGCAGTACCGAATATCCACGCCCAAAACAAAACTGGCCTGGACAGATAATAAAACTTCACTGATTGAATTAATTTATGCCTTGCAGTGCAAGGGATCATTCAATAATGGTAATGCCGATATCAAGGAAGTCAGCGCTTATTTTGAGGCGGTTTTCAATATAGAACTCGGTGATGTTTATCGGACATACCTGGAAATAAAAAACAGAACATCTCGTACAAAATTCTTAAATAATCTCCAAAATTTGTTGAACAACAAAATGGATTCGCAGGATGAATAAGAAATTTTTCTGACTTTAACACCCACCTTGTAGCAATTCAATAAACTCAATATTTTTGGAAAGTTTTTTATTGATTTTTGTTGGAGTTTTCTGAAGTTTAAAGAGAAAATTCGGAGAAAATTCCTTTAACTCAGCTTTCTTTAAAATATCAATACCCAACTTGGGTACACCTTGTGGGTTTAATCCATCAATAATACCAAAATTTGTCATAACAAAATAAAAGTAATAAGGGTCACTGTCATTCTGAGCACAGCTAAGGCCCTCAAACTTAACTCAAAAATTATGTCATTAGAAGTATTAACCAAAGAAGATCTCCAGCAGTTTAAAATTGAACTGCTCGAAAGTATTGAAAACTTACTTCAAGGAAAGAAGACAGAAGAAAAGTTATGGCTTAGAACCTCTGAGGTCAGAAAACTCTTAAATATATCTTCCGGAACCTTACAAAACCTGAGGATCAACGGAACCTTACCTTACAGTAAGATAGGAGGGACGCTGTATTACAATTATAAAGACATCCAAACTCTGCTGATGGATTGTAAACATTAATTGTAAGTCAGTAATTATGAAGCAGACTAAAAATATTATCAGCTTTTTTGAACGGGTCATTGAGGATGATCGATTGTATCCCTCTCATATCAGCATGTACGTTTCACTTTTCCAATTTTGGAGTTTGAATCGGTTTCAAAATCCTTTTCGTATTTGCCGGAAAGAGGTGATGAATTTAAGTAAAATCAAATCTCTGGCTACTTACCATAAATGTATCAGAGAACTGCATTGCGCCGGATTTATAATTTATTCGCCCAATTACAATTCGTACATAGGAAGTTTAATTGAAATTATTGATTTTGAAAGTGAAGTAAAAGACAAAAATAAATTATTTCAAAATCAGAATCTATTGCCAAAAGAAGAGACCTGTTTTTATGTACCGATGATTGATGAAGTTGAACTATATTTTACTGAAAGGAATTTATTACCCGTTGAAGCCGATCAGTTCTATTCTTTTTATCAATCGATCAATTGGAAATTGTGTAATAAAAAACCAATGAAATGTTGGCAATCCGCTGCTAGAAATTGGATTTCTAAAGTGAAAAAATATCAAACAATAATATGACTAATAATCAAATGATGAGTAGTTCAATAAAAAATAAACAAATGAAAAATATAGATCCCAAAACGCCGATTTGGCAACTGACAGTTGAGGAATTTGTTGAAGTTTCGAAAAATCTAAATTCTGAAAAGAAGTATGAATATGGTTTGAAAGGTTTGGCAAAGATTCTTGGATGTTCCGTTTCGAAAGCTTCAGAAGTAAAATCCTCAGGAATATTGAATAAAGCCATTATACAAAACGGAAATATTATCATCATTGATAAAGAAAAAGCATTAGAACTTTTTGGAAAATAATAAGATGTATTATCTTGAATTGATACATCGGTTTTGGGGTTTTAACCAAAAAATATCGATTGGTTCAACTGGAATTTCAATGTATTTATACCTGTTGAAAATTGCTTATGACAATGATCGATATGATTTTCAAATTTCTGATGTTGCAATAAGCAAAGAATTGGGATTAACCACAAAAACGGTAAAGTCAACGAAAGAAAAGCTTAAAAGTTTAGGATTAATTCAATTTCAAACAAAAAACGGACTTCCGTGTAATTACAGGTTATTATTAGATTATCCATTGTCGGTTTCTGAGCAAACAAATGTAAAGAAAGAAGAAATCATTCAAAAAGAGGAGGGATTAGTATTTCCTTCGCCGACAGTTTCACCAATTCAAATCCTTTCAGAAAATTTAAATCAAGAAGATGAAGTACAATCATCAAGAGAAAAATCAAATAATAAAAACACTCCAAGTTGGGAAGAATTTATTGAATTCGCCCAAACATTAGAAATCTACAATCAGCAGTTAGATTTTGAAATACAAACAAAATATGAGAGTTGGAAAAATAACGGATGGAAAAACCATGCGGATCGACCCATTACCAATTGGAAATCTGCGCTAAAAAGTGCTTTACCTTTTATGAAGAAAACAACCGAAGGTAGTATGCTGTCATTAAAATCAATTCCAAATATAAATCGACCAAAATCATTAAGCAAAAAATAAAAACCCTAAATAAACATAAAGTGAAATATGGCTATTCAAGAGAAGGATTTAAGGTTAATCCGAAAGAAATTTGAAAGTAAAACCGAAAAAATTCCGGAGAGAATTCGCATTGGAAATCAATTCGTGGATGATTTTATTTTCGAAGATCATGAAGCTGCAGATATTCCCATCAATGCACTTAGGGTAATTTTTAATATTATTTCGATTATCAGCAACGAACAATTTCGTCCGGAAGATCGACCAAAACAACTTTCTTTATTTGATGAAGAATTTGAAACGGAGAACAATGTATTTGCCTCAATAAAAATTAAAAATAACAAAATTTCTCCAAGTGGTTCAACAAAACAAGTCATCGATGCTTATGAGTTTTTGGCTAAATTTAAAATGACTTGGTATAAATCGATGAATTCAAAAGGAAAAGAAATTAAAACTTTTGGAGGATTAATTTCTACACCAAGTTATGACCAAAGAGGTTACACTACGTTTTTAATCAGCAGTTTTTGGTTGAAAAAATTAATGGTCATCCCAGAATATAATTATATCCTCTACAATTTGGTCTATAATATTCGAAACAACAAACATATTATTTTCGCGATTTGGCTTTCAAAAATTCCTGAAAATGGAACGGTTTTAAAACTTTCAACACTCAATAAAAAGTTCGGATTAAACTATAAATCCGCCAATGATTTTTGTTTTAAATTTCTAAAACCGGCAAGAGCCAACTTGAACAAATTCAATACGCTTTCATTCAATTATAAATACAAAAAGGATTCAATTTTTATTATTCCTTATAAGACCAAAGCTATTTCGAACGACAACTTTTCCGAAAATAAAAGAGAACAATTAGAATCAAGCGAAGCTTATCTTGACCAAGGGGGAAAAATTACTCGAAGATTAAATTACTTCAGAAAAAGATATGGTTTAAAGGAAAATGAAATGATTCACTTGGTTCATCAGTACAAAAATATTCCTCAAACCAGAGAATTGATAGAAAAAGCTTTCAAAGAATTTGTCAAAATAAACCGATTAAAAGGAATAAAATCAACGCAATTTCAAGGAAAACTATTTCTAAATGAAATCCAGAAACTCATCATAGATATTTATCGGAATACGAAAATGGGAGAATTATTGCCGAATGGTTATCCGATAATTATTTGAATTCGAAATTGCACTCATCCTACTTTCGGAATTGCGCTCGCTGGAGTTAATGAAATGTTAAAACACAAAAAATTTTGATTGAGTTTTCGGAATTGCGCTCACTCGAAAATTTTGAAGCTAAGAAAAACATGGATAAACATGAGAAAATGTGGATAAATGCGAATATTGACTGAAAATAAAAAATTCAATTCGGAATTGCACTCATTCCAAAATAGGTGGTTTTTCGGAATTGCGCTCATTTATATTTCGGATTTGCACTCATCTTTAATTCGGAATTGCGCTCATTCCAAAAGTGAGCTAAAACTCTTGTTGTAAGTCGATACAGCGAATCACTAAAAGTATTATAAAAGTAATTGAAAAGTTTTTTTTTATTTAAAAGGAAAATGTGGATAAAAAAAATTGCTTTAAAAAAGAAAAAAAATGAATTGCGAAAAAATAAAAGAAAAAATAAACATCAGAACAGTTTTGGAATCATTCAACTTGTTTCCTGTGAAAGAAAACCGGAAAACTGCGTTTTATTTTGCATTAGACCGAGAGGAAAAAATTCCGAGTTTTTCAGTTGATTTTGTTAAAAACAAAGCTTTTGACTTCGGAACTGGGAAAAACTATGATATTATTTCAATCGTTCAACAAATAAATCAATGTTCTGTTTCTGAAGCCTTGAAGTATTTTGAGAAATTCGATTTTTCTGTTCAAAAAAATGATGAGATTGCAGAAGCTTCTCAAGGCAAAAATTATTCAATAATTAAAGTGAGTGAAATTCGGCATCCTGCATTAATTCAATATTTAAAATCCCGAAAAGTCTATGAACAAAAAGATTTGGTAAAAGAAATTTATTATGAATTGAATAGTAAAAAGTATTTCGGAATCGGATTTTTCAATAATTCTGGAGGAGTGGAAATCCGAAATAAATATTCAAAAATTTGTTTGGGTAAAAAGGATGTTACTTTAGCTAAAAATGAATTAAGCGAAAATAAAGAAATTATCATTTTTGAAGGTTTTTTTGATTATTTGACTTTTAAAAATTTGGAGAAGAAAGAAAAATCAATTTCAGATTATTTGATTCTAAATTCCACGGCAATGCTTTTTAAAGTTGAAGAAACTTTGAAAAATTATGGTAAAATCTCACTTTTCTTGGATAATGATGCCAATGGAAATTCAACCAAAGAAATTATTCAAAAAAAGTACAAAAATGTGGAAGATTGTTCTTTGTTGTATTGGGATTTTAAGGATTTGAATGAGTGGTTTTGTGCAAAAACGTGAAATATGAAATTTTCAATTTATTTATTTTTACCAGAATTTATGAACTCTAATCTTCCCAAATTATACTTAAAGCTTTATTTTTATGTGGAATACAATGTTCATAAAAAGACCTGTTAATATCATAATCTTTCACATAAATAAACCAATCCATCGCCCAAACTTTTTCTGTTTTATAAATGTCCCGTACATTGGATTTGGAAAAATACTCGCCGATAACCGTATTCTCGGGTACTTTTCTATCATTCAACAACCATTTAAAAGGAAAATCATCGCTTTCAATTTTCCACTTAATAATTCCATCTTCAGCATAAATAATCAGAATGGGATGATTGCCAATCTGTGCAAACCTAATTGCACAAGCTGTTAGACTAACTTCATATTTATCGGCTAAATCTTTAATAATATTGAAACTAAATTTTTTTCTTAAAACATCATTTTTAAATCTAGATTCTGGCATAAGAATACAAGACGCAAAGTAGTCAGCTTCTCTTTCAATCGAGTCAAATTGTTTCTTGTTAGTAATTGATGGATGGGGCACTAATATTCCCTTTATTAATCCTACTCGGTGTGCATCTATAAAATAATGACCAAGTTCGTGAGCCAATGTAAATCGCCCTCTAGCTTTGTCTTTAAAATTTCCACAATCAGTATTTAAATGAACATAAAATTTTTTGTTTGAATATACGGTCATGCCATCAAATGTTCCTTTTTCATATTTATCATAGATTAATATTAGTCGTTCATTTTCGGCAATTATATTAATCGGAGTTACTGCTTCAGTATATTGTAACGCTATATATTCGGCAAGTTCTTTAATCTCATTTAACGGAGTATTATTTATCATCTTTTTTATGATTTCCTTTCATACGATCAATAATATGCTGAGGAAGAACACTTCCTTTTCTTGCAACCATTTTTAGTTTTTCAGCTTCAGAATCTAAATCTTCAGTATGTTCTAAATTGATATTATTCAATTTTTGAATACCTCTTTTAATGATTTCTTCTGGTGTGTCCCAATCAGAAGGACATTCGTCATCTATTGGATTGAGTAGTTCAAATTGCTCAATTTCTTTTTCTTTTTCTGGAAAAAGCAAACCCTTAGATTGAAATATATCAATTATTCTTTTTTTGCTAGTCATTTTTTAAAGGTTTTAACTGAGTGTTTTTTGTGAAATAATCTTTTATTTTCTTCTCACTTCTTTCCTTGATCTTTCTAATATTAACATTTGTAGTATTATACATTTCAGATAAAGTTTTTAAAACGTCAGATGGCGTTTTCTTTCCTTCATCATAATACATATATAATGTTAAAAGTATATGTCTATCCCTTTCAGATAGCAAATTTAATGCTTCATCCATTGTTTTCAGATTCACGCTTTTAAAAATGTCGTCCGAAATCTCTTCACTTTCTATGATTGGTTCCTCCTTTACGTTTTCAAGATAAATAGATTTACCATAATATTCCTCAAGTAATCTTTTTAACTCATTCTTAGCAACAGTTGCAAGCCAAGCTTTGAAAAACCTATCACCTGTTGCATTCGCAGGAAACGAAAAAATTAGGGGATTATCATAAATTTTATAAAATGTATTATTGATAACCGTGTTCAAAATTTGTTCGTCATAAATACCACTGTTTTTTAATCCTCTCGAAATAACCGAACATAAAAATTTACTATAGCTCTTATACAGCTTCGTAAAAGCATTTATAGCAGGTTGTTCATCATTCAGTTTTTCAGAAATGACTAATAATGTGTCTTCAATTTCGTCTATTGTCATTTACTTAAGTGTTAAATAAAAATCCGTGACAAATTACAAAAATAAATTACAATGTCACGCTTTTGACTTTATACTTTAGATACAGTTTGTGTCTGGAGGTAAATCCTTTACACCGATAAAAATTAGAGGAATTAATTAAATTGTTTCAACAATGGCAACAAATCCACCAAGTGGCGATGGTCACAGAAACGGTGCGGTTAGAGACCGTTCACAAACCTACAATCCCAAAATCGATTCTTGGGTAAAACGTGATGCAAATACGGGTAGGTTTATGGATGTTAAAACCTCTAGCAACACTCCTTTCAAAGGAATTAAAAAAGAAAGATAATCCTTTGAATTAATTACAAGCATCTGGTAATAAGGATGCTTGTAGTTTAACCAATTAAAAAAAAATATATGGCAGGAATAATACCAACTTTAATAGCTGCGGCAAAGCCTCTTTTGTCCAAAGGGGCAACTATAATCTGGGAAAATAGGAATTACTTGCAGTTATACTTTAAAACTAAGCATTGGAAGTATAAAAATATGGATATTCGGTTTTCTATCAGTGGATTATATAAAATTAAAATACCTGATACGAACCAGTATTTATTAGTCCTAAATAGAAGGATAGAAAATCAGCTTCAACCTGTAGGTGGTGCTTATAAACGCTTTGGAGATGATAGTTTGTTCAATAAATGGGGCTATAAGCCTGACAATTCTAAAAATGGGCTAGATGTTGATGAAAAGAGTTCCTCTGATTTAAGATTTATGGTGCAAGGTAAACACTGTATAGATGTCTTAGATTGGTTCGAATCTGGAAATGAAAGAGAGTTAAACCCAGAACGAGAATTTAGAGAGGAGCTTATTGATACGGGTATTCTTGATTCTTCCATTTTTTATAATATCCAATATAAACAAATACGAAGGTTTTCAAAAAATCTTTTGTGGAGCGACTTTTTTAGCTGTTATGAAATTTTGATTTTTGATGTTTTTGAATTACTTCCAAATGAAAAGCAAAAACAAGCATTGATTGAATTATCAAAACAAAAGAATAATCTTTCTAATGGTTTTGCGATAGTTAATTGTGATGATATCGAACAACTAAGATTAGTCGACAATAAAAAACAAATTGCCCGTATCGGGAAACATACCAAATTATTAATTAATAAAGAATTTTAATATGATTGACATTTTTCAAGATTATGTTCTTCAACGTGAAGAGCTTCTAGCAAGAATTGCACAAGAACTGCAATTAGATAAAACCAGATTAGAACGTATGGAGACGGCTTATAATGCTGTTGCTGAAGTTTTGAAAAAAGATAATGATTTTTTTGACCACTTAGTAATTGAAATTTATGCTCAAGGCTCAAAACGTATTGGAACTACCGTAAAACCTATTAATGATGAAGATTTTGATTTAGATATAGTTCTTCATATCTATGATCCGTATTATAATCATAATCCTGAAGAAATATACAATGCATTAGTTAAAGCACTCGAAAAAGATTCTTATTATAAATCTATTATGGAAAAAAAGAAAAGATGTGTGAGACTTAATTACAAAAGTGATTTCCATATGGATATTTTACCCGCTTGTATGCCGAACTCTTTTGAAAAAAACATTATAAAAATTCCAGAAAAAGCATTGAAAAGTTGGTCAACAGCTAATCCTAAAGAATTTACAAGTTGGTTTTTGATTGCTGCAAACTCAGCAAAGGAATCAATGCTAAAAAAGAATTTTGAGGCGTTAATGAAGGCTCAGGTAGAAACTGAGCAACTACCTCAAGAAATATATTTAAAAACACCTTTGCAAAGAGCCGTTCAATTATTGAAGAGATACAGAGATATTTATTTTCAAGAAAAAGAATATAGAGTGTCAAGTATTGTTATTACTACACTTTTGGCTCAATTATACCAGTCAGAAAGTTCAATATTTGAAACAATTGATAATATTGTAAGCCGTATAATAAGAAATTATAATGATGCAATCAGTGGAGGCCATAAATTTAAGATTTTTAATCCAGTGAACCCTGAAGAAGATTTTACTGATTCCTGGACTGATGAACATTACAAAGCATTTTTTAGTTTTATCTCTGACTTTCATATCAAATGGCAGAACCTAAAGTTTTCTTTTGAAACAAGTAAGGAAGATTACATACAATTGTTTGGAGAAGGAATTTATAAAAAAGCTCTTAATGAACAAGTTGTAGCATTTTCTAAGTCTTCAAGTGATGCACTTTCAAAAGCAAGTGGGTTAATTGTAAGTGGTTCGGCATTTACAAACTCAAGAGGAAATATTAATGTTAATGAAGGAATTAAAAATGGATCTCATCACAATTTTGGAGGGGAATATTAGAAAGAATAACCAAAAGAATTGGTTTTCTTTTCTTCTTGTTCAGAAAGCCTTAGTTGAAAAACATTTTGAATGGTTAATACTTGATATTGATACTAAAAGCAGATCTTTGAATGCAAATGGATTTCTGAATATTGGAAATAAATATTATTCTATTAAACTTTCGTTTTCCCCTTTTCATTTATTTAGATATGATAGAATATTTATTAATAATAAACCTATAAGATACAATGACGATATCCATTTGTATTCAGATTTATCTTTGTGTTTGTATCATCCAATAATAGATCAACCGGTTTTAAGAAAAATAGCTTTGTACGAGATAATTCCGTGGATTATTGAGTGGATTGTTTTTTATGAACAATGGAAAAAATATGGTGTTTGGTTTGGCAAAGAAATTAAACATAGAAGAATACAATAAACGATGTTATTTAATTTTGAAATCTCTGATTATTTTATTCAAAGATTCTAATTGCTTTTCTGTTAATCTTCCTTTTTGTCGACAGGTTTTTTTAATTGATAGAATAAAATCTGTATTAAAAGAAGTATTGGTTTCGGCCCATTTCAGTACAAGATTGATTTTATTAAAATGAGAATTTGTTTCATAACTAGTAAAATTTAAAAATTGTTGATTTATTCTTTTTTTTATTTCGCATTGTTTCGTTGACATTATCCTGCGTCGATAAATAGATTTATAGAATTTATAATCAAAATCTGATATTCCTTTTTTACGGTATATGTATTCTATAACTTCTGCACTCATACTTGCTGCAATATTCTCCTTTAATTTTTTTATTGAAGAAAATATTTTATTACCATCTTCTATTCCTAAAAATTTGTTGATACAGCAATTACCTACTTCTGTAACAAATGAATTTTTTTGATTTTTAATAACGCAAATGTTTTTAATAGGATAATGCCCACATAGACATTTTTGTAATTCATCAGCATAATAAGCAAACTCAAAACTCCATTCCAATTTAGCAAAATCCCATTCTTTGGATTCACTTAGATTAATTATTTCTTCTGCTAGTCTGAAATGCATTGTTTTAAATGTTTTTTATCTATATAATCTCTTTAAACCAAATTTAATATCCATTGTGCATCAATATCGTTTGCTTGTTGTTCAGTAAGATGAACAGATTCAATTGTTTTATCTCTTCTAGTATTATTAAATTGATTAATAGCATTGTTTGCTCTTACTTTAGCATTGTCAATACTTAACGCACAAACTAATACATCACATCCTTGATTTGCATAATCATGAATAGCATTAGCTAAATAATTTGAATAATCTCCCATTGTGTAAAAGGCAACTCGCTGATTGTTTATAATTACGATATCTGAAAAATCATTTGGATCCCCACCTAAAGGTTGTCTGTTAGTTGAAATTCCACCATTAATAGTTAGTACACTCCAAACTAAACCTAAAGTCGATGTTTTTCCTCTATTAGGCATTCCTTGTAAAATTATAATTCTCATATATTATTAAATAATATTGTTTAAATAAATTTTTGATTGTTCCATTTTTTATCATCATTTGAAAAATAATAACCATTAAGTGTAAATGATTAATTCTAAAACAAATATACATTTATAGAAAAGCATTCTTCTTTTTTTATGATACAATTTTTTTACAGTCAATACCGTCTATTAAATCACTTCTAACTGATGTCTTGGCTTTTTACTTTTGCAAATGTAGGAAAGCATCATTCATTCAAAAAAATCTTTTTGGGTTTCTATAAAAATTCTTTCCACAAGCTTCAATAATTTTTTCAGACACTCCTAAATCCTTCGGACAAAAAGATTTCAAGCCCGATTCAAAACTTGTATTCAATTACGGGAACTGAATCGGGTTTTGTGTGCCTGATACTTTCCTATAATCATCGGCAAAGAAAAAGCCGGAACCTCAGTTATACGAATCAATTCAATCATAGTCGCTCTTTTACATCAATGAAAATAATCAAACAAAACAACGATAAATATTGCTTTTCCAATTTGGAAAAAAGTATAAAAAAGAAAAAAGCCGAGTGTCCTCGAAACCAAATCAATTCAATCGAAAAATTTAACTATCAAAAATTAAGTATTAACAATCAAAAATTAACATTATGAACATCATTGGAAGAATTACCAAAAATGCAGAAATCAACACTTTGAAAAATGACAAAAAAGTCGTGAATTTCTCAGTAGCCATCAATGACAGCTACAAAAACAAACAAGGCGAACGCATAGAACAAACGAGTTATTATAATTGCTCCTATTGGATTAGCGCAAACGTAGCAAAAATCCTTACCAAAGGTGCTTTGGTGGAGCTTTCGGGTAGAGTAAGTTCGAGTGCGTGGATTGGAAAAGACGGAGAAATCCGCTCGGGATTGAATTTCCACACTTCAAACATCAAATTACACGGAGGTGGAAAAAAAATTGATATGGAAGAACAACCAACGGCAAAACCTCAAAATGCAACCGCTTTGATTGATGAAACAGAGGATGATTTACCGTTTTAGTTTTCATTAATTGAACACAAACAATCATTTAAAATTCAAAATTTATAATCTAAAATTTAACGAAAATGCAAACTAATTTTTTCAGACAAATAGCCAATATCAACCTTACAGGTGATTTACAAATCACATTTACCCAAACCACAGAAAACAATTATGTTGTTTCCGTATTGCTCAAAAACGAGCAATGCGGGGACGAAGCGAGGAAAACTATTCCACCCTTGAATTTACGAGGAACAGCGGAAGAATTGGACAACGGTTTTTTTGAAAGTATAACTACACCGCTACAAACTGCTTCGGGATTAATGGTGGATATGGAAAGTTTTATGAAGCAACTCGAAGAAACCAAAAAGAACTCGGCAATGGAAAAGGGAAAATCCGATAAGGAGCAAAAAGATAAGGAAGCCAAAGAGAAAAAGTTTAAAGATGCTTTGCTGAAAGCCGAAGAACTTGAAAAAGAAGAAAAGTACAAAGAAGCTTGGTCTGCACTTCCCAAAGTTTCGGAATTTCCCGATTACGCTGAAATTATCCGTAAAAAACAGGATGAATGTGAAAGACATTTTGCGCCAAGTCTTTTTACTGAAAACCAGTCCTAAAATTTAATTTAAAAATCAAAAAGTTATGTTATTAGCAACCCAATTAGAAAGAGTTTTTATTATCAAAGACAACGGGCAAGAAATCCGATTGACCGATCCCGAACCGAAATGGAGTGTAGAATCCGTGATGAATTTTTATGCCAATTCGTACCCAATTCTAACTAATGCCAAAGTTTCTGTACCGCAAATTAAAGATGATACGATTCAGTACAAATTTGAAAGCGTGATGGGAACAAAAGGCTAAAATGCTTCTTGCGATTGGCTTTTAGCAAATAACTTTAAAGTCAATCGCCATTTGCAAATAATTAACAGCAAAATAAAAATGAATGCAACCCAAAACCATATCGGGAGTAATAAAACCACCCGAAGAAAAAAAACAGAAGCAACTTCACCGACAATTGGGAGAATTTGCAGATTGGATGAAACAGGAAAAAGACACTTCAGAAATCCAAAAAGACCAAAGGAAATCAGTTCCGATAAAGAAACTTCCAATGGTTTTCTGAAAACTACTTTTCTGCCAAAACTGAAAGAAGATGAAACTGCAACAACTCAACAAAATGGCAGAAAAATTACCAAAACGGAAAGGGATTTTTACCAATCTCTTTCCCGATTGGCAAATCACTATGGAATAAACCCAATGCCAACAAAAGAGTTTGAATATCCTTATAATATTGCGCTTTCACTGTTTGATACTGAAAAACAATTGAAAAGCAAAATCAAAAATTGGGATAATATTCGATTAATTCAGAAAGAGAACAAAACCTATTTCATCAGTGAAGAAAGATGCAGTACAGCCTCAACCCTTTTTTACATTCCAGTCATTCCGCTTTATAATATGCTAAAAGATAAAAAAAGAAAAAAATCAGCTCAATTACTTTTGTCTGTTTGTTTTTATTTATACCGAAATGCTGATATTCCATATTACCGACAAGAAAATTCTTATCTGTATTGGAATTATGAAATGCTGGCGGATTGGCTTGACCAGGACGAAGAAATAGACGAAAATCATCTCTATAAAAAAGAACTTCAACAATCAGAAATGATTGGGGATTTGATGGAGCAGAAAATTTCGCACCGAAAAAATTTAGAAATATTTGGGAAACGGCTTGAAAAATTTAAACCCAAAGACGATTTTGATGAAGAGTGCTTTCAACTTTCAAAAAAGGTATTTCAGCTTTATAACGATTATCCCGAAGAACGTTATTTCAGAAATGCTCATTTTAATAATGTTCCGAAACAAGAAAATAGGGAAGGAGAGGAATATTACAATGAAGAAACGGTTGTTTCAATGGATAAATATGTTTCTTTTTTTGCTGATGATAAAGGATGGGTTTATCAAAATCTTATCGGCTGTATAAATAATGAGTTCAACGAATATTCAGAATTGCAAGAACCAATGATTTTTAAAGCTTTTAACGGAAGTGATATTAGTAAAAATAGTCTTGATTTTGAAAACCGTCTGTTTGAGATTTTAATTCAACTTTCAACAGTATTAGGAAGTTAATTTCAAGAAAAATGAATGTATTTCATTAAATAAAATCAAAAGAATAAAAATTAACGATATGAAAAATGATAAAACTGAAAACGAAATCATTGATATTACTAACAATTTTGGGACACTCTATCACCCAAAATCGGCATTGGTTTTTTATCAAACTGAAAGTCCAAATTCAGAAACTTATGTGGAGTTTTTCGATATGGATAAATGCGGAAATCCAGTCAACGCGCATCCTTTGACTGTGAGAGAAGCACAAAGACTTTCTAAAACTCTCAATATTCAGAATAAAAAGGATAAAGATTTTCTAAAACCGAAAGGAATTATTTCTCAAAATATCCTTCACATCAATTCATCCGAAAACGGAAAAGTAGTTTGGTTTACCCAAGCGCAGGATAGAGATTTGTTTTTTGTGAAAAATCTGAATATTCCCAACGGAAAATCAAATGTTCCGTCACTTCTCTGGATTGCTAATAAACAGAATTTAAAAATTTTCGCTTTAGAAACTGATGAACGCCCCGAAGAAAATACACCACTTTTCCACGCTCCATTTTTCAATGTGTATGAAAACGGAAATGTTTGCATGGGAACGGTGGATGTGAAAATTAAAAACTCCGCTTCTTTGGAAGAATTTACCGAAAGTTGGGAGCATTATTTTTTCAATTCATATTTCAGCCATTTGATGCATAATCATAATCCGATAAAAGAAAATTGCGTGAATCTTTGGAAAAATCAGATTGAAACAAAAGAAATTTTCCCGAAAGAAATTTTAGTAAAAAATAACAGAACATTAAAAGAATTATTGCAATGATAAATTCAGAAAAAATAAAAGTCCATTTTACCGATAACGATTTGCTCAATCCTACCAATCCTGTAACGGTAAATTTAATCGGAGCAGGCGGAACAGGTTCGCAGGTTTTAACGGCTTTGGCAAGAATGAACCATGCTTTAACCGAACTGAATCATGCTGGGTTATCGGTAAGATTATGGGATGATGATGTGATTACTGACGCGAATTTGGGAAGACAATTATTTGCAGAAAGTGAGTTGGGATTGCATAAATCCGTTGCGCTAATCAATAGAATTAATCGTTTTTTCGGAACGAATTGGAAAGCAGAAACCCACAAATTTGAAAAAAATGATTTGGGAAGAGTACAGAATAATATGCAGTCTGCAATTTATATTTCGTGTGTGGATAATGTAAAATCTCGTTTTGAAATTGCTGAAATTCTAAATGAATTAAAAGAGGGTAGGAGATTATACAGAAATCAATGCAAATATTGGATGGATTTTGGGAATAGCCAATATTCGGGGCAGGTTTTGCTTTCCACAATCGGAAATATCAAACAACCCAGTTCCGATAAATATGAAGCGGTTGTCAATTTACCTTTTGTAACGGAAGAATTTGGCGAACTTTTAAAGATTTCTGAATTAGAAGATGATACACCAAGTTGTAGTTTGGCGGAAGCATTGGAAAAGCAGGATTTGTATATCAACTCAACATTGGCACAAATGGGAAGTTCTTTGTTATGGAATCTTTTCCGCAACGGAATGACTGAAAACAGAGGTTTCTTCCTTAATCTGAAAAGCTTTCAATCTCAACCTATAAAGTTGTAAAACAAACCGTAAAACCCCGATAGCTATTGAGGCGGGCGGCAAAAATGCAATTTCTCCCTTTGGTCGAAAACGCATTTTTGCGAAAATTGGAGCAACCACATTTCTAAAACATTCCGGGCTTTGGCTGATGATGTTTTTGAAAAGAGGTTGCGAGTCTATATTTTAATACCTTGAATTTTAGTATTCAATGTATTATTAATTCCAAAGAACTTTTATATCACGTAGTTCAATATTAGATCTTATTCCTCCGAGAGGACTTTTCTCAGAATTCGAATTTGTTTTGAACCTGAAAAGTTTGAGAAATAATGGTTCATTTTTTACATCTTTGAATGAAAACGTTAATTTAATCGGTACATTCAATACTAAATCCGGATGAGGTGAGCTGGATTTATAAAAATCTATTTTGTAATCATTTCCTTCAATATCGATAATAGTGACATCGGTAATCGACATTTTCTTGTTCTCATCTTTTGCTTAAACAAGAAATGTAATTGCTATGCTTTTTTCGGCTTTATTCCCAACGACTTTTGTTATTTTGAATGACGAATTTTCTTTTTCAATATCAAGAATAGGCTTGTTAATATCAAGTGCTTTTCTAAAATATTCATTTTCTGATGATAAAGTTTTGTTTGTCGATTGCAACGTTTCGTTTTCTTTCTTGAGAGATTCACAATTGGTTTGACCGAATACAAACGATGTAAATGATATTGCCAAAAAAAATAATAATTTTCTCATTTTGTTTTTTTAGAATTTATCGATTGTTCAAATATACCTTTGAAAATGATTTTGAATTTGCAAACAAGCAAATATCTTTTGAATTGTAAAAGTACAATTTTTGCGGTTGCGCATGAAAAATACAATCAAAAAGCTAATATTGATGTACTTATTTAAACTTGATACCCCAACAATTTTCTAATCTGATAAAAGAATCTTTCAATCAATCTTAAATCCTGAGTTACAATTTCGGCGTTACCTTTGAGTTCTTTGTCGAATGGTAGTTGCTTGTTGTACGAAGTTTTCAACCCTTTCGGAAGAACAACATCCACGTAATAATTACCATCTTTATCGGGAGTCAAGGAAATATTTTGAACCTTTCCTTCTACGATGCCAAATTCCTGATAACGGAAATTATCTAATTTTATTAAAACTTTTTGTCCTTGGGCAATTTTTCCGGAATTTGCTGATGGAACCAACATTCTCCCTACAACAGCCGCTTTATCTTTCGGCAAAATAGACAAAACGGCATCGCCGGATTTTATAAACTGGTTTTCTCCCCAAAATTGTTGAAAACTTGCAATACCGTCTGTAGAAGAAATGAGCAAATAATTTTGTTCCCAATCTTTCAGTGATTTTCTCAACTGCTCAAATAATTGCAAAGTTTGCGAAGAATAAGTGATTTTATCTTTTTCAGTATTGATGGAAGCTCCGCTTTTGGTCTTATTCAGGTTAGAAATTCCTTCTTCCATTTGAGATAAAGAAATATTGATGTTTTCTAAATTCTGTTGTGCTTGAAGGAATTTTATTTTTTCGTTTTCCAATTCCATCGCAGCAATGACTCCTTGATTAAACAATTCCTGCGAACGCTGATAATTTTTTTTACTCAATTCATATTTTGCAAGCTCTAGATTTTTTTGTTGTCTTAACGTAGAAATTCTTCCTCTATATTCAGAAATTCCTTGATTAGCGGCTAAATTTTCTGGCGCATAAGGTTGAAGTCGTGTAAATAATTTTTCGTCCCGAAAAGCTTTTGCAAAAGTATTGTAATCACTTTGTAATTCTCCTAATTTGAATCTTGAAGTTTCATTAATAGGAAATGAGAAAATTTGATTGGGAGAAATAGAATCTACCAACTTTTTGAGTTTTAAAACATCCTGATAATTTGAAGTGGATTGCAAAACCATCAAAATCTCATTCTTTTTTACTTCTTGTTGATTTTTAATAAATATTTTTTCGATTTTAGAATTAATTCTTGCTTCTAATTTTTCTGGTGGATTCTGAGAGGTAACAATAATTGAAGCAGGAATAAATTCGGGGTATTTGATGAAATAACTCATTAAAATGATCATTCCCAAAATCACCAAAATAAGTGAATTTCCCCATCGGATCATCCAATGTGGCGGTTGCGTGAGAATGTCCTGCACGTTTTCTGACCGCAGTTCTAAATTATCTAATAGGTCTTTTTTAGTTTCCAAGTTCCAATTGATTTTTAACAAGTCGGTAATATTCTCCTTTTTTTGCCACTAATTCTGAGTGATTGCCTTCTTCCACAACTTTTCCTCTATCCAACACTACGATTTTATCGGCGTGTTTTACGGTTGATAATCGATGAGCAATCACAATAGCCGTTTTTCCTTTGAAGAAATTTTCAAGATTTTCCATGATTACTTTTTCGTTATTGGCATCTAAAGCGCTCGTCGCTTCATCGAAGAAAATATATTCTGGAGATTTATAAACTGCTCTTGCAATAAATAATCTTTGTCTTTGTCCGCCGCTTACTCCAACTCCTTCATTGCCAATTTTTGTATTGTAACTTAACGGCAAACCTTCTACAAAATCTTTAATGTTGGCAATTTCAACGGCTTTTCGCAATTTATTTTTATCAATATAATCTTCGCCAACAGCAATGTTTTGGGCAATGGTATCATTAAAAACATAACCTTCCTGCATAACAACTCCGCAATGATCCCGCCAAGTTCTTGGAGAAATATTTTTGAGTTTGGTATTTCCTAATTTTATTTCACCTTCGTTTGGTTCGTAAAATTTCATTAATAATTTTAGTAAGGTTGTTTTTCCGCTTCCGCTTGCTCCGACAATGGCTGTAGTTTTTTGATAAGGAATACTCAGATTCAGATTTTCAAAAACAAAAGCATCTGAACCAACGTATCGAAAGGAGAGATTTTGTACTTCAATATCTTGTTGCGGAATTTCGGAAGTATATTGTTCATCAGCATTTTCTTCATCTTCTTTATCATGTATTTCACCTAATCTTTCCAAAGAAATTTTGGCATCCTGTGTTTGCTTAATAAAATCAATCAGCTGCATTAAAGGACTGTTCAACTGCCCAATAATGTATTGTACGGAAAGCATCATTCCCAAAGTAAGATTTCCTTCCAAAACCAATTTTGCGGAAAGAAAACTCACCAAAATATCTTTAATTTGGTTGATGAAATTTCCACCAACAGATTGCCATTGCTCTAATGAAAGGGATTTTATTTGAATTTTAAATAATTTAACCTGCAAAAACTCCCAACCCCAACGTTTCTGTTTTTCGGCATTGTGCATTTTTATTTCCTGCATTCCATTAATCAATTCAATGACTTTACTTTGTTCTTGGGAAACTTGGGAAAACCTTTTGTAGTCGAGTTCTTTTCTTTTTTTGAGAAAAAAAGTAATCCAAACAACATATAAAACCGCACCGATTAAGTAAACTAAAAATAATCTGTAATCATAAAACAGCAATACAATACTGAAAATAATCAAATTGACTAGCGAAAATAAAGTATTGAGTGAAGAATTGGTTAAGAGTTGTTCAATCCTGTGATGGTCGTTAATACGCTGCATAATATCTCCCGTCATTCTGGTATCGAAGAAACTGATGGGAAGTTTCATCAGCTTGATAAAGAAATCGGAGATAATGGAAATATTGATTCTTGTAGAGAGATGGAGTAGGATCCAGCTTCGGATGACTTCGATGCCCATTCTTCCGAGAAAAAGCATTACTTGTGCGAGCAAAACCAAATAAATAAAATTCAAATCTTGGTTTTGAATTCCCACATCTACGATACTTTGGGTAAGGAACGGAAGTATCAGCGACATTAAACTTCCTGCCAATAAACCCATTGCCAACTGAAAAACAAGGGATTTGTATTTGAAAAGATACCTTGAAAGAAAAGAAAAGCTGGCTTTGCTTTCCTGTTCGTCAAATTCATTTTTGAAAAAAGCGGGGGTTGTTTCTAATAAAAGGGCAATTCCTTCTTCTGTATTTTCGGTGGCATTTTCCCCAATCCAAAATTTGATAAATTCTTCTTTTTCATAGGTGATTAAACCATAACTTGGATCTGAAATATAAACTTTTCCTGTTTTATCAATTTTATAAACAACTACAAAATGTTGCTTGTTCCAATGTACGATACACGGAAGGGGAACTTCCTCTACCAACGTGTTGAAATCTACCTGAACTCCTAAACTTCTAAAACCTAGATTTTCCGCTGCGTCGCTTAAACCAAGTAAAGAACTTCCTTCTCTTGTGGTTTCTGAAAGGTTACGGATTTGTTGTAAGGGAATGGTTTTACCATAGTATTTACTGACGATTCTAAGACATGTTGGTCCACAGTCTTTGGTGTCGGGTTGTTTGTAGAAAGGGAAGGTTTTAATTTTCATTTATTTTTTTACCAAATTTTGCATACCGTAGAACTTGATTGCTTTTTCTTTTAATGGATTGGTGCTCCATTCTTCCCATTCTCCAATATAGGGATCATAACCGCATTTAAGTGGTTTGGAAATATCTAAACCATTTTTATTTTTATGTGTTTGTTCGGTATAAGCACGACAATCTGTACAAATGTAACGGAACTCGCAATTTTTGCATACTTCTATTTCGTCTTTGGCTATGTTCCAGTATTTTTTAAAATCTTTGTGGTTTAAAGCTTCTTCGAGGGATGTGTCTTTTATATTACCAAAGCTTTGAGGCATTGACGGGCAATTTCTGATATTTCCTTCAGAATCAATTGAAATTTTTTTGTGGAGACAAGAGTTGTGGTTAATGGCTTCTAAAACCTTTGGTAGATTGGTATTAAAATATTTTAAATCTACTTTACCACAAGAATTCATTTTAATGCTTTGATTAGTAAATGTTAAATCGAACCTATACTTATCTTCGACTTGAAATGGAGCTTCATTACAATTATAAAAAACTAAATTATAAATTCTAGCAGTTTTGAGATTCAAATCATTAATAAATGTGGAGTTAATAGCTTTATGATAATGAGAATAGATTTCTATGCCTTGGAGAATAGATTTTTCAAATATTCTATCTATGCCAACTATCTCTGCTAAACTTAATTTTTTGTCAAAATGGATAATAAGATGTTGTACTTGAAGTTTTTCAATGGATTGTTTTATCTTTTGAAGAAATGAAATATCACTAATTTTAGCAAATAAATTAGAAATTGAACTAGAATTTATATATTCGTAAGAAAGCGGAGGGAAATTTTTATCCCAATCATTTTCTGTAATAAAACCATACTCTTTATTTAATAAAAAATCTAAATATTTTTGAAATTCTTTTTTGGATTTTAGATCAAAATTCATACTTATATCTTCGATTGAATTATATTTTAATTCTTCAAGGATATCGTTGAACTCTAGTGAATGTAATTCTGAAATATTTCTTTGCAAATCAGAAATCAGAATTCTAGTGGCTCCTTTTGTTATTAGAATATTACTAAAAAAATTAAAAAATGTCATATTAATCTTGTTAGATTTTTATTAGGTTTTGTTCTTTTGTAAAAATCTGTCGAACACATTTCACATTTTACGTAGAAAACAATATTATTACTTACTTTAAATTTTTCCTTTTCAAAAACCTCTAAATATTGAAAGGTAAGTGGAAGTAAATTTTTTTCTTGAATTATGTTTTTCATAAATTACTTGCTATAATTTTATCCAAGTTATAATTACAATTGTCCGAATGTGCTAAAAATTGACCGATTGGATTAACTTCTAAGAAAAAATATTGATTGCCTGTCTTAATAAAGTCTAATGAACCACTATTTAAATCGAGTATTTTCATAAGTTTTTGGCATTTCCTCTCAATCTCTTTTGGGATTAAATAGGGTACATTTCTATTTGGTTTATCGTCGTTGTATTTTCTAAAATCAACTTTTGTCTGGTTGTCATTTTGAGAAAATATTGCCGTAGACCAACAAATTCCATTTAAATAGAATATTCGTATTTCGAAATCTTTATCAATCTTCTCTTGAAAAAAAGAAATAAACACATCATTATCAATCAATTTATCAACGACATTAGTATACATCATTGCATCTTTATCTTCAGTAATTGATTGTAACATTGGGTTTCCAGCAAGAGGTTTTACTATCGTTTTTCCTATCAATAATTTATTTATTTTATTTGATAAAAAATATTTAGGTATATCCAAACCAACATTTTTTGCTTTTTCTAAAACTAAAAGTTTATTAAAATATACTTTAGATTGTTTATTTATGTGAGGTTTAGATTCAATTATATTTAGAACATAATCTTCGAGCCAATGTTGAACTTCATTCATGTGTAAATCTACGGCCTCATTATTATAACGTAAACGTTTAAATTTAATTCCACCTCTTCTGTACCAGACGCTTACTATATCATCTAAAAAAAAATAATTTTTATCACTTTGCAGAGCTAGCTTATCATCTTTCATTATTATTTCAAAATATTCACTCTCATTAACTCTAATGAAATCTTTATCCATTAGAACCAACCATTTTATAACTTCATTTGTTGTGTTTTCTTTTGTATCGGAAATAATTAATATCATAAATAATAATTAAAAAATTATCTTTAGTAATCAATTCTATGATTGAGTTCTATCGGGTTGTTTGTGCTTTTTATATAATCCTGTTGTCCCTTGTTCATTTCTTTTAAATTTAGCTCAATATCATTTCCTTTTGCATCTTGATATCTATAATATTTATAACTTTTAATTTTTTGTTGCAAAGAAGAATTAGGATTTTCATAATATGTTTTTGCTAATTGTTCAAATTTATTCCAATCAATATTTATAGTGTTCTTTTTAACGTCAAATAAGTTTGAGGATTTTTTAATTTCAATCAAATTAAACTCATAATCTTTATCTTTATCAACTATTGAAACTATTAGCCCAGGTAAGCCATTAAAAATATACGGACCATCATTAATTGAAATATCATTTGTGAACCAAGCTGTCCATTCTCTTCCACCATAATTGACTGAAGCTTTCTGACAGTTATTATTCCCTATTTTTTTCTTTTCAGATAAAATTTCCCATTTTAAAACCTCTTGTATTTCAATACGATATATGAATTCGCTATTTGTGATTATATTTGCGATATCACTATTTATTAAATTTTTTTTTATATAAAATTGATTTTCAAAATTTGAAGAATATATTTTTGATGATCCATTATTCATTTTTAAAGAATCTGAAATTCTATCGACTTTACTTCTAAATATGGATTTATTATCTGAAAAATCTAAAATCATTGTATTAGTAATAAACTTGTCAGGATTTTTTTTATTTAATCTATATTTCATTTCATAAACAAAACTCATTTTTTGTCCAAACAAAAATGTTATTAGAAATAGAGAAGTTACAATTAAACACTTTTTCATAAAAACACATAAAGAAATAAATTTACCCATTTTATAAAAATAGAAGAAAATTACATTAAAATTTAGCACTGAATAAACTAAAAAATAAGAAAGGGTAGAACTTCCACCCTTTCTTTTGTTTAATAAAAAGGATGATCACAAGCTGTTAGCCTAGCTTTATATTGCCAATTATCTCTGGTGCCTCCTGCATCGGTATAAACATCTTCATCTGCACACCCTTCACCCACTGCATTAGATGGAGCTGTTCTAACTGAATCTTCTCCGCCTCTAATAGTACGTAAATCTCTCAATTTTTTGTTTTCCAATGAAGAAAATCCTTTCTTCATGCCTGCTAATTTTTTCATAATAGAAATGTTTTAATTATTCGTCATTATTGACATTTCAAACTTAAAATTAATACTTGAAGAAAGATAAAAAAGTATATCGAAATTGATAAATCTTGGGATATAAATTATTTATATATCTGATATTTAATGTTTTGTAAAATACGGTGTTGAAAGATTTATAAATTGAAATAGTGAAAACCAAGCTCAGAAAATTTATTAATTTTCTTGTATTTAAGTTTTAAATTCTTGTATTGTAATCAAATTTCTAAATCCTAAATTTTTTGCAGTGTCGTTTATACCTAAAAAGGATGCTTCCTTTTCTTGTTGTTTCGGATCGATCTCGTATTTCTTGTAAAGGGATGCCTCTGCGATAATATTTGCCTATAATACGCAAACAAGTTGATGAAAAGTGGAAAGAAAAGAGCGAATAAATTAAGAGTAATTCTCTTGTTATTTATATTCTAACTTATGATTCAACTCAATCGGATTGTTGTTTTCTAGCAGCATTTCTTGGGTTTCCTTTGTCCTTGCTCGGTAATCAATTTCCATAGTTCCACCGCTTCCGTTATCTTTAACAACTTTCATCCCTTTCGCTTTTGCAAAATTGTATGGACTATCAAAGTAATCTTGTAATATCTTATTAAATTGGATCCAAGTTATTTGTTTGCCAAGGTCTATTTCATACAAAAAATTATTCGCTAATTTTTTTATTTCAGTGGCTTTGAAAACGTAATCTTCTTGGTCATCTTGAATCTGCAAAATAAGACCCGGTAGGCCGTGAAAACAATATGGACCTTCTGAAACTGGTATCTCTTTCGTAAACCACGCCGACCAATTTCTACCTCCATATTCTACTTCTGCTTTCTGACAATTAAAATTTGCTATTACCATAGTTTCAGGTAGAATTTTCCATTTTAACTGATCATCTATTTTAATGAAAAATTTGTCACGGCTCATTGGTGAAACAAAATGCTTTTTAAAAACATTATTATTCAGCTCTTTTACAAAATACATTTCGTAATTAGGATTTGTATTGTAGCCCGTTCCAAATCCTATTTTTTTTATTAGCGAGTCAGATTCTCTGCGCGTTTCCGTTCGGAAAATTGATTTCCCATGTAAAATATCGAGCTTGTATTGCTGCTTTTTTATTTTGTCTTTTTGAACCGGATTGGGTTTATAAATAAGTTCATAGGAAATGCTGGAATTTTGCGCAGCCCCATTAACACTGTAGCAAAAAAACATCAACCATAATATTAAATGGAAGTAATTTCGTTTCCGTTTCATTTTTTAAATATAAAAAAAGCTCCCCATATTTAATACAATATAATAAAAAATGGGGAGATAATAAGTTCTTACATTAATTTAGATACATCTTTGCGCCACCCAGTAACCGTTAGTGTCATGACCTTCAAATAAACCACAAGACAAACCATACGCAGCACAATCTGAGTCTCCATGACACATGTCTGGATATTCTTTCCCTCCAATAATTTTTTTCAAATCCTCTCTTTTCATTTTCTTTAAATTTTTCATAATAAAAATATTTTATTTTTTCCTACTCTAAAAAAGCTTTTCGGATACCGCTATTTTAACTTCCCAAATGTGAATATTTCCTAGGCATTATGCAAACAAAGCATATCGAAATTGATAAATTTGGGCTTTTCTATTTTTATAAATTGCTAATGAACAATGTTTTGTAAAATAATTTATTCCTAGGCGATCAGAAAAAAACACTCTGCTATCGTCTGGTTTTATATGTGCATTTATATTATTGTTAAATTTATTTTCTCAATAAAGGAATCTAAGGTTATATTTAAAGGAGGTAGTGTAATCTTCCCTTGTTTTCAATAATGTACAGTTTATAAAAAAATCATTTTAATAAATCAATTTCTAAAATATTATTATCTTTTTTTAATTTATCTTTTTCTTTCTTAGAAATTTCTAACCAAAGTTCAGTTCCTGTTTTCATATTCCCATTACGATCAACTTGATCTGGAATGCTTCCCAACAAATCTGCTGCTGGATTATCGCGGTATTCTTTAAACTTCCTTTTAAACATTTTATAGTCTATCGTCGGTAAGTCTTTTAAACTCACTGAGGTTGGATAGACAAAGTTTTCAGTTGAATTTTTCACTCCTATTAATTCAAATTCATGTTGGTAGTTTTCATCTTCAACTTTTAAAATAAGTCCAGGTAATCCACGAAACTTGTAGGGGCCATCGGTAAAAGGAATATCTCTTGTAAAATAAGCGATCCATTTCCTACCTCCAAAAGTGGTTGTTGCCTTCTGAACTTTATACCCTAGTATTTCAGCAAATTTTGATTCTAATTTCCATTTAATTTCTCTATCATCTTTTAATACATATGGCGACACTCCTAAAGTAAGCTTATGATCAATTGTTTTATCATTTCGATATTTAAGAATTCTGTACGTCGTAATATATTCACTTTGAGTATATCGGGGATCATTGTTTCCCCTAATTCTTCTATCTAAAAGTGTGGAATCAATTTTCATTTTTTCTAAACCATAAAACTCCGATTGATTTTTATTAATGTTTAAAATCATTAGTTGAGAAACCTTATTTTCTGTTGATGTAGAATCTGGTATAAATTGGTATTGATAAGTAAAAATTTGACATTGACCAAAAGCTTGATTAAATAAAAAAATAGAAATAAAAATAAAAATTACAATTGTTTTCATGAGTCTAATTAATAATTAGTTTTAAAAAAAAATTAAAGACTGAACACTAGTTGTGTACAGTCTTTTGATGTTAATGATAACATGGAAGATTTCATTAATCACAAGTACCATTTTGTCCGCAGTAGTAGAGTCCACCGCCACTATGATAACAACATCTTCTCCCTTCTGCACACCAAGTTGGACCGCACTTCTCTAATTCACCACCATCAAAGGACTCTTCTAAATTATGTCCTGCCTTTAAGCTTTGCAATTCCTTTCTTGTAAGTTTTTTTAAATTTTTCATAATAAAATCTTCTTAATTATTTGCCATTATTGACAGTTCAAACTTAATATCCTCATTTAAGTAAATATATTTCAATTACATTGTTATCTTTTTTTATTCTGTCTTTGAAAAGCTTTTCACTTTCTCTGAAAACTTGATCGCCTGTCTTAAAACCCCCTTCTTCATCCACTTGGTCAGGATACTTACCTCGTAAATTTTTTAGCGGGTCTTCCCGATGATTTCTGTATAATTTATAGTAATCCTTTTGATTAATACTAATAGGCGATTTAGCATTAGGAATTTTAGGATATTCTATTATTTTGTCTATATTTTTTATTCCAACAATTCTGAAACAATGGCTTTTTGTAACATCTTCTATCTGAAGAATTAATCCTGGCAATCCGTGAAATTTATAAGGCCCGTCAGAAAAAGGGATATCACTCGTAAACCAAGCGATCCATCGTCTTCCCCCGAAAAGAACTTCAGCCTTATTTACATTGTAATTCAAAATTGAATCAGTTTCATTTAAAATTTTCCAATTTAAATGATGATTATCCGAAACTATAAATGTATTTCCTCCGACATTTGTAACTGTTTGAATTAAATTATTATTATCCTTTTTAAGGACTCTAAAATTAATAAAATTTACATTTGGTGGCATACTAAAAACCCTTCTCTTATTGTCTTCTAGAAGGATTGAATCACTGTGATACTTTTGATAACTATAAAACGAGGATTCATTTTTTGTGATGTCCAAAAACATTACCTCCTGAGATATAATATTTGATTGCGTAGAATCAGTTATAAATTTATATTCATAAATAAACCTATTTGATTGCCCGAAATAGGATACAAATTGAAACATCAGAAATAGAAATAATTTTTTTTTAAGATTATTAATCATCAAGCATTTATTTTTAAATTTTAGAAAATAAAGATTGCTTTCATAATTCTATGAAAGCAATCGAATAGGTTAGGCTGGAGTTAATACGGCACCTTTTACACAGCTCAACTCACCGTTAGTCCCATGATCATGACTCACTGTTGAACTACAATTATCAGTGCCTTTCCAACAACATTTGTAGTCTCCTGTTGGTTGTTCAAAACCTCCTAAAACAGTCTTCAACTCATTTCTCGTAAGTTTTTTTAAATTTTTCATAATAAAAATGTTTAATTATTTGTCTTTATTGACAGTTCAAACATAAAATTAATATTTGATGAAAAAATAAAGAGTATATCGAAATTGATAAATATTGGGATATAAATCATTTATATATCTGATATTTATCGTTTTTTAAAACACGATTTTAAAAGATTTATAAATTGAAATAGTGAAAATCCGAATCAAAAATATAATAAATTTTCTGGTGTATTGTAAAGAAATTGTTTGTGTTTTTTTTATTTTAAGAAAATAAAAATATAGTTTGTAAATAAAGCAGTGGCTCAATATTATTAAAGTTTATTATCCGTTTACCACCTGCTCATCGTCAAGCAGTTCATCAATAAAATAGAATAAATCCTCTCGATCATATTTATCCGAAAATGGGTAACCATTCAATATGATGTTTGGAGTAAAGTTTAATCCGAATTTTTTATTTTCTAGTGATGAATTTATAATATCTTTCATATTTAAAGTGTCCAGATTTTTATATTTTTCAAAAAATGCTTCCTCATTTTTATTTTTGAACCAATAATGCAATGCATTTAAAAACTCTTCTGCTCCTTTATTTGAGTAGCTAGAATAAAGAGTTTCCATTAATCTTTGAGATTTTTCTGATTCATTTTCGGGGAAATAATTAAATCTAATTTGAGCTGAAATATCGTCCGGGTAATTCGCTAAGAGTTTTTCCAATATTATGTGTGCTTCTTTACAAAACCCACAGTAAGGATTGGAAACAATAGAAATATGCAATTTAGCATCTGGGTTACCCACGAAAAAACCGCCCGTACTATTCTTAAAAGGAATTCTTTTTTGTTCTGTAAGTTCCCTTTTGAAAACATCATAATTCCTTTTAAATTTAAGATTTTTTAGATTAGATTTTCCTAATGAATCATTTTTTTTCAATAATTCATTAATGTAAATTGTTCCAATAAACACAACCGTAAAAATGAGAAGACTAGCTAAAATTGCAAGTGAAGAAATAGGAACTGCAACGAAAAACCTGCTTAAAATAATTTGAAAAATTAAAAGAGATATAATGAATAGACAAATTTTACAAATAGATCTCTCGACTAAAATCTGAATATAGAGTGAATAAAAAATGGCCACAACAGTAACCCAAGATGTAATCTGCAAGAGTACACTGGTATTTGGTAAAAGCAATCCTAAAATAACAATTGTTACAAAATAGATTAAACTGAAATCTGAAAGTTTTAAACCAAAAATATTAATCGAATCAGAATTTATGATTTTATTGCAGGAAGAATTTGTTTTGTTCGCTGTATGTCCACAAATTGAATTTAGAGTTGTTGAAATTTTACCAAATTTTTCAGAAAAAATTTCAGAGGAAATATAAAGTCCAATAACTGAAACTATATTGAAGGTAAAACCAACCCAATTTTTTTGCAAAAAATTATAGATGACATACAAAACCAATAAAATAAAAAAAAAGAAGGTATATTTTATAGATTTTTTTGGCAAGTAATTAGGTGTTTTATTTTGCTCAAAAAGTATGACAAGGTTTTGAGAGTGCTCTAAAAGATCCTTTTCTAAAATATTAACCACTTCATCCGAATATACATTGTAACTTTTTTTCTCTTTTTTAATCAAAGAAAAGTGGCTTTTATAAATAGTAATAAATTCGTCAGGTAACTCCCGCCAATATTCTTTTTCTATTTCATATACGTCATTTTTAACATTTAAAAAATTAAGAGTATCTGAAAAAGCTAATACTGATGGATAATTAGGGTGAGATTGTAATTGGAAAAAAAACTCTTGTTTATCTAATTTAAAACGATCAAGCAATTTTTCGAGATTCATTGTATTATTCATATCCTACTTTATGATTTAATTCAATCGGATTGTTGATTTCTCTCATCTGTTTTTGAATATTTCGCGTTAACTGCTTTAACATCATGCCAACAGCATTAGCATTCTCATCTCCTGCTTTGAACTTCATACTCTACTCTTAATTTCAGAAAATGAATCTAATAGTTTTGCTTGTTCAGTCTAAATACAGATTGATTATCCAAAACACCTAAATAATATTTTTTGTAAGACTATCTTTGGTAGGATTAATCCTTATGGAAACTTTATAATTTCAGATAATTCAATGGGATTATTGTATCGCTTTATATCTGACTGTACCCTGTCTGTCATATTACGAAAGTTTGGATTCTTTACTTCACCCGTATCTGTTTCAATTCTAATTCCATCATGACTTAATTTAGCTTCTTTAAATGGGTCATAATAAAAATCGAGATAAAGTTTTTTAAGTTGAGATTTGCTAATTAAAGTTGCCGTTTTTTCATTGAATAAAATTGTTTTATTGTTTTGTAATTTTTCAAACATAAATTCAAAATTATGCTTGGTGTCTGCCATATAAATAATTAATCCAGGCAATCCATGAAATACATACGGTCCCTTTTGCAATGAAATATCGGCAGTAAACCAAGCGATCCATTCACGTCCCTTATAGCTCAATGTAGCTTTTTGGCAGTTAAAATTACCAATTTGTTTTATTGCAGATTCTACTTTCCAATTCAGCATTGTTATATTCTCACTTGTTTTAAAAACGTTCCCAAAAAGAATTCTATAAAACTTATCAATTACCTTTTTGTTGCGATCTATTTTAACAGTAAAATCGTAATCCATGAATTTTTCACCACTTTCAAATGATTTTTTATTACTTGCTTCCGTAATAGAATCACTTTTGTACATCTGATATGAGTGGAACAAGTCATAATCCTTGTTGCTATCTAAAATCATAATTTTATCGTACAATTTACTTGTAGTGGAGTCACTTTTATAACTCATTTTATAAAAAACTCTAATATCTTGAGCATAAGAAAACTTACACATAAATAAAAATAATAAAAATAATTTTAATTTCATTTTAATAGGTAAAATTTAGGAGATTAATATCTCCTAAATTTAATTTAATTTTTTTAGTAACAACTCCCTCCCATGGCGACATAAGTTTTACACGTGGTACCATCACCTCGGTTATGACAATCTCCTGCTCCGTAATAAGCCATGTCCCCATTACCATTATAATGAACATGACAAGTAACTGGATCGAGCAAAATACTTTCTTCAAATGGACCAGCCCCTCCAACTAAAGTCTTTAACTCGATTCTCGTAAGTTTTTTAAACTTTTTCATAATAAAAACATTTTATCTTTTTCCTACTCTTTAAGCTTTTCGGATACCGCTTGATTAATATTTGACAAAAATGCTATTACTAAATATTTTTTCCAAGAAGTAGATGTCGAAATTGATAAATTCAGTATAATGCAATCGGTAATTGATAAAAATAGAGTTAAAACAAGAATTTACTTCACTGATTTATAATTAATTAAAAAATACTTTAATATTTGACAAACAATTTGTAGTTAAAATCTGTACTATTGTAAAAAATTTGTAAAATGTGGAAAAACCAGTTAACGATTCTCCTTATACTATGTTACAATCTTATTCTCTGCCAAAGTGTAGTTGGTTTTACGATTCCAGAATCCCTTAAAAATAGAAGTGGAAAGGAACTTAATGACGCCTATGATAAGGTATTTCGAATTGATAATGTAAAATCAGAAGTATATGCAAATGCAATTCTTCGTAAAGGCAAAATGATGAAAAATTCTAATCTAATTTATGAAGGTTATTATAAACTAGCGCATGTGAAAGGTCTTGCTTCTGAAAATGGACATCCTTTTGCAGATTCACTCTTGCAAATGACGAAAAATTTTATTTCAAATGAATATCCTGCAAAAGCACATATCATAAAAGGAACCCTATTATATTATGACTTTAAGTATTCGGATGCACTCGATTATTTCATTTCAGCACAAAAACTGGCGAAAGATAAAAATAAAGATCAATTTTTTTACGTAAAAAAACTTATTGGTATTCTAAAAACTGCAACAGGCGAAAATGAGGAAGCGCTTCCTCTCTTTATAGAATATTATCAATATGAAAAAAACAAAATAAACAATAATAATGGAAATACAAAAAACTACATAGGATCTATCTTTTCTCTATCAAACAGCTACAGTAAAAATGAAAACTATAATAAAAGTAAATTTTACTCTAGTATAGGTTTAAAAGAATGTCAAAAATATAATGATTATACGTATTACAATTACTTTACACTGTCCGATGGCATTTCAAACTTCTACTTAAAAAATTATAAAGAAGCGATTAAAAGTTTTTTATCCGTAGAAAAGGAGTTTTTAAAGAATAAGGATTATGACAATTTAGCAATTTCTTATTATTTCCTTGGCAAGACTTACGATCAAACTCAAAGAGAAAAAGAAGCGATCAATTACTTTTTAAAGACTGACTCCTTGTCTTTTGCATTAAATAAATTTCTACCTGTAACACGTGATGGATATGAAAGATTAATAGATTATTATAAAAAAGAAGATAAGCAGGTTGAACAATTGAAATATATTAATCACTTGTTTTATGCAGATAGTGTAATGGCTCATAACAACAAATATATTGCGAAAGACATTTACAAGAAATATGACACCCCAATATTATTACAGGATAAAGAGTTGCTAATAAATAAACTAGCAAATAAAAACAATTCGCTACAATTGTTTCTTATCTTAAGTTCATTATTAGTTCTTGTCTTATTAGTTATATTTTTCCGTACCCGAAAGAGATTACGACGGTATCAAAAGCAAGCGGTTATTCTTCTGGAGAATATAGAAATTGAGAACAGTAGTAAAGTACGCACCGAAGAAAGTGAGAATAGATTAAATAATAATCAAAAAAACAAAAGCTCTTTATCTGAAGAGAATTACCACGATATAAAGACTAAAATCATTCATTTTGAAAGTAGTAAAGGTTTTATACAAAACAATCTAACGTTAGGTAAACTTGCTGAAGATTTAGATACAAACCGCGACTATCTATCCAAATTTATAAATGAGGAAAAAGGAAAAAATTTCTCTCAATATTTAAATGAGTTGAGAATTAATTACATTCTTTTAGAACTGAAAAATGACAAGAAATTAAGAAAATACACAATTAGTGCTATTGCAAGTGAAGTTGGATTTAGTAATTCAGAATCATTTTCAAATGCTTTTAGACGAGCTACTGGGACTTTACCTTCCTTTTACATTAAATTACTGGAAAAAGAAAATAACACATAAGTGTTTGATTAACAGGATTATAGAATTCAATCTATACGATATTGATAAATTTCGAGAATGATTTATTCAATTTTTTAAAAATACGCCCTACTTTTATAAAAAATAAATTCAATTCAAAATGAAAAAGCAGAAAAAAGCAGAAAAAAAATTATCATTAAACAAATTACAAATTGCTAAAATTACTACTGGCTTGAATTCCATAAAAGGGGGAGATGGTATAAATACGGGTAATGATACCGTTCTTGATAAAACAAAGAATACAATTGAGGTAACGGTAGGTCCATAAATTTTTTTTCAAGCAAATTGTCAATTAAAAGATCAGTAATTTTGAAAGATAATTTTACTGATCTTTTTATATCATCAAATAATGAAGCAATTATTTTCTTTTTTTTTAATTCTATTTTATGGGTTGTCATTTTCTCAAAAAATCGCTATAAAACAATTTTCTGAGAAAATCGATTTTAATCAAATTGAGAGCTTGGTACAACATCTCACTTCTGAAATTCCCAAAAAATATGATGAAAAAGATAAGTCAACCTATTATGATAATATTTATAGGGTCCGCATGGTTGCTGGTAAATATGATTTAGCACTTAAGGAATTGGATTCGGTTAGAAGTATTTTCATAGACAGCAATTCTATGATTGCAAATGCAATGGGGACACAACATGAGATTTATATTAAAACCATTGTTAATCCAGATGCCAAAAATAATTTTGAATATATATATAGAACTGAATTCAAAAAAAAGTATGAAACATTACCTGCTAAATCACAAATTATTCTACCTCTATATTTTAAAGGTGATAGCGATAAAATAAGGAAAGGACTTGTAGATTTACTGCAAAAAGAGTTTATCGGAAAAGATAGTGTTGATGTAAAGACTGCTTTGAAACTTTGCAGAGATTACAACGGTTATATTGTAGTAAAAAAATCTTTTCATCTAGCAAATCAATATTTAAAAGAATTTGACGCAGAAAACTTTATGGTCAAAGATAGTATCTTGATAAAAAACAAATCCAATGGCAATATATCGATCAGAGTAGTAGTAAATAATAAAATTAAAAAAGCAGAATCTACAATTATCATCAATACAATTTATGCCGATGAAGATGATATCAATGATGCTAAAATGAAGGCAAGTTATGGCTATAACTGTGTATACATTTACACACGTGGAAAACATTTAAGCAAGGATAAAATTGAACCTTTTGAGCATGAGCAAGAAGATATTAATGAGGTTATTGACTGGATCGTAAAGCAACCCTGGAGCAATGGCAAAGTTGGAATGATTGGAGGAAGTTATTTAGGTTTCAGTCAATGGTCAGCAGCTAAAAAATTACATCCAGCTCTTAAAACCATTATTCCTCAAGCCTCCGTGGGAATTGGTTCTATGGATTTCCCTATGAATAACAATGTCTTTGGTTCATATTCTTTAAGATGGCTAAATTATGTAACAAACAATAAGACCACGGATACTGAAAATTTCAGGAATGAAGAAAAATGGAATTCAGTTTATAAAAAATGGTATGTAAGTGGTCTTCCTTTCAATAAATTAGATTCTATAAGCGGAAACAGAAACGAAATTTTTCAACGTTGGCTACAACACCCTAACCATGATCAATTTTGGAAAAATATGGTTCCCGACAAAGAGGAGTTTTCGAAAATTAATATCCCAATTTTAACAATAACTGGATATTATGACTCAGATCAGTTAGGAGCACTATATTATTTTAGAAATCACTATAAATATAACAGAAACGCCAATCATTATTTAATAATTGGTCCCTATGATCATTCTGGAGCGCAAGGTTACATCAAAGATGAATTATTAGGATATAAAATTGACCCTATTGCCGAAATTGACTTGAATAAAATCTGTATGGAATGGTTTGATTATGTGTTGAAAGAAAAAAATAAACCAACTTTTTTGAAGGATAAAATTAATTATCAAGTGATGGGAACCAATCAATGGAAACATAATTCATCAATTGAAAATTTCGATGAACATCAATTAAAGTTTTATCTTCAAACCCAGAATAATCAATTTGTCTTATCTCAATCGAACTCAAAAAAGAACGGTTTTTCAAAACTGAATATTAATTTCGAAAATAGAAGTGACGCCAGTGAATTAATAAAACAAGAATTAAAAGTTTTAGGTAGTACAATTTATAATAAAAATAGTTTAACATTTTCAACAAATACTTTTGAAAAGCCACTTGAGTTTTCTGGAAATTTTTCTGGGAATTTTAAAATTTCAGTCAATAAAAAAGATGTTGACCTTAATATAAAACTATATGAGCTTTTACCAGACGGAAAATATTTTCTACTTTCCAGCTATGTAGGAAGAGCCAGTTATTCCCAAAATCCTGGAAAAAGAAAATTACTCATTCCAAATAAAAAAGCTAATATTTCAATAAAAAATAATGAATTTGTAAGCAAAAAAATAGAAAAAGGCAGCAGATTAGTTGCAGTAATTGGTGTTAACAAAAATCCTTTCTTCGAGATAAATTACGGGTCAGGAAAAGAGGTAAGCAAAGAATCAATCGAAGATGCAAAAGAACCTTTGGAAATCAAGTTTTATAATGATAGTTATATAAGAATCCCAATTTCACAAAACTAAATGGCTCAATTTCCATATCAATTTTTCAATAATTTTGTTACCAGATCTCCTGTTTTATCCTATAGACATTTTCAAAAACTATTTTCGCAAGAAGAATTTGATGAAAATAAAATAAAAGACACATTCAGCAACTCTCTTCTTCAGGAAGCTATTTATTTAGCTTCTCCAAATCTTTATAAAGAACTTTTTAAATGGATTTCGCAAGAAAAACAATTTTCTAAAAAAGAACAAAAAAGATTAATAAATACATTTTTAAAATACCTCAGTAGGATGAGTTCAAGATGTACTCCATTTGGATTATTTTCTGGTGTTGGTTTGGGAAAATTTGGAAATGAAAATTCGACAATGTGCGTCAATACATCTCAAAAATTGAGGGATACAAAACTTGATATGCATTTTTTAGGTGCTTTATCTCAGCATTTACTCACAATCCCTAAAATAAAAAAAAATATTCTATTTTTTCCAAATAACAGTATTTACAAAATAGGTGAAAAAATCAGATATATAGAGTATGAAAGTAGAAATGGAAAAAGAGATTATATTATTTCATCAGCTCCATTTTCAGAAGAACTTAAAACTATAGTCGCTTTTTCTAAAAATGGAAAAACTATTAGCCAACTAGTTTCTACACTTATTAATAAAGAATTCTCACAGAATGATGTGCAGGCATATATAGAAGAATTAATTGATAACCAGATCTTAATTAGCGAACTTGAACCCAATGTTGCAGGTGATGATTTTTTAGATATTCTCATACCAATCTTAGAAAGAATAGAAGCAACTAATGAAAAAGAAATTCTAATTTCTATTAAGAATAAAATGATAGCGCTGGATTTACATTTTGGAAATTCTAATTTAGTTTATCTTGAAATTGAAGAACTTATAAAAAAGTTAAATGTAAGTTATGATCGAAGTTACCTTTTTCAGACAGATCTTTATTTTGATCAAAAAAACCAGCTTTCGTATTTGTGGAAAAAAGAATTAAAAAAAGGAATTTCTATTCTAAATAAAATTACTCATCTTAATAATAAAGATACTCATCTTGAAAAATTTAAAAAAGCATTTTATGAAAGATTTGAAAACGAAGAAGTTCCCTTGTCATTTGTTTTAGATACAGAAGTTGGTATCGGCTATCGACAAGATATCCAAACAAAGGGAATTCATCCCTATATTAATGATGTAATCTTACCTGTTTCTAAAGAAAAACAGGAATTAAATATAAAACTAAATCCTTTTCAAGTTATTCTCAATCAAAAATTGCAAAATGCTTACGTCGAAAGAGAATATATAATAAATCTTTCGGATGAAGACCTCAAAACTTTCGAAGAAAATTGGAATGATTTACCCGATACGATGTTTTTTATGACCGAAATCATTTCAGAAAATAACCATGAAAAATTGTATTTGAATAATGGAAGTGGCAACGCAGGACGATTGTTAGCAAGGTTTTGCTCTGAAAAATCAAATATTAAAGAATTAGTACAAGATATTACCCAAAAAGAAGAAGAACTTAATTCTAATAAAATTTTAGCCGAAATTATACATCTTTCGGAATCCAGAATTGGAAACATTCTTAGGCGGCCGAAAATAAGAAATTACGAAATTCCTTATTTAGCGAAATCACTTCTACCATTCGAAAATCAGATTACAGTGGATGATTTATATATTTCGATGAAAAATGACAGAATTGTATTGCGTTCTAAAAGATTGGATAAGGAAATAAAACCGTCTCTAACAAATGCACACAATTACTCTGCCAATAGTTTGCCCGTTTATCATTTTTTGAGTGATCTAAATTCCCAAAATACAAGATTTGGATTGCGTTTCGACTGGGGCGGATTAACTCATATTTATAATTTTTTACCACGCGTAGAATATGGAAACATTATTCTCTCAAAAGCGCAATGGAAGATAAGTTCAGAGGAAATTCATTTACTCGTATCATTATTAAATAATACAGATCAACTAAGAAATGAAATAAAAAGCTGGAGAAATAAAAAACAAATCCCGCAATGGGTTCAATGGGTAAAATCTGATAATACATTGGTGATAAATCTGGAAAATCAAGATTTATTATCTATGTTCTTATCTTCTGTTAAAAATGAGAAAATGATTTTAATAGAAGAATTTTTACACAATGAAAAAGACAATTTTATTCATCAGTTTATATTTCCAATTCATAAAAAACAGCTCAATTAATGATGACCAGAAAATTTCTCCCTGGAAGTGAATGGTTGTACTTTAAAATTTATACAGGTGTAAAAACCTCGGATATTATTTTGCAAGAAGCAATAATTCCTTTAGTAAATTCTCTATTGAAAGAAGAACAACTTATTATCAAATGGTTTTTCATTCGCTACAACGACCCTAAACCTCATTTGAGAATCCGTTTTCAACTTACAGATACCACCATTATTGACTATAAAAGTGTTCTGGAAAAAGTAAACCATCAGTTAAAAGATTTTATAGATTCAAGAGAAATTGAAAATATCATTATAGATTCCTATACACGAGAACTAGAAAGATACGGTGAAAATACAATCGAATTTGCTGAAGAGTTATTTTACAAAAGCAGTGAATTAATTTTAAAATTTTTAGAATATGATGATGAAGAAAAAATTATCGTTTCTATGTTCTATATTGACAAAATACTTTCCGCATTAAGACTTTCAGAAAATGAAAAATGGGAATGGATAAAAAAATTCAATAATTCGTATAAAAAAGAATTTAATGCGGATAAAAATCTGAATACTCAATTAGATGAAAAATTCAGAAAATTTAAATCGGATTATATAAATTTTGTTAAATCTGATGAATTTGCAGAAATAAGAAATCTAATTATTTTAAATATTGAAAAAAGTGGAATCTTGATAGAAAATATAATTTTAATTCCATTATTATCTGATTTTTTCCAAAGTATTTTTCATTTACACATTAACAGAACATTTGTTTTTGATCAACGGTTATTTGAGATGATTATTTATGATTATATGAACAGATACTATAAACTCATGTTTTATAGGAATTTACAAAATTAAATTTCTCGGAATTAAAAGAATATCCAGAATGTTTCAAAAGATATAAAATTCAATACAAAAGATTTATTGGCAAGAGATTTCTTTTTAATTCAACTTGCTGAAAAATTTGATTTTTTAATATATAATAATACTGATTTCTGTATTGTGTTTTTAAAAAATTGTTTTGAAATAGAAACTGAACAAAATAATGAACAAGAAGAAAATCAAAAGTTAAAAGTAAGAGAATGTAATGATCTTTTTATTTCCTACGATTTTGATGAAATTAATGCAATTATTATTGATGAATTAAAAACACCAATTTTGAAAAGTCGTTTTTTCACAGCAATGTCTAATTATTTAGATGATGATTTTGCTGTAAGCGATTTACAAGATTTTGAAACTTTAATAATAAAACGACTTCGGTATCTATTAGATTGTAAAATATTGGCGATTTTTGGAACAGACAATTTTAAAGCTCAATATTGAAATTTTTTCCTTTCTTCAACCAACCCGACGCCAAAGATTGCGGATCAACTTGCCTTAGAATCGTCAGTAAATACTACGGCAAAACCATTCCTTTACAACAAATCCGCAGCTTATCAGAAACCACAAGAGAAGGAAGTTCTTTACTGGGGTTAAGCGACACCGCAGAAAATTTGGGTTTCCGAAGTTTGGGAGTGCAAATCGACGTCAGAACCTTAGAATGAGCAGAGGTTAAGCAACAATATTAAGTTATTAAAAGCTTGAAATTTAAATGTTTATTTTGTCAAATAAGAGTTAATGCAACTTTGATTGACAAATCAAAAGATTGTCAATTTTTAAAATTCACAAGCATATATAAATGTAAATATAATGCAACGAGTCCGCATATAATAATTACAGGTGTTTTTCTTGCACCTGCATAAAATAGATACAACACCTGTGTAAATTGGACATAGGTTTAGACTCTATATGCGTAAAATGATTACAGCAATTATCCTTTTTTTTTATGAGCAATAATTATTTAATTCTCCCATAATCAATCTCTCGAATTTTGCGATAGTTTATTTTCAGAAGCCCCTTAAACTTTGGAGGTTTTGATAGCAAGATGTGTCTTTGTACGTACAAACTTTTCAAGTTTTATCTACAAAGACGATCTTGCCTTTTTTTCAAAAAGGGAGAAAAACTTCGGGACTTAGTTTTTTTTCCTAATATTTAAATATTTTATTTGTGAATTATTTTTTGAAGATCATTGAAATACAAATATTTACTAATAATCCAAAATCAGTAATTAATAGCCCTTACTGCAATAAAGCGTCGAAGTGGTGGAAAATAGGATTAAGTTCATTGGTCAATGAGCATAAAAGGGCAAGTTTTAACCGATATCTCAGTGAGCTACGGAGAGGCTTAGCAAAGACAAAAAATACCGAAGTTATAGCAGCAAAACTCTTGTGAAAGAGTGCGGTATCGAGTCAAGGACAAACTTTTCGTCTCTATTTTCAGAAATAAATGGTATATCATTTACTGAATTTGTCAACAAATATAACAATGGGCTGGAAAGTGAAATTATATAGATCATAAAACAACTTTTAAGAGTTTTCTACGGTTTTCCTTAATTATTATTAAATTATCATAGTTGTTTTTAACCGCTTATGGAACAGTAATATACTATCAAATCGAAGGGGCGTATTGTCACAGAGCCTGACGTAATGTCTATCAGATCGAAAAGTTAGTTAAAAACAGATCTCGTAAATAAATTAGATGTACCTTTTAGAACAAAAAAATAATTCAGTGAGATTATGTCAGAGGCAAACTCTCCTGATTTTTTATTATAATTATGATCGACAATGTCAGTGAACCCGCTGCCTTCCTAATTAAAAGAAAAATATTATTTGGCCTAGCCAAATTTAAACCTAAGATTATTGTATGATAAGTATTGAAAATATAGTAGAAATTTGTGTAGCAATAGATATTGCGATATTAGGCATTGCATATCCCATAATTGTAGATAAGACTTCGAATATAGGTGATAAATACCAGTCTGAATATCTATCCGTTTTATTTAACTATGAATATCCGCAAAAAGCTCTGAAGTTTAAAATCGGGGAAAAAGAGTACAATATTTCCCTATTTAAGTTAATTCTGTTTGCAACGCTTATTTCATTTCTATTTGTAATTTTTAAATCACAGCCTTTCTTTGGATGGGATAACTGGTTTATTAATAATTCAGCCAATTTTTTAGTTTTTGCTTTTACAATTTTATTGACCGTATTGTTCTTCAAATGGTTAGAGAAAGTTAGTTTATTTAATGGGAAGTCAAGCTCTTTATTAAGCCATATAATCAGGGAAAATGATGCTTTATCTGAAAAAGATGAAAAGAGACAGTACTATCTGAAAGCGATTAATGAAATGACTTATTACGCCATAGAAAAACAGGATGAGCATCTACAAGAGACGTTACTTGAATTTTACTACAAAACTTTTGCAAATATCCGAAGAAACAATCCCAAAGATGCACTGTTAGTATATCCGGTCGACCTGTATTTTATGGTCAACAAACTTAATGAAGAATCCACAGTCGTCCAAAACAGAAAGTTAAGGGCAATTGAACATCGAGCCGTAAGCGGTATTTGGCTATTAGGAGAAGATTTCGAAGAGATTATCATATCTAATGAAACATACCATTCTCTTTGGCGTAATATTTATACAATTTGTGATTACCCGAGACTGGTGAAAATGTTTTGGGCTCATTCAAGTCAGTATTATGATTACAGACTTAGATTGCTTATTCCAAACTACGAATCGGGTGGTAATATAAGCAATGAAATTGAAGTTGAAAGAAGAGATTTGGAACGCCAGCGTTTTCTAGAATTCCATTATGCATTAGGTGGTTTGATGTATTATCGAGGTCAGTATGATATATTAAAATACTTTTTTGAATTCACGCAATCTCAACCTCCTAAATATGTTCTGTTACCGAAATCTATGGCCGAGATATTTCATTGGTTTGAACACTTCAGTAATGAATACAAAAATATAGGAGCACCAATCGACTTTAAGTATTATTTTCCTGAGCTGGATAATCTGGGCAATAGAAGACAGGTCACCTATTGGATATGTTGTTATTTAACCATATTGTTCATTAGGCAATTTTTCCAGGTACAATATTATAGTTATCAGAATTTTACCGATCTTCCGAACCTACCGGATGAGGTAGGAGAGTTAGGTAATTGGCTTAATAATATATCTTTTTTTGAGAAGTGTCTAAAAGATGTTCGTGAAAATACAGAGTTGCTTCACACTTTAAATTATGAAGAGGATGATACTAAGAAAGCCGAATTAGAACAATTTGTTGAGCATTTAAAACAATCCATAACTGATAAAATTGGGAATCAAAAACTTAACGCCGAACTTTCGGAGAGGATGATCCAGAACTTCTACGAAGGCTCAAATTCTATACTAGGAGACGCTTTCCGTGAATACGACTCTATTTTTATACCGTTGGATGAGCAGCACAAGGAAGGGAGAACTAAAGTATCTGTGACCGGAAGTACGATCTTGATGTCCAAAGCTGCATTTACGGAAGGCGATACACCTCATATAAATTATGATACAGTTTTTGCTGCGGCTTTAGCTAGAGAAGGCATTAATAGATACATACCAAACTCTTTTGCGATAGCCAGAACAAAAAGATATTTATTAAGAGCTGAAGATTTGATACCCGGATTAACAAGATTGATAGGCGAACATACTGGAATCGTACTCATTGGGATAGGACTTCACTATCAAGCTAAAGAAATTATTGATAAAAGTAGTTTTAAAAGCCGAGTATTGGAGATACCTGCCACAGAATATGGTACTCAAGATCTAATATTCGTCGTCCGAAAAGATGATTTACCAGCTATAGAGCATAGAGCTTTACAGCAAGAGGAGATTGATGAATTAAGACTTGTACTTATAAATGACGAATTAAAAATCTACGGATCGGTAATAGATATCAATAAAGAGGAGAACAGGGAGACAAAAGATCGATGGAATTTAGAGAATGATCCGAATAATCAAGATTTAAAGGTTCAGTTAGCATTGGCATTTTTGAGTGTAATTCACTGGAAGGATTCAAGAGAGGTCGTACAAATCAGCGTAAATACAGAATATCGCGAGCAAGGTATTCCTAATGTTCTAAATGATATTATGCCATTTGAAAAAAGTGCTGATAAATAAGATGTTAGTTGATATCTTGAATTTTTATTCCTATTATAATTTCTCTGCAAAACGTATTGGGATACCTTGTATCCCACAAATAACCCACAACGGCTATCGGGGGAGAGGTGAAAGGGGCAGCCGTTGCAGCCGATTTTTCACCAAAAGCCAACGGCTTTTGGCCGCGGCAGTTGAAAAAACTGTCGATGGTAAAGGGCTGAGATTTGAAATTTTGAAGGTTCAGGAAGGATCCCTTGTTTTTTGTCATTCCAGTTTTAAGTAGATTCAATAGGAGGGAAGCTCCCAACTGCGCAATGATACTATTGATGAAAAGATCCTGTTTTGAAAGTGATTCGGCTAAAGAACAGCTTGGCTGAATAAGCATTAAAATGTCAATGAAGTTAATGGCTAATCTCGAACTTCAATCTCAAATTTATTATTTTCAAAAAGGGTATCCATTATTGTAAAAAAGCGATGTGTTCTAATAAATTTAGCAATTCTTATTCAACTATTTAAATTTCTTTTGTTAAGATTATAAATATTACTAAATTGCTTTGAAAGCTAAATAACCAATTATGAAATTAAAAATTAATAGTGTCGTAGACTATGGTACGCTCGAAAGTGAAAGAGTAAACCTGACTGTTGTTGAAGACTGCAATCTCAACCATTACATACTCATAGACACAACCTATTCAGGTGAGGATACTATCTCTAATAAAATAAGACATACGCACTGGTTCAATTCCCAAAAAGTCAAAAAAGGGGATGAGGTTGTTCTTTACACAAAAACCGGAAAAACCAAAATTGAAGACATTAATAATGGTATAAATAAAAGATATACAATGTATTGGAAATTAGGCAATTCTGTATGGAATAATGCTGGTGACGCTGCAGTTCTGCTGGAAGTTACTGCTTGGAAAACTACTATGGTAAGTGAAAATTAATTAGATATTAAAGAACAGAATATGCACCCAATTGATATAGTAGGTTTTAACAATTTCAGAATTTTTAATGATCAGCAGGGATTCCTGGAAACCTTCTCAGCAATTAACCTGTTGACAGGGACCAATAATTCGGGTAAAAGTTCGATCATTAAAGGAATGCAACTGTTAAAGAACAGTGTAAATGCAAATGTTTTTCCAAATGAATTAGATCTAACGGACCAAGAGCATTTATTGGGAAATCTAGAAAACTTGTTATTCAATAAAAAAAGCAAGCAGCTTATGATTTCCTTACCATTCAATTTCTTTGGACACAGATACACATATATAAAACTTTCATATGCTGTTTTATCTAGTGATTCTTATAAGGGAAAACTCAGAAAAATGGAAGTTTGCGACCGTCGGAATAATGACAGTCTATTATTTTTCGAATACAGGGATGCAGACGATCTTGACAAAACGGATGATATGGAGAAATATCAAAAGCAGATGCAGGAATACGAAGTGCAAAAAGACGATCCATCTCTTAATAAAAAGGATTTTTGGGAAATGTACGGAATATTTGGTAGACCCGACGAGAACCCTTTGGAGGGTTTTGTGGAATGGAGGGTTAATTCTGAGAAGCTGCACAGCTTTTTGTCTGAAACATTAGTATTTTATAAGTTTTATCTGGAAGAAAAAAGGAATGCAAAATGGCTCGAATGGGTAGATGGAGTTGCAGAGGAAAAGGACTATTCTTTTATACCCTCTGTTATAATTAAATCTTTCAGATCGGACGCTAATATTGACAAATGGGAGAAATTTGTTGATAAGCTTAAAGAAACTGATATTAAAGAAGGTAAATTAAAGATCGGAGAAAGGGAATTTGAACCAGATGAAGTGTTTTTTCCGCACCGATCAATAGAGAGAGTCTTTTTTGAAAGTTCTTTGGAGATAATAAGAGATAACCTAATCTGGCGCGATATTGAGACCACAGATGAAGATTATACTAAATATAATGTGCTAGAGAACACTTTCAAAAAAAGCTGGGAAGTTTTAAAGCAGCGTGTGCAGTCGATAAACTACCTTTCTACAGTAAGGGAGCAGAATGTAAGAATTTACAATGCTACTTTAAATTCTCCTTTTATAAATCTGTTAAAGGCGTACATCCCTTTGCAGCATGACCCATGGTCATTTTTAAATACCTATTTAAAGGCCTTCGAAATCGGAAAAAGATTAGAGATAGAATTCAGGCTCGACTATCAGTTAATTTTTGTTTCGGTTATTGATTTCAATGACGAAAAGAGAGAACTTGTTGACTATGGTTATGGAATTAAACAGCTTATTTTATTATTGATTCAAATCAGCGTATTGTCAGAAAAAAATAAAAGGCTCATTCATGACTACGGTGAAGAAGGAGAGTACTATATGGACTATTTTGATCCATGCTTACTTCTCATTGAGGAACCTGAGACAAATTTACACCCCAAATGGCAGTCATTGCTTGCTGAAATGTTTTTTGAAGCGAATAAAAAGTTCAATATACAATTGGTCATAGAAACACATAGCGAGTATCTGATACGTAAATTCCAAAATCTGGTTGCTAGTGAAAAGCAATCAGAAAGTTTGATCAAGATATTTTATTTAAGAAACTTAGGAGCTATTGAGGCAGGCAGGACGCAAGTGGAGACAATTGTGATTGAAGAGGATGGCGGTATTAATTATGAAGCGTTTGATAGTGGATTCTTTGATGAATCCAACAATTTACAGCTGAGTCTTCTTAACATCAGAAGAGACAGTTTTATGGTCGAATTTGAAGAGCTGAAAAAGAATCTTGAAGAAAATGATGACAAGATTTCGTTACTGGAAGAAAAAATTGATGAGTATGGTAATAGGACTGACTTAGAACGCTATCTGCAGCATGTCGCGTTAATATTTAATACTTCAAAACTGAATCATATAACGGTAGATTATTTGGCATCTGGACAATATCTCTTGCATAATATCAAAGAGGGCACTGATTTTTCTCCAGTGATTCTCCAGTATGGAAGAGCAATGGAGAATGAATTAAAGAAATTATTCGGATCTGTTCATGCTACAAGGAAGTGGACTATTGGTGTGATGCAAGGATCATTAGAAAAATTTAAATTTGGAATAAACAGGATATCAGCTTGTTGCAGTGCAACAGAATATAACTTATTGAGTACAATATTAACCACTATCTTTCAAGATCCATTAACTTTACAAATTGACCTAATAAACGAACTTAGAGAAAAAAGAAATGATGTTGCCCATCCCGGATTGATTATGCAGAAAGAGGATGCTGAGCAGTATATAGAAATAATGAACCAGTTTCTTTCACCATGGTCAGACAATATGCTATAAGTCGTAGATATTTGGAGTGTTTTTTTGTACGTGTTCCTGTATTTTGATTTGATAATTAGCCCCACAAAAAAAAAGAAATAATGCTGTAAGAAAGCTTTGTTCAATATAAGGAGCAGGTATTTGACTCCAGACTTCCTAAATTGCCCTTGAACTTCCTTTTCTGGTAATAAACAAAGTGATAATTTTGAAAATCAATACAACGCATTAAAAAATTATTATGGCTTATATAGAGGAGATTATAGAACGCATGGTGCAAAACGTCGGTAATATTTCTATTGGAGAGGTCGATGTACTGCGGAAACCCTACAAAATTTCAATTTCAAAATTCAAAAGGGACTTTAAACGGAACACGGAGTTTACTCCGCGAGACTACCTGATTAGAATGAAAATTGAATTGGCACGTCATTATAAACTGGAAGATCCTACTTTGACTATAAAAGAGGCCGTATTAAAGATTGGTTGGGATTTAACAGAGCGACAATTTGCTGAACAATTCAAAGTACATTATGGAATGACATTTGGCGGGAAACCTATCGATATGAGGAATATTCCGAAATGGCACAATCAAGAGGAAGAAATTTTCCATGAGCATGAATTTATGTTTTCACGGGATAGGAATGATCTGGAAGAGATTGTTTTTAGGATGGTTCTGCTGACAGGAGCATATACAATCACGAATGATGATCCATTGTGTAAAACGATAAAATATGAGATGGAGAACACTTGTTTTAGGCTGCCAATGTTTGCTTTTGAAAAGGAGGTTATTTTTAGGTTGTTTTTCGACCGCAACAATTATGAACGTTTAGACCTTTTTGCGGTATTTACCCGGGTTGGTGAAGAAGATTACTGCTTTGTTCCAAATGATAAAGATGCCTATTTAAACCTGATCTATAATGTTGCGATCAAGCAAGATGCAGCTTTAAAAAAGAAATTATTGGAATGTATTTCGAATTGGGAAGAGATGGCAGCAGAACAAGATCGTTTAGAATTTCTAGAATATAAGCAACAAACTTATAATAAAAATATAAGGCCTAAGATTAACAGAGATGCTGGCATCTTTGAAGAAAGTCAACGGCTCTATGACAGCATTACCACAGAATTTAAGGCCGAGTATGAAAATCTTCTACAAGGGATGTGCCTGCGCGAAGCAGAACTTTCCAAGTATCTTCGGGCGGTGGAAAAAGAAGATGAGCATATGATCAAATCAACGCTGGAAGTTCTATGCGGAATAGGTGATCTACTTCCGGAAAAACTTGATTTACTGCTGAGTTTGGCGGAATATCCTAATATGGAATTTGTTGAATTCGAAGATTATTCTTTTAGTATGGATAAAACCTTGATTTCGAAAGTGATTCAGGAATATCCGCGAGAAAGTGTGCCTCAGTTTATCTGTGATTATTACCGCGCTTACAAGGATATGATGGAAGGAGACGAGGAAGACAGCGATGAATATCTCGGAAACCTTATTCTGTTAGATATCCTGGATGATTTTATTAAGCTGTAAGTTTCTTGATAAAATTAAAGATACATATTTTCAGAAAGTGGAAAAGTAAAAAGGCAGTCTCTATTATTGACCGCCTTTTTACTTTCTTTGCATTAGCTGTCGGTAGATGTAAATCTACTTATTGGCAAGAGCGTTATAAATTCTTAAAGCGACTTCTTTATCTTTTAAATATCCTGTTATTCCATGCTTGTTCTTTGTGTCATTCTTTACCCCGTCGAAGTTTGTAATTATTGGATCGGTTGTGAAATGGGGTTTTGATAATGGAAAAAGTGAAACAGTATCGTTCTTATCAAAAGCATTGTACCAACCATTAATTGAGCAGGGTGGCATCAATAATGGGCTTTCCATATTTCTTTTTATTACGTTCATTCCCAGTGGCGAGCCAACTGAAATTATTTCATTGATATTCGGAATATTATACTTGCTGAGAATATCATAGCTAATGACAGTTCCGAGGGAATGTCCTACCCAGACACATTTTTCGTCAGGTATAAAAGAAGTGACAAACTCATTTATTGTCTTTCTTATAAAAGGATTTCTGAGGTAATGATAAACATCATTTGTAATTGCCCAGAGGGTGTCCTGCCCAAAATCGGATTCAGAATCAATTGCCCTTAAAATTGCCAGCACCCAAGGCCAGTTTAGCGGACCCTTTTCGGTAACTGCTATATCCCCGATTGCAGCTATTTTATCATCTGAGATGTTTGCATTGACAGCTATCTGGCCCAGAAACTCCGAACAGAATAGTGCAAATTCAGGGTCGACACCATTAGATCCCTTTTCGATGACATCCTTCTGATAACTATTTCTGTCATCTATCAACTTCATCAGCATTTTGCCGTAGTAAGGAAAGATGATGTCCTCTTCGGAAATGTTCAGAGAAAGTTCATTTTTTTGTAGGCCCTCATTGAGTGCGGCTATCCATTCTTCTTTTAGGGTCTTTTCATCAAATTTCTGTTGTGAACGCCCATGTATTAATACTAGTTTCATATATGTTGGTTATTTAGAATTTCGGTAATAAGTAATTCGGTTCCTTTGCTTGTAAAAGTTGTCCATAATCCCGGTTCCAGATATTTTGTGGCATCAATAATTTTCGGATTAATGAAATCTTCATATAAATGTTTATAAGACCACCCGATGGACATTAAAGGACAAAATGCGGCTGTCGGTCTATCAGCGTTCAGTTTTCCTGCAAGCATAGCAACATCAAAGGGTACATAGGGGTTATCCATAGCCATGTACTTGTACACAGATCTGATTTTGTAAAAATCACCGGACTCCCTAAAAGCATATGCTGCATACATTCCAAGTGCTGGATCTAAGGATTTACCCATTCTTAGGAAACTGCCAGCATCATTATATGATCCATAGAAATTACTGAAGTCTACCTTTTGGAATGCTTCTTTATAATTAAATCCATTGTTGGCAGAAATAGCAATTAGACTACGTTTTTTTGTCACTTCGTCTTTCTTGGACTGATAATCATCATACGTATAATGATTCGTTTTTGCCGGTGAATAATTAACTGTAAAAAGATATCCGTCTTTGAAGACAAGCTGTGCAATAAAACCCTCAATTATGGCTATTGGTACAGATCTATCACCTTTTAGTCTTAAAAGACTCCATGAAGTTGGTCGGTACGGATCATCCGGATGAAAGGAGATTGAATTTTTATTTCTATGTTTCCAGGGTGCATTAAGAGAATTATATGGAGTAATAAGATCAATAATTTCTTCGCCAATGACCTCTATGCCTGTATACTTATTGTAAATAGGATCATCAAAAAGTTGCTCCGAAGCGAATATTTTTTCTTCCGCTAAATGTGCTACTTTATTCCTAATATGATCGACATCAGACCTTTCCTTCCATAAACTTACTGAAAACTCTCTTAGTTGTTCCATTTTATTGATTTTATAAGGAAGAGGATCTATTGGGTGAATTATCGGTTTGGGTGGCTTTACACGGTTAAGGATTAGATTTTTTCCTTGTTCATCTGTGAATATTGATAATGGATGTTCCTGTTTATGATTGTTGACCCTAATTTCTGGCGACTGCCCTTTTGTAATTCCAAAGGATCTACTCTCAACAAATTCCTTTAGTTTTATATCCACTTCAGGCCCAGAAATAATCCATTTTTGATTTTGCTGAAGTAAACTTTTATAATTGAAGTCCGCAGTAAGTTGCTTTACGTCGTAATATTTGTCTAGATATCTCTGGATTTTAGCACCGTCCTCTATAGTATTGTTAACAATGGTCTCCAGAAATTCACCTGACAAATAAGCGATTAGGGATTCCGTAAATATTCCATGTGCCTCTTTTAAACTGTCACCAGCAATTTCAAAGGCTGGGGCACCTGGTCTTGTTGCGTAAAATATGTCTATGGTATTGCCCGAATCAATTTTTTGGTTTGGAAATATAGTCTGTCCGCCGGTTGTATGGATTTCATCCGTTGGCAAGGATCGGCAGGCATCAGAAATAAATAGTACGTAGGGGATCGGGCATCTTACGGCATTATCAGCAGATCTGGTCAGATCAACTATTTCATTTCCGTTGTTACCGCCCTCAGAAAGAAACCAGAATTCCTGATTTGGTCCGCGGGAGATGCCATGTCCCGAAAAATAAACTATAATTTGGTTATATTTCATTTCCTCCAAACACTGATTGATACAATCGTATATGTCCCTTACACGAACAATATTTTTATTTTCGTCCGTAAATAGTTTTATATCGTAGCCTTGCGCTGTAGCCCATTTGGAGAATTCGACAGCACCTTTTGAAGCACCTTTCAGAGGTGTGAAATTTTGGACATTATTCACTCCAATACATATTGCGATTCTAGACATGGTTAATAGTTTTTGGAAGTTTCCTTAACTAAAAATAGTAAAATAATTGTTATTAAAATTAAAATACATAATTTTTCTTTGTCTTAATAGTCGTACGGTTGCCTTTTGAAACATTCCCTCCATATCCTTAATAGAGAACAGGAGTTTATACATTTGATTTATTATCTATACTATTCCTGCATTATATGCAATACAAAGCGGGCGAAAGTTATTATTTTATGTAGAAAAGGTTATTGACAGCCAGAAGAGTGTTACCATTTTCTTTAAGGGAGCAGAAATCTTTTCCCGAAGCAAATCTGCTGCAAAAGAATTTATAGATGCAGCTGTGATGGTATATAAAAATAAAGACCAAATTGCAATGGAAGGTTTCTTTTTTGCAAAACAGACTTCTAATGAAATAAAACTTCTACCCTCACAAACCGGAGATTTTATATAGGAAAATTATTGAAAAAGTTCTGGTGAATAACACTACGAGCTTCATGATTTTCAATATGGTAAAAATAAATGGACTCCTTACGATAAAGTAGAAAAGATATCTTTTCCTGTGAAATTCATTTTACAGATTCAGATGTATTTCCTCTAATTATTATTTTAGAATCTTTTGAAAGGTCTAACCTCACTTCAAAATCATGAGCCATTTTTAATTTTTCAAAAGATTATCTTCAAGACGATGTGTTGACCTAACCATTCTTTTCTATTTTCAAAAAAATCAAATTAATCCATATCATTCTTTTTTAATCTTTTGCAATTTCACATCATTCCAGATTGTTCTTTTTTAGTGTTAATGGTTTGATTACTATTGTTTTATATTTATTTAACGCTCAATTTTGTCTCAGAAATTTTAATCCAAAATTCATGAGAAAATTGAGTTATTTGTTGTTTATGTCGACTATAATAACAATCAAAGGACAAGTCGGAATCAATACCCAAACTCCCGAAACCACTTTAGAAGTAGTAGGAAAGCCGGACGATATTAATCATTATGATGGTATCATTTCCCCACGAATTACGGGAGATCAACTTGTAGTAAAAACATATTCTTCTGCAAAAAAGGGAGCTGTAGTATTTTCGACATCTCTACCTTCCAATTTATCAGGACAAGTAATTCATGTGACAGAGCCTGGTTTATATCACTTTGATGGTTCTTTATGGCAATCATTTTCAAAAGAAAAGCAACCTGTTGAATATGTGATTTTCTTATCATTTGACCACAATAGTACTGCAGGAATTTCATGCACTTCCAATTGGTCGATTCCGGTAAATCATTGGGGAAATACCAATGCTTATTTAACAGCTTCTAAACACTATATGATTGGAACCAAAAATTTTGGAGTCCTGAAAGGATCTGTGCTTTTTAGAAAGGTTCATGGGATTGTCAATGTGAAGTTTCACATATACAGGTCGACTGATTCAGATCCCATAACCGATCATGCTTTTATAAACATTCAAAGCATCTATAGTGATATAGGATATATTTCTAATCAGGTAGTATTACTGCATACCGAAAATTCAACCCAATTTTTTCCCGCATTATTGGAAAATTTCTCCATTCAAATCCCTCAAACTTCCTTAACCGCAATGTCCACAACGTATTACACATATGGAGAAGTTCAAGGATATTCCAATTGGTTAAAACCTTATTTACCATAAGTTTTTATGGAGAACAATGGAAAAGGAAGTACGCATTTTCTTAAGAATACAAAAATATCGTAAAGAAAGCTGGAAAAGACTTTGTCAAAAAAAGAACATTTCTCTGAGTAGTTTAATCATTGATTCCGTTGAGAACAGAATTTTAAATGATGAGAGAAGAAAAGTATTGGCGTTTATTGAAAAACAAGATAATGTTTTTGCAAAGATTGAAACTAATATCAATCAGGTAGCAAAAATTGCAAATGGTCAAAAATTTATTAGTAGCGGAGATTTGAAAAATTTCGGTGAACAATTAAAAACAGTCATTGAACTGAAAGAAAAACAAAACGAAATTTTTAAGAAAATCTATTCATTAATCGCAAATGATCATTAAGATTTTAGGTTCATCAGGTTCAGATTTCAATGGGGTAAAATACAATGATAAAAAAGTAGAGAAAGGAACAGGAGAATTAATGCTGATGAAAAATTTTCCATCGTTCATTAATGAAAACAGCAATCAGCAGGAAGTTAGAGATTATTTCAAATCAATTTCGAAAAGTGAAAAAGTAAAGAAGCCACAATTTCACGTGGTGATCTCTACAAAGTTTCAGCAGCACAGCAAAGAAGAATTGACAAAGGTAGCGGAAAACTTCATGGAAGAAATGGGTTACGGAAACCAACCTTTTATCGTAGTTTTTCATAATGATACGGACAATAATCATGTACATCTAATTTCTACCAGAGTAGATAAACAGAGCGGAAAAAAGATTAATGATAGTTATGAAAGGCTTAAAGCCCAGAAAGCTTTAAGCAATACTTTGGAAAAATTATATGGATTAAAATCGGGAGAAGAACTCGATAAACTACTGAATTACAAAATAAGTTCTCTTAATCAATTGGAAACTTTACTCAAAAGAAATGGATATAAGCTAAGCAAAAACACAAATGATGAAAAATCTTTTAACATTTTAAAAAACGGAGTAAAACTTAAAACGATTTCAGGAAATCAAATTGTTTTTGATAATGGTAAAAATGATAACAGAAGAAAACAAATCAAAGCCATTTTGAGCAAATACAAAGAGATTTATTCTAACAAAGTTTTCAAAGTTGAAGATAACAGACGAAAGCGATCAATGCTTCCAGAAGAGAAATTATCAGAAATAGAAAATCATTTGAAAATGAAAATTGAGTTTGAAAGTGAACTTCAAAAAAAGCTTCGAGATGTTTTCGGGATTGATATGGTTTTTCATAGCAAAGAGGATAAAAATCCATTCGGATATACGGTGATCGATCACAAAACCCAAAAAGTATATAAAGGAAGTGATATTGTGAAGATGAATGAATTGTTTGATTTCACTCCGAACAAAATAGACAAAAAGCTTTTTGAAATCTTGAAAGATTACAATATTCAAAATCAGGAATCGAAAAAAATAGTGTTGGAATTTATTTCCAAAAACAATCCAAAAATTGAAATCAAAGATTTTATGCTTTTCGAAAATCGAAAAAAGAAAGACTTGGAAATGTACCGAAAAGTTCAGTTTGAAGTCAAAGATTTTATCAAAAATTCAAAGCAAAATTATGATAAGAATATTTCAATAACCAGAGGCGAAGACGAAAAAATATATGCTATTCATACACGATACCATTATATCGGAGAACTTCAATCATTAATTGGAGAGAAGGAATTTCAAAAATTTATGAATCCGATTCAAGCAAATGAAATCAGAGTACAAAGTAAAGAAAAAACAGAAATAAATAAAGCCATTGATGAAATGTTATTTGAATTCATGAAAAGTTCAACTGCAGCAAAAGATCCTGCTGAAAACGAACTGAGGAAGAAGCGAAAAAAGAAAAAATAAAATCAGAAGAAATGATTATCACATTTGGAACACAGAAAGGAGGAACTGGTAAAACAACGCTTGCAATCTCCTTTGCCAATTATATTTCGGGATTATCTCAAAGGAAAATCAAGGTTTTCGATTTTGATTATCAGAAATCATTTTATCATAAATGGAAAGAAGATGAATTGTTGGATATTCCGAAGTTGTACGATGTGCAGATAATAGGAGAGGAGGAAGAACAACCATTTTCAGATTTTGAAACTCTAATCAATTTAAAAGAAAGTGAAGAAATTAACTTGTTTGATTTGGCAGGAGCTCTTGATGCGAAATACAGCGATTTGTTGATTTATAGTGATTTCATCGTCATACCATTTGAATATTCTGATGTGTCAGCAAAATCAACTTTAGTTTTTGTGAATTTTTTAGGACTTCTGGAAAGTCAGGCAGAAAGAGTATTCATTCGATCAAAATATGACAAAGGCTACAAATACCTAAATCAACAAGGAATGGATGAAGAAATTACAAAATACGGAATGCTTCTTAAAAGTCCTGTTTTCAAGAGAAATTGCTTACAAAGTATTGATACAAGAAAACTCACTTATGAACAAAAATACGCGGTGAAGAATTCATTTAATGAATTCATTGCTTACATCAATGAAACACTGCAGATTACCATTTAAAGGTAGTTTCAATAAAGTAACAGATAAAAATAAATAGTAAAATGACAAAATTTGCCGCCATAGTTATCGCGCTATACTTTCTATACTATGCAGGAAACATGATCTACGATCTTTTCCTGAAAAAAGAAATTACCGTAAAAAATGAAGAAACAGAAGAGTTTTCTTTAATGGAATTTTCAGAAAAATATGAGGATGATGTAAAAGACATTGGGATTGAAGATGTTGAAAATCTTAATATGCCAAACTCATTTACGAAAAGAGAATTATCGCCTTCTCCTATTGAAGAATCAGAAGAAAGAGAAGATATAGATTATTGGAGGGAGAAGTTTGAATCTGAACAAAACATCGATTCTTTTCATCAGAATAATGAAGTCATCCCGAGTTCAAGCAACGAAGAAACGCATTCGATACCAAATAAAACAAGCAAAGATAAATGGCACCAACTGCTCAATCTTGCAGAAACAAGTGTACAACTTATTTCAAATAATGATGGGTACAAGATTTATCAATCCATGATGTAATCTGGAAAATTAAAAATATTTAATGTGAATTTTCACCCATAAACCATTGAATAGGTACTCAAAACCGAAGGTCAAAATCTAATTTCTAACATCTAACATTTAATTATTATGAATCAAAAAAGCAAAAAACACAATTTAATGAAAAAGGCGTTCACTGCATTGATCGTGCTTTCAGCGTTAACTCCGGTATTTGCACAATCGGGTGGAAGTGCCGCATTATCAAATGCCGCATCAACATTATCTGGCTACATGGCAGATCTTAAACTTCTTATTTATGCTATTGCAGCTATTGTAGGAACCGTTGGAGGAATCAGGATTTACAACAAGTGGACAAACGGCGACCAAGACATCAACAAGGAAATTGTTGGTTGGGGTGGAGCTTGTGTTTTCCTATTGATCGTTCCAACATTTATTGCTGCAATGTTCTAATGGGCTACTTACTGTACAAGGGATTGAAAAAACCCCTTGTTTTTTTCGGATTAAAAGACAAATACATCTATTACGCTATGGGTTTTGCAGTCGGAGGTTTTATGACAGTAGCTATTATGTCTTCTTTAATTGGAGGTTGGGGATTGCTTGTAGGAGCAGCAGTCGGCGGAATAGGAATTTGGATGAGTTATAAAACTCAGGATACAAAAGGACTTCACAATAAAACAAAGAACGATGAAGAACTGCATATCATTTCTGTACAAATTAAAAATGCAAAATTTTTACAAAAAAATAAATCATGAGTTTAAAGAAAAAAATATTTGATATTCCCTTTATTGGTTATGATTATGGTCAAGATAATAACTGGACTTTCGATGTATTGATCGGTCAATATGGAAATCCTATTATTGGAATTCAAATTAATAATATCGTTGAGCAATATTCTGCTGATCCTTACTCTTATGAACATTTTCACACCATCCTTAACCAGGTTGTTGCCATAATAGGTGAAAATCATGTGGTTCAGAAAATTGATATTTTCAGTAAACAAAAATATGTTGCTGACCAAGAAAAAGAATTTTTACAACAAAAATATTCCGAACATTTCGATGGAAGAATTTACAAAACAATTGATACCATTCTCTTATTTTCAGAACATGTAGATCATAGTAAAAAGAAAAAAGCATACACCTTTTCAGAAAAATCCTACAAAATATTAAGAGATAAGTGCCAAAAAATTTTCATGTTACTTGACCAAAACAATTGTGAGCCAAAGTTTCTTAAAGAAAAAGACTTTGATTATTACATGAATGGAATTTTATCAATGAAATTTTCTGAAACTCCAACATTTAACAATATTAAATCCACGAATGAGTATTTACAAATTGGTAATCAATATGTAAAAACAATCAGTTTTGTAGATATTGAAAAAATAGAACTTCCTTCAGAAATTGAAACGTATTCAACTTTAGGCGGAAATGGAACTGCTTCAGATACCGCCGTTGATAATTTCTCATTTATCAATGAACTGGAAGAATATAGAACAATAGTTTATAATCAAATTATTTCTATTCCTCATCAATCGGCTAAACACCGGGAATTAGAAAAAAAGAAAAAGAAACACGAAGGGGTAGCAAATAATTCTCCGTCAAATGCCATCGTAGCAAATGAAATTGATGAATTGTTACATAATGTGGCAATGGATGGTCAATTGATTGTAGATGCTCATTTTTCAATCGCATATTCGGCAGATTCCTTAGCACAAATGGAAGAAACCCAATCGTTAATTGAAAACAAACTTTTTATGAAAGGAATCATTGTTTCGCAAAATTCCTATAACCAACTCGAACTTTTTCGATGTTGCCTTCCCGGAAATGCAGTCGAACTAAAAGACTATGATTTATTTACAACAACAAGCGAAGCTGCCTTGTGTTTTTTTTTTAAAGAGAGTTACCCGGTAAACGAAGATTCTAATTTTTACTTACGATTTACCGATAGACAGGGTGTTCCTTTAAAAGTTGACCCCTCTGATTTACCAATGAAAACAGGAAGAATAAATAACAGAAATAAATTTGTTCTCGGACCATCAGGTTCCGGTAAATCTTTCTTGATGAATAATATTATCGAACAATACCTGACTTATAATTATGATGTAGTGATTGTAGATACCGGAGATTCTTATTCCGGAACCTGTGCTTATAAAGGTGGAAGATATATTCAATATACAGAAGAGAAACCAATTACCATGAATCCTTTTTTAATGAGTAAAGAAGAATTTAATATTGAAAAAATCGAGTTTTTAGCCAATCTCATATTTTTAATTTGGCAAGGTGCAGATGGCACAATAAGTTCTACTCAAAAATCAATTCTTGACAATGCGTTGATGTCTTATTATCATCAATTTTTCAATGGTGGTACCAATTGGCATGATGGAAAGGATTCAGATGAATTATTCCATTTTCTTAAAAAATACAACATTCACGAAGAGGATATTTATGCTGATTATGAAAATGAAATAAAGGATGCGCAAAATTTTTATGATATTTTGGAAATTCCATTTGATGCAACAGCAGAAGAAATCAGAGAGAAAGGAAGAAAATTGATAAGCATTTATCATCCCGATAAAAACACGAACAACCCAAATTATGATGCCAACAAATTCTTTCAAGTATTTGAGGCTTATGAAACTTTAAGTGATGAAAACAATCGCAAGGTTTACAATGAGACCCAGCTAATCATTGCTAAAGCGAAAAACATTATAAAACGACCGGAAACTAAAGATGAGTGGAATGAATCTTTGCGAACCGCTATTGTAAAAAGAATTGTTGATCTCGAAGAAAAGCTTTCGGTTCCGGAACTTTCATTCAATACATTTTACGATTTCTGTGACCAGTTTTTGCCCATTTATCTCAATAATAAAAAACACCCGATTGATGAAAAAGAATTCAAACTTAGAACATTTCTTTTCGTTTTAAAAGATTTTTACAAAGGTGGAAGATACGGTACAACGCTCAACGAAAGTGCAGATAATACCTTATTCTATGAACCATTTATCGTATTTGAAATTGATAATGTAAAGGACAACCCGAAACTCTTTCCGATTGTAACACTCATTATTATGGACACGTTCATCCAAAAAATGCGTTTGCGAAAAGATCGTAGGAAAGCCTTAATTATTGAAGAGGCTTGGAAAGCAATTGCTTCAAAACTAATGGGAGGTTATATTCTGTATCTCTACAAAACGGTAAGAAAATTTTGGGGTGAAGCGATTGTAGTAACGCAGGAACTCGGAGACATTATCGGAAATACAGTTGTAAAAGATTCTATCATCAATAACTCCGACACTTTCATTTTGTTGGATCAGACTAAGTTCAAAGATAATTTCGAAGAAATTTCCTCCTTACTTTCTCTCAATAAAGTAGAGCAAAATAAAATTTTCACCATCAATAATCTCGACAATAAATATGGGAGAAGCCGATTCAAAGAATTTTATCTGAAGCGAGGTTCCAAAGGTGAAGTCTATGGTAATGAAGTTTCGTTAGAGCAATATTTAACCTATACCACAGAAAAGCCGGAGAAAACAGCGATTGAATATTATGTGAAAGAATCTGAAAACTACGATGATGCTTTGCAGCTTTTTGTAAAAGACTTCAAAAAACTCAATGATAAAATGGAAAACATGGTTTCCCTGATTAATCTCTATCAAAAACCATTGGATAAAATAGCAGTTAATTATTATCAATCCATGAGACATAAGTATAAAGACCAAAATGTTTTGAAAATCATAGGAAATGAAATGCAGGATCGAAATTTAAGTTTTAGTGAATTAATTAACGCCAAAAACTACGAACATGAAAAAATATAGCATCATTTTATTAGCGATGATATTGGGAAATTTAGCTTCCGCACAAAATACCTATATCGATCCTACCACCACACTTGCACTAAAACTTTATTCTGACAATCTTGAAAAAGAGCAGGAAAAAACAATTGAGCAACAAACAAAATTACAGCAGGCACAAGCTTGGGTTGGAACTCAAATGGTGGTTGCCAACAATATTCAAAACAAAGTTCTCAAAGGACTTAGTGAAGTTTCCGGAACTTTAAAAAACGGGATACAGGTCATTGATATTTATAATGAGATAGACCGCTGTCTGCAATATTCCGGTGATATACTCACCCTCACGAAAGACCATCCTCAATTTGCAGTGTTTGGTATAAGAACATCCCAAAAGACTTATGAACAGGCAATTAAATTAACAACTGATGTTACGGACTCACTGAAACCGGGAGAATTAAATCTTGCCACTGCAGGTGATCGTTACAAACTTCTTTTCTCTGTTTCACAAAATGTGATTATGCTTAAAATTTGGTTGCTCGCTACGAAATTGAATATTGAAAGAGCCATAAGATTGGGTTGGTTTCAATCTATTAATCCTTTTCAAGGTTATATCAATACCGATAAAAGTATTGTAGAAAATATTATGTGGACGTATAAAAATAGGTTTTAATTATAAAAAATCATCATGCGTAAAAAATATATTCTTCCCGTTTCACTTCCAATTGTTTATTTATTTCTAACCTCCTTCGGTGGAAATACGACTCCTCCGTGGCAAAAAGAAAATGTTTCATTTCCTATGATGAACCAAGAAATTCGCCATTCGATGCAGGAAAATGATAGGCAGAAAAGTATGAAAAATTACCAGGATACCAATGTTGCTACTGAAACGGTCAACAAAAAGCAGTGGATGAAATTTAAAGAGACAACTAACAAAATTCAAGATCGATTGAGAATTGTTGATTTCGCAATGCAGGCAATTCCTACAGGTTATGCCATTTTTATTGAGAGTGAAAGAATACAGGATACACAATTGAAAATTATTGCAGAAATTCAAACTGCACCCTATTCCATCATTGCCATTTTACCGGCTGAAGTAAAATTTGTAGACGACATGCAAATGATCGTGAGATTATTAACAGGGATTGTGATCTCTTATGGAGCCATCAATCAAATGGAAAAAGCAGAGCGTAAAATTTTGTTGGATTATGCATTAGATGAAGTCCGGCAACTTCGAACAGATTCCTATGTAATGCTCATGAAGATAAGAGATCTTAAACAGAAAGTGGAGTGGAGAAAATTTTTGGTTTCTCATTACATCAATAAGGATAAAAAGATTATCGAAGATATAATGAACAATTTTTAAAATGTAAAACATGAAAAAAGAAATTTTTGCCACTATTGCATTATTTGGAAGTTTTGCTTTTGCGAATACACAAACCATTGTTATCAATGATAAACTGCTCACACAGGTTACCAAAAATCAAGCGGTTCGTCTTGCAAGTAATGAGTCGTTCTTAAATTCTTATGAAAAACAAAAGAAATTATACGATGATGTAAATCAAAAAATTGCACAAGTAGTAGCGATTCAAGAGTTCATCTATTCTAATCTGGTCAATGTGAATTCTGTCATCAAACAGGGAAAAAGAATGTATTATTTGTCTAAAACTTTTGTACAAATTGGTCAAAATGCTCAAGATGTTTTGTCACTTTCTACACAACATCCCGAATATGCAATTCTTTTGAACAGATATTACATCGGAGCAACACAAGAACTCTTGCAATTAAAAACCGAACTCACCCGGGATATTTTAAGAGAAGATGCCGATTTTTTAATGGATCCTTATGATAGAGAATTACTCATCAGAAATATTTCTACAAGAGCGCAGCTTATTAATGGCTATCTAATCGCAATCAAAATAAGACTGAAAAACGCAAAATCAATTCCATATATCTATCAGATTCCTACCATTAGTAACTATGTTAATCTTGATAAGATGATTATCGGAGACATTATGTTAAAATTTAATTTGATTTTTAAATAATACAATATGAAATTTTTCACAAAACGCATTTTCATCATTCAGTTCTTCTGCTTTTCAGCATTTGGAATTGCTCAGACGGTTAAAAAACTGAATGATCCATCCATTGTAGCACAACATAAAAGACAGGTTTTTGAAAAATGGGGTGACTTCAGACCTTATCCTAATTATGTATTTGGAATTCAGACGAATTTCGCTTACGCAACAGTTTGGGGGTGGTTGTCTCCGTCAAGAAATCAAGATTACAAAAACGGTCCCGATATCCGTCCTCTAAAACCAACAGGATTGGAGGTTCAAAGGTTTGCAGAATTAGAATACCAAAGAAATGAAGCAGAAAAAATTAAAGTTGAAATCGATACCCTTTACAAAAGAAATCTTCAAGATTTTGCGCATTGGACTTCAATAACCTCGGAAGCAGATCCCCTTTGGTTGCTTTATTACAAAAAAATGCTAAAACCCTTGAAAGAGTTCCCTGCTAATCCTCAGAATTTTATGCAATGGCAATTAAAGGATGATAAAACCTATCAAAATATGTTGGCATTTGGAGAGATTGATTATCTCAAAGAACAACTCGATCTTTTAAAAGATCAGTACGATAATTCAAGAACATTAGATATGCCTCGAGGAAAAAGATTTCTCATGTATCATGAAACTTTAATCGGTTGGAGAAAATTTGTAAAAAGAATACGGTCAGGCAATCAAAAAAACACATTATATCTCGATTATAAAAACCTCTTAACTTCTGTAAAATCAGCGGTGACACCAATACCTCCAAAAAGCGATAAAGAGATCGTTGAAAGCATCATGACAAAATATAAAAATAGTTTTTAAAATATGAAAAAAATATTTACTCTTACGATTTGTTTTCTCATTTTCTTATTACCAGTCGTGGTTTTTGGACAAAGTGGAGAAACTGAAAACTATAGCAAATTGTTGCAGTTTTTAAAAGGTGATGGCGCATTTGAAAAGTGGTTCATGGAAGTTTTCACAAAATTAGACACTACAATGGCAGCGCAATCAGCAGGAGCGAAAATGCTTGGTCAGTCTATTGGTGGTTTTGGAGCATTATGTTATATGGGTTATTTAGGGTGGCAAATGCAGGAAGGTGCGAGACCTTGGGAAGTAACACCACTAATAAGACCAACAATTATCGCTTTCATCTTAATGTTTTGGACACCATTTACCGGAATGATTCAATATCCCCTTCAAGCACTTGCAGCTCCAGGAATGGCTCTTTTCCAAGATATAGAACAAGATGCAAATGATCTTCGGGTGAAAAGGTTTCAAAAACAAAATGAAATTTTAGATATTCTAATAAAAACACAAGCTGAAGAAGAAGCAAAGCAAGAAGCCTTGGATAAACTGGAGAGCAAATCAGATGACAAATGGTTTGACATTGACACGGATAAACTTCTTGCTCCGGCAAAAGAGTGGTATATGAGAATGGAGTTTAAGATTCAGAAAACATTATCCGAAATTATAGAAGGAGTTTCTCTCACCATTCTTCGCGTGTGTACCTATTTAATCTTCTTCATTCAAAAAATATGGCTTTATATTTTAATTATTCTTGGACCCATTGCAGTAGGAATGTCTTTAGTTCCCGGGTTTGAAAATTCTTTTGGTAACTGGTTAGCAAAATTTATCAATATCAATCTATACACCTTTATCTCTTATACCATAATAAACATCGGTCAGCAAATTATTATGAGCGCTTATCAAATGGAATTGGACAGATATGCACTTATCATTAGTGAAGGCGGAGTAGCAGATATGAATACCCTTCGTGTTTATGTTCAAAACAGTGGAATGATGTACACCGCTTTATTTCCAGCGGTAGCTTATATAATTACTGGGATTGGAATTTTGATGACTCCTACTATTGCTGATACAATTGTTTCTGCAGGAGGTGCAGGAATGATGAGTAAATCTAAAGCAGGAGGTGGCACCGTTGCAAGCGCCGGAAAAGCGGTAGGAAGAACAGCCGCAGCTGCTGCTACCGGAGGTGTTGCAGGAGCAGTTACAGCAGCAAAAGAAATAGGAAAAGCAATTGCAAAAGCTAAAAAATAACACTCAAAACAAATCAAAATGCTCGTTAAAAATATAGAACAAAAAATAAAAATCAACAAAGCGGTTTCAATTGTAGCAATTCTGTTTGCGGTAATAATTGTAATTGCTGGTTTTGTAATGGCTTATAAAATGGTAGAAGATTCCAGAAAATCATTGTATGTAATTGATAATGGTGTTCCGGTTTTGGTTAAACAAACCGATGAACTTTTGAATAGACCAGTAGAGTATAAATCTCAAATTGAACTTTTTCACCGTCTATTTTTCACACTCGCACCTGATGATCAGTACATCAAAGAAAATGTTCAAAAATCATTGTATTTAATTGATGATAGTGGAAAAAAAGAATACACCAATTTAAAGGAAAAGGGATTTTACAATCAAATCATATCCGGAAATTCTATTGTAACCGTTCGTGCTGATTCAATAAAGTTAGATCTTCCCAATAAAAAATTTACTTATTACGGAACGCAGTCAATTAATAGGAAAACCACTCTTATCATTCGGAAATTGATTACTGAAGGAAATTTTGAGGATATGATAAGAAGTCCAAATAATCCTCATGGAGTATTATTAACCAACTGGAGAATTTTAGACAATACAGAACTGTTTAATAAATCAAAAAATTATTAGTGATGATAAAAATATACAAACAAACAAAAGATCAATTTCATCTGATGAAAGACTGGGTGATGAAACATCCGAAAGAATCTTACAAATACGTGATGATATTATTGCTCGTATCATTTGCTTTTTCATTCATTCAATATTTCTTTTTTACTCCGAAAATAGCTAAAAGCCTCGTGATTCCCGAAATGTATTCTAAAAGCGATAAAATAAAAGCTGACCTCGATCAAAAAGACCAAAAAACTGAAATTATTATAAAAGAACTTGAAGAATATAAAATTAAACGCGAGAACGCACCTTTAACAAAAACCGATAGCCTTAGAATAGAATATCTTTTTAAGCAATACCAAAATTTAAAAAATGGACATTAAAAAACTCAATTTTAAACAAGCAAAATATATTTTTCCATTGATTCTATTTCCTGTGATTATGGTTTTTGGATTTGTAGGGACGAAATTTAATGATAAAAACAAAGATAATGAAGTATCTAAAAATCAAGAATTATCGCTCTCATTAGGCGAAACTCAAGATTCAATTCTTTCAAAAAATGCTGCTTATGACGAATTTTTTTCAAAGGGAGACGGCAGAACAATGCTTGATGGAATTGATAAAGAAGATGACAGTCTTCAGAATTATTCTGATAATCTCGATAACCGCCAAAAACGATACATCGATTCCATCAAAATGGTAAGAAGTCTCAACTCTAATAGCTCCGGAGACTTAGGTAGAAAATCTTATTATGATGGAAAAAATGATGATCGAGATTTTCAACGTTCTGCTGATATGGTGCGAATGCTCAATGAGGGAAGCGGTGGTAAAGGAAATGCTTATGAAAACCCTCAAAGTAGTTCCAATTCCGGAAGACAGGAAAAAGAAAATGATCCTGTGAAAATGTTGAAAAAGCAGATGTTGATGATGGATTCTTTGGAAAAAGCAAGAGATCCCGAATATCAAACAGCGTTAGCAGCAGAGCAGAAATTAAAAAAGAACAAAGAAAAAATGGAAGCTTTTTTAAATTCTACGCTTCGGGTAAATAAATCATCATTGAATCCAAGTTTTAATTCAATCTCAAAAAAACAAGAAAATAATTTTATCAAAGCGGTGATTGATGAAAATTTAAAAGGTTTTCTCGGAAGCAGAATCCGGTTCCGATTATTAGAAGATATTGTTGTAGGAAAACACAGCATCCCGAAAGGAACAATTTTATTCGGTCAAATATCCGGATTTACCTTACAGCGAGTAAACCTGAATGTTATTTCAATTTTAAATAATGGAGAAATCCTCCCAATAAATCTCACAATATTTGATAATGATGGAATGCAGGGATTATATGTTCCACAAAGCGACTTCCGGGAAATGCTTCGGGAAATGGGAAGCAATTCTGTACAAGGAACCCAACTCGATAGCGGTGGCGAAGGTTTTTTCACAAGCATGATGTCTGGGTTGTTTAGTTCTACTTCACAAACTATTTCAAATATCATCAGAAAAAACAAAGCAAAGCTAAAATACAATTCTTACATCTTCCTTATTAACGAAAAAGAACTTAAAAAAAATGAAATCGAAGATTAACGATTACCAAATAAAAAATATAACTAAAATGAGAAAAACGATTAAACATATGAAAAATTTACTCTTTGGATTATTCCTTTTTTCTGCAACAACAGTTTTTGCACAAACAGAAACTCCCGAAAAACGTTTAAATGATCTTCCACAAATTGATATTACAGAAGGTGTAAGTCTCCATATTATTTCCCCAGAACCTATCCAGTTTGTGGATTTATCAACCGCTAATCTTACCGGAGATTTACCTGCAGAAAACATTGCAAGAGTCAAAATTACAGATGAACCTGAAAAAGGGTCAGAAGCAAATAATAAAGTAATTGATAAAAATAATTTGGGAATCATTACGATTGTTTGCCAATCTTTTATGGTACAATACAAAGTAAATTATTTGAATTACAAAAAAGATGCAGTTGCCAATATCCAAATTCAGCCAGAAGATATGCAGCCACTTGAATTTCCAAAAATGGCTTTTTCAAAAATAGAACTCCACAAATTTTCTTTGGATATTATTAGGAATAAAAAAATAAATAAACCTATTAGGGAAGCGAAGGATTTAAAATTAACCATGCAGATCAATAATGTATATGTGGTGAATGATTACATCTTTTTGGATATGACTTTTTCAAATTCTTCCAATTTAGGTTATGACATTGATGGTCTTAATTTTTCAGTGGAGGATAAAAAAATCTATAAAGCAACCAACAATCAAAGCATTGAAATTAAACCAGTTTTTCAATTATTTAATCAAAAACAGTTTAAGAAAAATTACCGAAATATTTACGTTTTCAAAAAATTCACTTATCCTAATAGTAAAGTTTTGAAAATTCGCTTAATAGAGGAACAATTATCTGGAAGAACAATTGAAATGACCGTCAAGTATTCGGATATTTTAAATGCTGATACTTTTTAATATCATCCAGTTTTCTGAAGAATTGATTAAATATAAAATCTAACATCTTTCTAATGCAAGAACAACAAAACCAAATCAAAATCTATAGCTTTTTCCAAAAGATGGTTTATTTCATCGTCGCTTTGGATTGTGCTACTTTATTTTTTCTTTCTGCAAAAATTCCTGTGGTATCAGAACTTTTGGGAAATTTCTCAAAAATGGGAATTTTCTACCCACCACTAAATGCAAAGTTTGCAACAGTGATTTTGATTGCACTGGTTGCGGTAGGAACTAAAGCGAAGAAAAAAATAGATTTGAATATTGCAGAAAATATCATTTTGCCAATTCTTGTTGGACTTGCAATGATGTTTGGCTCTTTGCTTTTAACTTCTAAAGCTGGAAATAATACTCTTCCAAACATTCTCCCTCATTTGAATTTATATCAAGTTCTATATACTCTTTTGTCATTTATAGGAGCATTAATAGCACAAGTAGGTGCGGATAGTATTTCAAAACTAATGCAGCAAAAGATGGGTAAAGACCGTTGGAATATTGAAGAAGAAAGTTTTGCGCAAAATCAAGAATTGGTGGAAACCGATACCTCGATTAACATTCCTTATTTATTCAGATTCAATAAAAGAATCAATAAAGGTTGGATAAATATTAATCCGTTTCGCGGAACAATGATTATTGGAACTCCTGGTTCCGGAAAATCATTTGGGGTGATTAATCCGGCAATCCGCCAAATGATTGCTAAAGGATTTTGCCTTTGTATTTATGATTTTAAATTTCCCGACTTAGGGCAAATTGCTTACTATCATCATCTTATAAAAAAGAAAAATGATTCTGAATACACGCATGATTTTCATGTTATCAACCTTAATGATGTTGAAAAATCGAAAAGAGTAAACCCTTTTAAAAAGGAATATGTTAAAACCTTAGCGGAAGCACAGGAAATGGCAGAAGCAATGGTTTCGTCATTGCAAAAAGGAGGTTCAAGTGGCGGTGGCGGATCCGAAGCATTCTTTACCCAATCTGCAATCAACTTCCTTTCGTCTTGCATTTATTTCTTTGCAACATTTGAAAACGGAAAATATTCTGATTTACCGCATATTTTGGCTTTTATGAATAAAAGCTACAAAGAAATTTTCGATACCCTTTTTACGCATGAGGAATTGGAATCTTTGTTATCTCCTTTTAAAACAGCTTATGACAACAAAGCATTTGACCAATTAGAAGGACAAATTGGAACGTTGAAGATTTTTCTTTCCCGATTGGCGACTAAAGAAAGTTTTTGGGTTTTCTCTGGTGATGAAGTTGAAATGAAAATTACAGACAAAGAAAATCCATCCATCATGATTTTGGCTTCTGATCCGGGAACTCAAGATATTAATTCTGCTTTGTATTCAGCTGTTTTGAACAGGACATTACGTTTGGTTAATTCCAAACACAATTTACCAGGAGCAATTATTGCGGACGAATTTCCGACCATCTACATTCATAAAATTGATAATGTAGTAGCAACCGCTCGAAGTAACAGAGTTGCGGTAATGCTTGGTTTGCAAGAATTGCCACAGCTGAGACAATTTTATAAAAAAGAAATTGCAGATACCATTTCTGCCATTGTCGGGAATATTTTTTCCGGTTCTGCGAGAGATAAAAACACTTTGGATTGGTTAGAAAAAATGTTTGGAAAAATCAAACAAAAAACATTCTCTCAATCCATTTCACAACAAGGAACTACAACCAGTATCAATGAAAAGATGGATTTTATGATTCCCGCAGGAAAAATAGCAGCTCTAAGAACTGGGGAAATGGTAGGGATTATTGCTCAAGGTGAAGAAAACGATACTGAAGAATTTAAAACTTCGTCGATCAATGGAAAAATTAATCTTGATATGGCAAAAATCAAAGAAGAAGAACAAAATTATGTGAAAATGCCCATCTACTATTCTTTTGTTGATAAAAAAGGAGATGATCGCAAGGAGGAAGTTCTGATGACCAATTACCGGAAAATCAACAAAGAAGTGGAACTCATCGTAAATGAAATGATAAAAGCTTAACAATATGAAAGTAAAATTTACTCTAAAAAAAATATTCTTTGTAGCAATAATAGGATTCAGCTCACCAGTTTTAGCACAATTCAATACGCTTGCCCATTCTTCCATAAAAACAAAAGAAATTCTTACTAAAAACGAAGAATTAAAAATTGGTAAAAATGAAAAAGAAGAAAATGCAGAAAGAAAACAAACTAAAAAAAATTTTAGAAATACCACTACTAAAGCTGACTTAAAAAATGAAATTGATTCACTTAAAAATATGATGATCCGTTTCGGTTTATCTAAAAATGAAAAATTGAAAATAAATTTTAAAAAATTTGAAGATTCATTGTTACAAATAACTAAAGAAAATATGGTGAATACAACCCAAAACCGTTCATCAAATACATTTCAGAAATTGGATTTCATTGAAGAAGAACCAGGAAGAAACTATAAAATTTTCATGCCTGTAAAAAAACAGATTAGTATTTCATCTTCTTTCGGAAGACGGACTCACCCCATTTTCGGAAATAGAAAGATGCATAACGGAGCAGATTTCAAAGCAAATTATGAGAATGTATATTCTGTATTAGACGGAATTGTGACAGAATCTGGTTGGGATTCCAAAGGCGGTGGAAATTATATTAAAATAAAGCATTTCAACAGATTTGAAACATCATATCTGCATTTATCTCAAATTTATTATAAAGTGGGGGAATATGTAAAAGCTGGATTTATTATAGCAAAAAGTGGAAACTCTGGAAACTCAACCGGTCCACATTTACATTTCGGAGTGAAAGAATACGGAAATTTTATCAATCCAATATATTTTTTAAACGACCTCGTAAAAGCAAATAACTTAATGGAAACTTATTAATAAGTTAATTCCAATTTAAAAAACCAAAAAATATCTACTTATGAAAAATGAAACCTTACTACCAACTGATGATCTGAAAAAATACGGAATTATTAATGAGGATAATACTTTCTCAAAAAAATTAACTGCAGATGATGTAACAAAATTTATGAAAGGTTATACCATCGTTGCTGATAACGATAAGAAGCGGGCGACTTTTCAACTCGTTGATGATAATACCCGACTTAAAGTAATTTTTTTAGAAAGAGACAAAAAGATTTCTGAAATTATTGATAGTAGTAAAGATCAAGTTCAATACTCTGATATAGAATCAAAATATGATGTTAATGATGGAAAAAACAGTGCGCAATTAAATTGGATAAAATCAGCATTTGTTTTCGACAAAGAAACTAATAAAGTGGTTGAGTTTGATTTAATCAAAAATGCAACCCAATTAACTGCAATTATTGCTGACAAAAAAGATATAATTGAATCAAGTCGCTATAAAACGGAGTTGTTCAAGTTAAAAGAATTCCTGCAGGAAAAAATTGATAAATATCCCGAAATAGCAAAGGAAATCACCAACGATATAAATATTGTTTCGAAAGAAATCAATACAGTAAATGCAATTTCTCCTGATTCTAAACAAATCAATAAAGAAGGGAAAAATGATATTCAGCTCAATGTAAATGATTCTGATTTATATGAAGATGCTAATCGTAGGAGAGAAGAAGAAAAACAAGAAGAGGACAAGGAAAATCCGAAATCAAGAGGATTTAGAAGGTAATTGATTAAAAATTCTACCATTCTTAATAATTAAATATGAGTGTAACATTAGAAATAGGGAAGTACAACGAACAAATTGAAACCGCAGGTTTTCAAAAAATAGAATTTTCCGACATAGATGAAGCTATAGCTAATCTCGAATTTATGAAAATGGGATTCAATTATTTTAAAACCGGAGAATCTTTGGTCGTGAGATTAGAAGAAGGGGAAAAACAACATCTCGTTGATTACGATACAGTTATTCCGATTCATGAAATCAGAAAAGAACTCGAAGAAAAATATAAGCCAAATTTAACTCCTAATGAAAAAGAAGTCCAATCGATGGCAACAGAAGCAAAAACGAAAATATCTGCAAACTCAAATTTTGTTTTTGATGAAGATGAAACAACAAGGTATGCAACAACTTCGTCCGGCGAAAAATTACCCTTTAAATTGTTTAACCCCAGCGAAACTGGTGCCGCATCCAATTTACTACGGGAACCGAAAGATTCTTTGCAATCCAACGATTTTGCGTTAGTAGAACGGCGTTTTGCTGAAAATAAATCACTTCAACTATTTGGAAATGAGAAAATAGGAAGTATCGATGATGTTGCATGGTTATTTAAAGCACTAGAAGATGAAGCCGTAGAACATGCTTTTTTAGTCTATGATTTTGAGGATAAAGGATATTTTGTTCAGCATATATCTACCGGAACTTTTGATGCAGCATTTGTAGATAATAGGCTTTTAATTGGTAATGTTTTGGAGGTTAAACCATTATCAATAACTCTTGTTCATAACCATCCGAGCGGAAATTTGAATGTATCAAAAGCTGATAAGGATTGTATCATAAAATTAAAAAAAGCATTGGAAGATTCAAATATAAAGGTCAATAATGGGGTCATTATCAATTTGCGAAGTGGAAAGTATGTCGTATTTGATGAGAATGAAACTGAAAATATTGATATGAAATCAAACCCACAATCTTTTAAAGAAATACAGCCGTACTCTTTCAGTAAGCAGGTTTTAGTTGAAAATTATCAACCAGTTAAAATTACAAGTTCAACAGATATTGCAAAATTTTTAACGTCACAAAAATTCGGGATATCCGATAAGACAGAATTACTGGTGCTGAATAATCAGTTGAATATTGTTGGGAAATTCATTATGCCGCCAGATAATCAACTTGATTTTATCATTGGAAAGGTTGCAAAGTTCGGCGGGTCAAAGTGTATTTTATATGGAAATAATATCACTCCGGAGCAAATTAATACCTACAATAAAAAACTTCATTTTTCGGGAATTGAAATTTTAGATGCTATTCTATTCAATAGTGAAAATGGAAGGAAATTGTATGAATCATTTGCGGACAGTGGAGTACTTAGAAATCAAAAAGAAATAAACAGTGAAGTTAGCGAAGATTCAAACCTTAATAATTATAAACAAAATCAAAAATCAGAAATTATGGAAACACAAAAAGAATTTAACCAAGTAGACTATTTAAAAAACCAATTAAAATACCTTGGTTTTGGAGAGGATGAAAAACTTCACAAAGATTTAGAAAAAGGAATTAAATCAGTCAAAAAACAGTTTGAAATTAAAACAATTTCCGACAAAACTTTGCCCGGAAATAAAGTTGATTTTATTTTGAAATTTAATAAAACTGAAAATGGAGGAGTTTTTCTCAATTCTTATAATGCAGCGCTGAGCAAGGGAACAGAAGATGAAATCTCTCATAATTTTCAGGTAAACAGGGAAAATACATTTACCGCAAAAGAAGCAGTAAATCTATTGGAAGGTCGTTCAGTGAAAACTGAATTTCTTAATCCTAAGACAGAACAAAGCGAAACTGCTTTTGTCAAGATTAATTTTGAAGAACCTAAAACTGAAAAGGGAAATTATAATTTTCAATCTTTTCATCAAAATTATGGAGTTGATACCGCTCAAATTGTAGAAAAATCCAACTTGATATTTGATAAACCCGAATATCGGGAAAACACTATAAAATCTCTGGAAAAAGGAAATGTCGTAAAGGTGAAATTTGAAATGGGGGAAAACATCGTAGAAGGAAAAGCTGTTCTTAACCCTCAATATAAAAACCTGAATTTATATGATCAAGATTTGAACCGAATCAATACCAACAAACCATTAGAAAGCTTGGAGAATGAAAATAAACACGAAAAAAATAACGTAAAAGAGCAAAGTATTAAACGTTAAGCTTATTTGCCAATTCCATCTATAAGCGGTAAATCTAATGATGATTTTCCGCTTTTTTAAACTCTAATTTTATGAAAAAATTATTATTACTATCCAATCTGTGTTTCCTTTTTGTAATCAGTTCGTGCAACAAAGAAATCAAATCCGAAAAGGGAGGAATCGACGTCATCTCCAACGTTTATTTTGATGCATCTATGGGTCTGGACAAAATGAAGAATTTTCATTTATCAAAGTTGAATTATTCTGGAGATACGCTTGTGGAATTAGTTCCCAACCTTACTTTCCCTGAAATCACCAAGAACATTTATTACATCAAGGATTCTTTATGTTACGAACTTGGAGTAGAAAATAGTAAGGGAATCGTTCTTTCAGAAATTTCTAAAAATCAAAAACCTCTTTTGTTAGAAAAAAAGAAAGAAGGTGCACTTTTTTCAAAAGACTTGATTCCGAATTATAAAAACCGAAGAAACTTAACCGACACGGTTTTGTTTGACAAAAAATACAAAAGATTTGAAGTGAATTCACCGTGGAGTTACACGCGCTTTTATATTTATGAAACCGATACCATTTTACCGTATTCTCTTTATAAACACACAGAAAAAGATTATCGTGGAAGGCTTGAAAGGCTTGATTCCTACAATAAAAAGAATGACGTTTTTGTTACGCTTCAATTAATGCCGAGAAAAAAATGGGACGATGAAGCGAAAGAAATTTTTGAGTTTAACCATTTCGTGAAAAGCAGAAAAAGTGAATAATACATTAGATTTTTTTCTGAAAAAATGAAAATAGAACTTGGAGCATGGATTTTATGCATGACAGTTTGGAAAATGGTAAAAGAATTCGAACCCTTAATATCATTGATGATTTTAACAGAGAGATTTTGAATATCACGATTGACACCAGTTTGCCCTCAGCAAAAGTGATTTCTCAATTGGCGCAATTAATTGAATGGCGTGGAAAACCAGAAAAAATAAGGGTGGATAACGGGCCAGAGTTTATTGCAGAAAAGATGAAAGATTATTGCAATAAAAACAATATTGAACTGGGTTTCATACAAGCTGGAAAACCCACACAAAACTCTTTGATTGAAAGATTTAACAGAACATTCCGAACGGAATTTTTAAATGTTTATATCTTTGAAAACGTAAAACAAATGAGAAATTATGCAGAAATATGGATGTGGATGTATAATAACGAACTACCTCACAGTGCTTTGCAATACCTCACCCCAAGGGATTTTTTGTTGAAATATGGAAAACTCAATCAAAATAATGCAAATGAGTTTCCCACATTCCAACAAAATTTTAACAACGACAACAATAAAATATTAACAAAAAACTCTACTTTTGATTGTGCCTAAAGAGTGGGAGCCTACAAGATGTTTTTGATAAAAAAAGTTCGATTTATAATTATTTAAAACCCGTGAAGTAATAAAGATTGGAGAATATTTATCACGAATTGGTTCTTGGATAAAAATATTTCCTAGCTAAAACGTTAATATTGATTAAGATTCAAGTGAAGATATAACACTTGAAATATTTCCGTCTTCCAATTCTTTTTTTCTTTGCTTTAAAAAATCCGTTGGGCGAATTCCGTACTGTTCGAAGAAAAAATTTGAAAAATTCTGGCGGTTGCTAAATCCGCAGGCACTAGCTATATCTTCTACAGAATACTTTCGCCAGTCTTTCTCATTATAAATTTTGTCTATTGCATATTCAACCCTCAATTTATTGATATACGTATTGAAATTATTTCCTTTAAATTCTTTAACAAAAAGAGAAAGATAAGTTGCATTAGTATCAAGCTGGGTTGCCAGTTTCCCGGCAGTGATGCTTTTTTCAAGAAAACCTTTGGATTTCTCAAATTCTGAAAAACCTTTTTTAAGATTCTGAATGAGTTTTACATCCAGTTTAGAATTCTTCGCAAAAACTTCTTCTAGAGATTCATTTTCTTTTTCCGAATCGGTATTTTTCATTTTAAGAAGCAATTTATCATACTTATTCTGAAGATCCTTTTTTCTACGGAACCAATATAAAACAACGCCTCCTAAAAGAATAATAATTAAAGAACTCGCTATGAGCAGGTATTTTCTTACAGAACTTGTTTTTTCCAGATTATTTCTAGATTTTAATAAGGTCTTTGTGTCATAATCTTTGTGAATGCGGGTTGAAAGATATTTAAAATCATTGGCGATAATGCTGTCAGCTTTCAAAAGTTGCTTCGTATAGAATAATTCGTTCTTAGCATTTTTATTGTCTTTATAATAATCTATTAATTCTTCGTAATTTTTACGAATTTCTGGTAAAATAAAATGATGCTTATTAAAAATAGAATCAACTCTTTTGTAATCTGTAAGGGCTTTTTCAGTGTTTCCTAATTTTGCATAGCTCATTCCTCTATAAAAATAGACAACAGATGACCAGGTAAAATCGTTAATTTTCAACAATTCCGGTATTGCCGATTCAAAGTTATTTATTGCCTTTTGATAAGATTTATCTTTAAATTCAGTTATTCCCTTACTTTTGTAAAAATAACTTCTCTCTAAATCAAAAAAAGCCTCTTTCGGTATCCTTTTAAATCCCTCATCTATAAGCTTTTCGGCTTCCTTATAATTCCCAAGATGCTGGTAGCAAATAATGGTTTGGTGCAAAGAGTTCAGATAACCCTTTCGATTATTTTTTATAAGATTAGGATGTATATTGGCTTTTGTATTGGACTCAAAATATGCAATACATTCTTTAAAAATTTCCAAAGATTCTTTATGGTAACCTAAATAACTTTTTACCACTCCTATATGGTAAAGATTCTGATACCTCAAAAATGGGTCATCAGCATTTTCAAGATATTCATCAGCCTTAAGATATTCATTTAATGCGGGCTGGAATTTTCTGTAATTAAAATAATAAACAATCCCTTTTCCTGTATAGGCATTGCCAATTAGGCTATTGCTTTTAGATAATTTTGCTGCGATGATCGTACTGTCTGCATATTGCAATTTGTTATTTTGAGAAAACCGTACCGCATCTTTATAAGCCTGAGAAAGCTCCGCATAATTTTTTTCTTTCTTCGCAGAAGAAATAGATAGATTAAGATAGACAAATGCCTTCTCATCATTCTCTTCATACTCCCAATATTTCTTCCGAAACTCAGAATAGATGTCCTGAGATTTCAATAAAGTGATAGCAAATAAAAATAATGATAGTAAAATTCTTTTAGCCATTGTATTTAGTGGATAATATTAAAAAATTGAGGTCTAAAAATACATCTTTTTCACTTCAAAAAACATGCAAAACAGCTTTTTTTCCATTTTACAATAAAAATATAAATATCTGATAATAATGTAGTTGAAGCCAAATGATGTAACAATTTTTAAAATCGTTACGTAATGATTTTAAAAATCGGACCCACTACTTTTTCAGCATATCGTTTTACCATGTAGTTTAGTAGCAAAATTAACAGATAATTCCCGGCCGGAATTTTTAGAAAAAAACATTAAAATGAAACTAAAAATAATTTGCACCCTTGCAGTGCTTACCGGCTTGTGTATAACTTCTTGTAGAACTTGTGATGAAATGGAAGAAACTTCACTCTCAGTAGATAATAAAAACACGTTAACGAGAATAACAAAAGAGAACGCCAATAAAAAAGATTCTACAACTGTATCCTCAGATGAAAATGACACAAAAGACCCTCCTGTAACCGGACAGCATTGGAAAACTAAACCATAACAAATTCTTCAAAATTTATATTGTCATAACAAAACTTATAAATCAAAAATATTCAGTAGCTACGAATTGCGAGTTTTTTTATTACTCAAAGAAAAAAAATAAAATAGTGAGATTATGCGAACACAATAAAACATAGTATAAGGTCGCTTTAACGCTCAAGACCAAATGGAGCAACAATAAAATAAATTATTATGAAAAGAACAATTTTTTCTACAGTAGCAATAGCAGCTACTTTTGTTGTGTTTTCTTTTGCTCCTGCTGAGAAGAATAACACTATTAACAAGACAGAAGTTACCACATTGAAGATTCCAGAAGGAGGAGCTTGTGATGCTAGGTTTCAAACAAATCAGACATTTAGTAAATGTGATACAAGATGGACTGAGACATCGACAGCAGGAAAATCTCAAGATACTGCTCTTAAAGCTTTGTAGTTATTAAAAAAAGAATGTCCTTTTGGAAAGAAGGACATTTTTATTCCCAATTTTTAATTTATGAATTTTATGAATTGAGATATAATAAAACTTTTTAATAATACATACAATCGCTATTTGCAAAGAAATAAAATAGAAATTTTTTAATAAAAATAAAAGTTAAATAATATGGAAAAATCAAAGCAGTTTTTATTAACCTTGTTTTTTATAGTACACTTGTTATTAATTTTTTTTCAAGGAGCAAATACTACAATAGATAATTATTGGAGTTATCATTATAAATCAAAACCTAATTTACCGAGATTTTTCACACAAAATAAAAAAAGTGAATGGTACTATATTCTAACTGGCATCAATACTGGATATGGTTTTTATGGCATAAAAACTTCATCTAAGAAATATTTTAAAATTAGTTATTATGATAATCATAATAAACTTATTCTAACTGATAGATTTTTTGGACTAAATAGCACAAATGGAATTCAACGATTAGGTGGGTATTCTTCGTATATGGCAAATTACATAGCAGATACAGAAAAATTAATAAAAGAAGATAGTTTATCCGATTTAGTTAAATTTAGGAGACAATATATAACAAAATCTATGAAATGGTTGGGAAAGAAAAAGGCCTATTTAATTCCAAATTGTAACTCATATAGAGTAGAACTTCTAACTATAGTTCCAGATTATTATAAAGATGTCAATAAAAAATTAAAATTATATGCTTTACAAAGCAATTTATACCACGCAAAATAGAATATTTGGTTACTTTAAGCGAGAATATTCAGAAGTTTCTTTTTTACTTTTTTTTAGAATAATGATAGGTTTAATAGCTATAATTGAAATATTGTCATTGAAAGGCGATTTGACTTTGTTATTTTCCTCATCTAATACTATGATTCCGCAAGAGTTGATGTATATGGAAACGGGTGTTTTTAAATATCTGCATCCAATAAGTTTATTTCTTAAAGAAAATGGTTTATTTGATTTTTTTTATCAATTTATTTTATGTGCTTATCTTGCTTCTTTATTATTTTTAGTAATTGGATTTTTTACTCGCTTTTCTGCATTTTTTGCAATAATCTTACAACTAATTATCTATAAGAGTTTTGCTCAATTTAATTATGGTTATGATCAATTTATGACTATGTCATTATTTTATTGTTTTATTTTTCCCGTTGGAAAATACTATTCGTGTGATAATTCGATTTTTAAAAAGAAGAATGTTGAGATATTTTTTAATTATCAGTCTGTATTACAAATACATCTTTCTATAGCTTATTTTTTTTCGGGCTTAGCAAAAGCATTAGATTCTGGTTGGTGGAATGGTAAATCTGTTTGGAATGCTTTAGTATCACTTGATAGTAATTTTTATCCTATACCTATTATCTACATTGCTGGTGGTATTTTAACTGTAATATTTGAATTATCTTATCCAATTTTAGTTAATTTAAAAAAAACAAGAAAAATTATTTTATTAGCAATGATATTAATGCACTTGTTTATTGGATTGACGATGCAGTTATATGCATTTTCAATAATAATGATTGTTTGGAATATTACGGCTTTTGGAGAATTAAGTTTGGTAAAAGAGAAAAGATTAGAAAATAATCGTCAGAATCAAATAGCATAAAAGATAATTTTTTTATCCTTTTTAATTTTTAATATATCTTTTGTAAGTTTATTATGTCGAAAAAGTTCAACCTCAACACATCGTTAAAATTTAATAGAAAGGTTTAATTTTTTGCTCCTAACATATACTTTTTACAATAATGTCAACCAACTACTATTTAATAAATTTAATATGAAAATATTTATTTTGATTTTTACCGTAATTTTTGGGTTAGCCAATTCCCAGACTCATCGCTTCATTTATGAATTTAAATTTAAGCAAAACCCCAAGCAAACTGAGTTTAAAAAAGAAAATATGACTCTGGATATAAATCCTGAAAATGTCAAATTTTATAATTATCATTACGTTACAATTGACTCAACTAATATTACAAAAGGACAAAATAGCCAACTTTGGGATACTTCTACTCCTGTTGTTGTTCGAGTGAAAAATTCTAATACAAATAGCAATTACACTTTAATCAATGATGTATTTGTTTACAACACTGAAGACAAAATAAATTGGAATCTCGAAAAAGAAACCAAGAAATTTGAGAACTATACTTTGCAGAAAGCAACAACAACTTTTGGCGGAAGAAAATGGACAGCTTGGTTTTGTAAAGAAATAAATATTTCTGAAGGACCATATAAATTTCGTGGTTTGCCCGGAATGATTTTTCAAATATATGATGACAAAAATAATTTTGATTTCACCTTAATGAAAAGTCTTAAATTGAATTCTACATATAAAACTCCGTTCATTGAAAGTTTTTATGGTCAAAAACCAATAAAAACAACCCAGGAAAATATAGATAAGCTGTTGATGAACGAATATAAAGATCCATATCACGAAACTCGTGATGAATTCAAGAAAAATCCTAATATGACTTTTAGCATTAATGGTGTTGATGTAAAAGACATCAGTCAATTTAAAGAATTGACTGAATCAAGGCAACGATATATTAGGGAAAATAACAATCCTATCGAAATAGATAAAGCTATCCATTATCCAGAAAAATAAAAAATAATCTTGTTAAGTGCTGACTAAATAGAACTTTGTGAACTGTTGAAAAACTGTTACAAAAAGGAAGATTTGTGCGATAATAAAATAAACTTTGTACTTTTTTAATTCATAGAGATTTCATATATTATTTAAGTCATATATTCAAGAATTATTTCAAATTATCAATAATTTAGCAATTAAAGTGACTATGCTTTCGTAACATCATCCAAATTTAACATAATTTAATTTTTTTTTAACTTTTTATTAGTATTTCATAAAATATTTATATATTTGTTCTGTAAGGGGAAGTTGAATATTATATTTAAAACTTTTATAGTGCAATGATACCGGCTGAATCCGATCTTCCCCTTTTTATTTAAAAACAAATGTATGATTACACGTAAAAGATTTCTTTTGTTAGGATCATTAAGTATTGTATCTACACTTATTCCTTGTTTTCTTTTTTCTAATACAACTTTACAATCAAATCCTGAGACCTTAACTTTATTGAAAAATGCAAGGAAATATCGTAAGCAAGGAAAACTCAAATTAGCACAAACCACCTATCAGGAAGTACTTGTTATTGATCCAACGGAAGTAAGAGCTTATAATGGTATACGTAAAATTCTTTTGAGCAAAAAAAATAAAGAATATGAAGTTATCCAGTTATATCAGCAAGCCTTAATTCATTTACCCAATAATCTTAGAATAAAACGAAGTCTTTACAATGAATACTTTAAAGCAGCACTAGGTAATAGGAAAGTTTTGAACAAGATTAATATTTCCGGAAGGATGTTAACATATGTAAAGGGTAAGTATGAAGAAATAATAGAAACCTATCCTGAGAAAAAAAATTTACAAAAACAACTTGAAAAACTTGAAAAATATATTCAATTGAATGTAGATAATACAAACCCACATAATAACATATCATTAAAACTTTACCGTAAAGAGCAAAGAAAAAAACATAAACGAAGATTTGATGGATTAAGTGCGCAAAAAACAACTTTAATGCTTACTGAGTTAGAAGCAAAACCAGTTTCAGATGATAGAGCGCAACATATCAGGGAAATGGCACGAGTAAACATAAAAGCTTTAAGGTCTGAAAAAAGATATTCTGAAGCATTCAATGCTTCGGAAATTTTCTTAACTACAAATAATGCTATAGACCCTTATTTTATCAAACAGTTTAGAGATTTAGCTAAACAACTCAATGAATATGAAAGATTACTAACATTTGAAATAAAAAATCATACTTCAAAAACCACTTTTTGGTCTGCAATATCTTTATTTGATGCTTATTTTAGGAAGGCAGAAGTTCAAAATCAGAGCCCATCGTCAGTAATGGATATCCTTTTACAATTCATGACAGAAAAAGCTGATGATCCTAATCAACAATTTGAAATTGCGACTAGAAAAATAAAAATAGAATTATTAAAAAATAATTTATCACAAGCGAAAGAAAACATTATAAATCAATGTGGAGAAATGATGGGGATTTCTGCAAGTCATTATATAGATAGAATGAATATTATTGTGGCAAAGTATTATAAAAAGACAGGAAATAATTATGATAAAAATAATGTTATCAATATTGCAGTAAATCCAAGATCTTTTATAGGGAATAATGATGAAATCAAAAATTCATTAGCATTAATGAATATGGAACGATCATATGAGAATCCTATACATATTCAAAATTTACAAAAAAAAATAGCTAGCCTATGAGACTGAAGTTTATTTTTTTCGTAGTAGTCTTTGCAACTTTTAATAAATTTTCAGCCCAAATTGTGATTACAGAAGTTTATTATGATACTCCATATAATGAAAAATTACTTTTTGGTAACGCTAATGAAGGTTTTGTAGAGGCGAACAAACATCATAGAGGAGAATTCGTAGAAATTTATAATTATAGCGATAAAGATATCAGTTTAAAAAATTGGTATCTAAAAGATTTACTAGGTGTTTTTTGGTTTCCGGATAAATTAATTAAATCTGGACAGTTTATGGTAGTTGCTTATAGTACATTACCAAATAATACAACTCCATTTACAGAATATTTCGCCACTACCGTCGGTAAAGGAGATCAAATAATGCTCCAGAATAAAATTATTTTAAGGAATAAGAGGGAAATAATAACTTTAGGATACAAGATTCAGGAGAATATTATGCTCAAGAAGAGTAGTATAGGTTGGCATTTTCCACAGCCGGAAAGGAGTAATTTCGTACGTGATATTTGGAAGTATCCTTCAAATTTTTACGATACTAAATCTATACAATATCATCCCAATTATCCTCAATACCAAGATAATCCCCATCTTTACAATAATTACACAGATAATCCAAATCCTTTGGATGCTACATATAAGCCTGCTATTGAAAATTATGAAAATATTGTCAAAGAAGATTACCAACAATACTATTCATTTTTAGATTGGAGTGAGAATGTTAAGGAATTAGTAGAAAAAATTTGTGCAATTAGTATTGGGAAAGTAGAACAAACACCTGCGGGCAATTATACTAATATTGGTAAGTGTTTTAATTATGACAGTGTTGGGAATGAAACATCCGCTTATAATTGCGCTCCAAATACGGGCACAAATACCGCTTCGGGCTATACACCAGATGAGTTATCAATCATAAGTAACGATATTGTTATTTTTCCCAATCCAACCACTGCATCTAATCAATATAATGTGACTATTAGTTGGTCAGGGGTGGCACTTAATAAAATATACAATTTGCAGGTTTATAGTTCCGCAGGAATGAGTGTGTATAATTATAATCCCACTACTGGAGTTAATACTACTACCTTTAATTTACAATCACAATTACCTGGCACATTCGTAGCTAATTTTGTATTGAATACAGGGCAAGTTGTTTCTAAAAACATTTTAAAATGGTAATATTCTTATGAAACACAAGCTGCTATTTCTTTGTTTTTTGGTTAATTCTTCATTGTTTCTTTCCCAAGAAACGATAGAAATCCCTTTGAATTATAGCACCTCAGGTTATGCAGAAAACAGTCCTGCAAGTAAACGTCCTATTGCAAATTCCCCTATCGATAATATCTTAGTGCCAACTGTTAATGCAGAAATGAATGTTAGCGAGTCAGGAGCATTAACCTATGCATTGCCGATTGAAATATTGAAAGGAATAAATAATTTTCAACCAAATATATCATTGGCATATAATAGTCAAAGCGGTAATGGACAAGCAGGATGGGGCTGGAATATTGTAGGTCTTTCAACCATTACAAGAGGAGGGAAAACTAAAAATATTGACGGCATTACTATAGGTTCTCAATTTGATGATACAGACCCATTTTATTTAGATGGCCAAAGACTTATCAAAAATAACGCATCTGACTTTATAACAGAAAAATTCTCGAAGATAAAAATTACAAAGCCAGCATCTGGAGAGTTTTCATTTATTGTACAATATACAGATGGTAGAATTGCTAAATACAAAGAGTTAATCAGTGGACAAAACTATATTTCTATATTTATTGATTCTTTTAATAATGAAATTCATTATACCTATGAAATTGAAAGCAATGTGCCAAACATTACAAAAATATCTTATGGTGGAACGAGCGTAGCAAATGATAAGTTTTATATTGATTTTATATATACAACGCGCAAGAAAAATATTCAAATCTATAGAAATGGAGTCGCTTATACCAATTCAAAAGTTTTATCGGAAATAAATTCAGGTTCATCATATTTATCATTGTTTCGTAAATATAATTTAACCTATGATTTTGTTGAGGACAATAGCATTGAGCGTTTAATATCACTAACTGTTAAAAATGAAAGTGGCGAGAGTTTAAAACCACTTAACTTTAATTATAATGTATTGAATCAAGGAACTGTTAAAGTCTCTACAAGTGCTTTTAATGGCCTTGGTGGTTATATTAAAGGATTAGGAAGCGTAACGGTGGGGAAGTTTTCAAATTCGACAGAAAAAATGCAACCGATCTATCAAACAAGAAAATCAGACGGTAGTTATAATTTAACTAATAATGGTAGTTCTGTTTCTATAACAACAAATGATTCCGCTACACAGCTTTTTTCAGGGAAAGTACTTGATTTAAACAACCAGATTACAGAAAATGACCAACTAATTGCAATAAACGAACATTCTATTGCTGTTGGAACAGAGGATTTAACTAATCCGAATAATTCTATTAACTTTTTATTAAAGGATAATGTTGTTTTTGAAATAAAAAATATAATCACAGGACAGTCGAGAAAGGTGACTGTGCCTGTAAAAGGTGGATTGACGGAAGTGCAAAATTATGTACCCGATGACCCCTATGATCCTTATGGATATGGAACTTATGTGACGGACTATTTCAGAGACGAAACAAGAAGAGAATATATTCAGGGTGATTTTAATAATGATGGTCTTATTGATTTTCTCATTATAGAACCACAAAATTTAAACAGAGGAAACAAGGTATATTTAGTAGAATTAGGCAAACAAAATGCTGGAGCTGAAATAGAAGTTAATCCAATAGTTTTAGACACATCGTCAAATTTTTATAATAAAGAAATATACCCTATTGAATTTGATGGCGATGGACTTCCTGAATTATTTACAGTAAATAGAAGTCCCGCAAACTATTCGATTTTCAAAATAGATTTTGTAAATAATAAGCTTGACAATGTGCTCTCTGACAACGTTCTTTCTAATTTTGGATCCAGCACCCCAATTTTTTTTGGAGACTTCAATGGAGATGGGCTCACAGATTTTTTGACTCCGCAGAAAGTATATGAGATTCCTGAAGACGATAACTCCGGAATAAAAATGGGTGGAATTTATCATCAAATGGAAACCGAATCCTTACTCTGGTGGAAAAACATTAGTACTGGAAAAGGATTTATTCAAAATCAAGAAAACTACACAAATCAAAAAATTGCTTACTTAAAACCTTCACAATCTAACTATATAAAAAAATCTACGTTTTGGCAAAAATTTTGGAATGGAAAACCAGACGAGTACGAATACACAAGATACTCTACTCACAATATTATAGTTACTGATTTTAATAATGATGGTCGATCTGATATTATTACTTTAAATAAGATAGGATCTGCAAAATATAATGCAAATGGTCTTCTTTCTAATATCCCAGTTAATAATCTGAGCAATACTTTGTATAAATATACAGGAGAAATCTTTAATCCAATTGTTACATTTGTTTCTTCAATTACTAACCGCATAAATTTTTATGAAAATAAAAACTTACAAGGCGGAACTTTTCAACAACTTACGACCTATTCTGTAGAGAATACAAAGATTTCCCCATTATCCTTAATCCTTTCAGCTACAGAGTTTGATTTTCTAAATGTATCAAAATCAGGAGCTTATATTTTTGACCCCCTTACTGGTTTACGCACCACTATTGCAATTGATAATAGCAGTTTTTTAGAAAAACAAATACAGGAAGTAGATAATGGCTCCACGGTTTTACAAAGGGTTGATTATAGAAATATGATACCTACTACTGGTACTGATGAGATGACTTATTCTTATCAAACCCAATCTTTCAAATACCCTTATTATGTTCACAATACCAATTCTTCCCTTTATTTGGTGAATAAAATCCATACTTTATTTGACGGAAAGATACTTACTAAAGAATATCGATATGAAAATGGACTACAACATTTGGAAGGCAAAGGATTTATGGGATTCCAAAAAACTTTTTCGAGTGATGCTTACGAATCGGAAGTGAAAAATGGAAAATATATCAATAAAAATCCCGCGAAAGCAGTTTTTTGGAATATACAAACCAAAGATCCTTTAATGGATAATGCTGTAATAGTTTCTACTTATGGCGGGATAAACAAATTTTTCACAGAAAACAAAATTACAAACCAAAGATTTGACAGGGGTAATCATCAATATTTAGTACTCTCAACCGATGAAATATCTAAAGACTTTTTAAAGAAAATCACCATCAGTAAAAAATATCAATATGATGAAAATGATGATTTAAAATTAAAAACTGCTTACATCGATTATGATGGCATCGCATCTTCAGTATCGAAATACACCTATAAAAATGAATTTTCTAATGGAGATCATTATTTCTATGGAAAAATTTCTGCTTATGAAGATACAACTTATAAAGGGCAAGATTCGTTTGGCACAAGAGAAGAAAACGATTATGATTTAGTTACTGGCACAACCTCAGAAACCAGAAAATTTGGAAATCAAGCCAATGCCCCTCCGGTTGTTACCAATTATACCTATGATTCATCTACAGGAAACCTTACTGGTCAAACCATATCCACTTTAGGAATAACTCCTCAGACAACTACTTACGAATATGAGAGTACAAAACGATATGTAAACAAAACCACTACGCCAGACGGTTTAATTGCAAATGCAAATATTAATGCTTTAGGTAGAACATTAGATACAACAGCTCCAATAGGAAATCTTAAAACTTATTATTCTTATGATTCTTGGGGTAATATTACTTCTATTACAGATTATCTTGGCAAGATAACCACAATTTCAAAAAATACGACTAATCTTCCCACAGGGGGTATTTATAACCTTTCTAAAAAAAGAGAGGGCGGAACAGAAAGTATTGTTACTTTCGATAAATTCGACCGTGAAATACAATCTAAAACGCAATCCATCAACGGAAAATGGCTTGTTTCCAAAACCGAATATGATATTTTTGGTAAAAAAATTAAAGCCAGTGAAACTCATTTCGAGGGCGAAACTCCAAAATGGAACTCCGTAGAATATGATGAACTTAACCGTCCGATAAAAAACACCTCTTTCACAAACAAAGTAATTACCACTTGTTATGAAGGCATGAAAGTTACCGTAGATGATGGTTTCAAAAAAACTTCTAAAACGCTTGATGCGATGGGAAACACCATCAGACACCAAGATCATGGTGGCGTGATCAATTACAGTTATTACCCAAATGGAGCTTTAAAAGAAACTAATTATGAAGGCATAAAAACGACCTTTGAAATTGATGGGTGGGGAAATAAAAAGAAAATTGTAGATCCATCTGCAGGAACTTTCGACTATGAGTATGATGCAATAGGTAGAATTACAATAGAGATTAACCCCAAAGGAACTACAGTATATACTTATGATTCTTTAGGGAGACCCGAAACAGAAACGACCACAGGAATTACTGCAGCTGAAAATACTAATATTTATAAAACTTTCACTTACAATCCTATCACAAAACTTCCGGAAACAATTACAGGGACCAGCAATGGGGAAACATTTACCTATACCACAATATACGATAATTATTACCGCATAAAAGGTAAAAAAGAAGTCACACCAGAATTTACTTATGAATCTTCTACCACCTTTGATACTTTCGGAAAGGCAGATGTAGTTTCTATTTCTACTAAACTACTTAATCCTTCTTACACCAGTATTTCAAATATTAAAAATATTTATGATACCAATGGAATTCTCATCCAGCAAAATGATGTAGATGCTGGAAGAATGGTTTGGCATGTATCTGACGTTAATGCGCAGGGACAAACCATGCAAATGGAATATGGTAATGGGTATTCGATAAGCAATCAATACAATCCGAGTGATTTTACCTTGTTCAATATCAAGCATCAAAATACCACCAATGGAACGGTTGCCTTAGATATTGATTATAATTATAATGTAAACAAAGGCGTACTCAATTGGCGTAGAAATAATACCTTCAACAAAAAAGAAGACTTCACCTACGACACCCTTAATCGTTTGCTTACTGAAACCGTAAATAGTGTTCTTACAAACGAATACACCTACGATAAAAGAGGTAGAATTACCTCTAATTCTGAATTAGGAAAATATAATTATAATAGTTCCGATTATAAACTACAAAATATTGCCTTTAACGCTAATGGTCAAAATGTAGATGCACAAAGAGGATTTGCTTCCGCATCTTATAACGCCTTTAAAAGTCCGTTGCAAATTACCCTTGCAGGAAAAGAAGATTTATCTTTTGAATACAGCATCCTGAAGACAAGATCAGCAATGACTTCCTCGATTACGGGTAAAATGCGGTACTATTCTTCAGATTTTGCTGTAGAGATTACCAAAACAGGTAACAAAACGGAAATAGTCACCTACATTACAGGTGATCCCTACTCAGCCAATTATATTAAAAAAGAAGTTTTAAACGGAACTACTCTTTCCGAAAAAGAAAATTATTTTCTACATCGTGATAATTTAGGCAGTATTCTTGCCATTACCAAAGCCACAGATGGTGTTGTGGTAGAAAAGCGGTTCTTTGATGCTTGGGGGAATCTGAAAGGATTGGTAAATGCAGCAGGAACATTAATTACAGATGTGCAACAATTAGCCAACAATAATTTTTTCATAGACCGAGGTTACACAGGACATGAACATCTTTGGAAAGCTGGGCTGATTAATATGAATGCCCGCCTTTATGACCCCATTCTTAGGAAATTTCTAAGCGCAGATAATTTAGTTCCAGATCCGTTCAACACCCAATCCTATGACCGGTATGGATACGGAATGAATAATCCCCTACTTTATATCGATATAGATGGAAACGAACCCATTTCCATAGGATTGGCAATAATAATTGGCGCAGCAGTTGGAATTTTCGCAAAAGGAATAGCTAATATGATCTCGGGCATTCCATTTTGGTATGGTATAGGTAAAGCCGGATTTATGGGAGCGATTAGTGGGGCTATAAGTTTTGGAATAGGGAGTATGGCAACTTCTTCTTTTGGTGAACTTTTAACTTTCGGGAAGGCTCTTTTTGAAGCAGGGATGCACTCTTTCTCCAGCGGTATAATGGCTTCTTTAGATGGTGGAAATGGTGGCGCCGCCATGCTTAGTGGTTTAGTTTCTTCTTTAATTTCTAGCGGAGTGAGTGCTTTAGGAATTAAGTTTTCAGAATCTAAAATTTCAGGCAAAAATGTTTATAATGGATTTGGGCAAAACTATATGAAAGCAACTATGATTGCAGCAGGAGGATTTAGTGGGGGTATTTCTTCAACAATTGCAGGGGGTAAATTTATTGATGGGTTTAGACAGGGTTTAATTACAAGTGGCTTGAATCACGTAGCACATTTAGCCACAGAATTTATACAAAAGGAAAGTCGTCAAGCGAATATTCAAGGTTTTAAACAAAATCATCCAAAGTTATATAAAGTTTTAGAAATGCTACCTGAATTATTAAAAGCAAATTGCACAGTTTTAACTACCATAGCAGAAGATACGGGGCTTACTGAAACGCGAGTATTAGAACTTTTAGATATTAAGAGTCCAGAAGGACAAGTTATTGCCCTAGCAAGAATGAAAGAATATGGATTGACAGGTCACCTTAGTAAAACTTGGATTAACCTTGACTTAGTGGAAAGGTTTGAAACTCTACAAACTCAAAAATATATACAGGGTACTTCATTTTTATTAGCAGTAATTGTTCTGCATGAATTTGTTCATTGGGGAAGGTCATCAAATAATATTACATATAAACGTCCAAATGGTGAAGACTATGGAGAATATTGGGAAAAAAGAACTTTTGGAATGCTATTAGGTGAAAATAAGGAGACAATTAATTTATCATATAAATATGGCTGGAAATATTAAAATTTTAAAAATATGTGTTTTATTATGTCTATCTATAGGATGTAATAATTTACATGACCAACAGAAGATTGGAAAAAATATAATTAATGATAATGCTAATTTGTTTATTTCTAATCTATATAATGTTTCTCTGAAAAATGAAAAAATATTTATAAGGAGAAAGGTGGGTGGCAAAGATTTTATCGTAGAACATTGTGAATCGATAGAAGAAATGAAAGGTTTAAATTTGGTGGAAAATTGCAAGAAAGATTTATTTAATTTTATAAACAAAGAGGGATTTGATATTAATGAAAAAACTAATTATACATCTTTTGACCTAGATGAATTCTATAGTAGGAATAATATAAAAATAGAGGACAGTGAAGGAAATATCAAAGAAAAAGAATATGTAGAAGTGATTTTTTCTAATTTTTTTATTGATAATAAAAAGGGTAAGGCGTTTATTATCGTGCAAGAGAATAATTTTAAAGAAGGAAGATATGGTGGGAAAACTGAAATTTACTTTTTTAAAAAGAATGGAGATAACTGGGAATTTTATAAAATAGAAATGTTATTGACTGCTTAAACAAAATTGTTTAAAAAGATGGAGGATACTGCGATATACCCAGATGCGTTTAGTTAATAAGATATAACGATGCTATTTAAAAAATATTTTTAGAGTAAACTTTTTTGAAAGCAATTTGAAAAATAGTAAAGTTAAAATTATGATTTTGAGCGTAAACTTTCTCGTATTTCAAAAAAAACACATTTGTTTTAAAAACATCTTAATAGCACATAAATTAGCATCGTAAGATACAAAACCCTGTAAATCTATAATTTACAGGGTTTTAAGTTGAGTTGGAGGAAACGAACATCTTTGGAAAGTGGGACTGATTAATATGAATGCCCGTCTTTATGATCCTATTCTAAGAAAATTTTTGAGTCCTGATAATTACTTTCAAGATCCTTTTAATACGTAGAGTTATGACTGATATTCGTACGTATTTAATAATCCCTTACTTTTACCGATCCAAGCGGAAATTTTGGTATTGTAGCAACAATAATAATTGGTGCTGCAGTAGCTATTGCCACTGTAATCTTCCTTTAATGTGTAATCTTCCCTTGTTTAGGCACACTCAAAAGTAGAGTTTTTTGTTAATATTTTATTGTTGTCGTTGTTGAAATTTTGTTGGAATGTGGGAAACTCATTTGCGCTATTTTGATTGAGTTTTCCATATTTCAATAAAAAATCCCGTGGTGTAAGGTATTGTAACGCACTATGCGGTCTCTCATTATTGTACATCCACATCCATATTTCTGCATAATTTCTCATTTGTTTGATGTTCTCAAAGAGGTAAACACTTAAAAACTCTGTCCGGAATGTTCTGTTAAATCTCTCAATCAATGAGTTTTGTGTAGGTTTCCCTGGTTGAATGAAGGCTAGTTCGATATTCTCTTTGTTGCAATAATCTTTCATTTTTTCTGCAATAAATTCCGGTCCGTTGTCCACTCTTATTTTTTCAGGTTTTCCCCGCCATTCAATTAATTGTTCCAATTGCGAGATTACTTTTGCAGAGGGCAAGCTGCTGTCAATAGTGATGTTTAAAATCTCTCTGTTAAAATCGTCAATGATATTAAGGGTTCTCACGCTTTTGCCATTTTCCAAACTGTCGTGCATAAAATCCATGCTCCAAGTAACGTTCGGATAGATGGGGCGAACCAGTGGTTGTTTTATCCGTGCTGGAAGCCGCTTTTTCCTTTTACTTCGCAAATTTAATCTCATCGACTTATAAATCCGATAAACCCTTTTGTGATTCCATCCAAAGCCTAAGTTTTTCAACCGATTGTGCATCATCCAAAAGCCCCACGTTTGATTAGAATCTGCAAGTAAAATAAGTTCTGCACGGATTTCATCATCTGAACTTTTAAATACCTGACGATAATAATAAACTGAACTTCTTAAACTGAACACTTTGCACGCCTTGCGCAAACTCATGTTATGGATTTCTTTCGAATAATCCACCAACTCACGCTTCTCACAAGGCGTTAGAGCTTTTTTTCGATCACATCTTTTAAGACGACAATCTCCAAAGTTTGCTCAGCTACGATCTTTTTATATTGCGAAAGTTGCTTTTCCATCTCTTTCATTTTTGAAAGTTGCTGAACATCCAATCCACCATATTTGCTCTTCCACTTGTAAAAGGTTGGCTGGCTAATTCCATGCTCCCGGCAAATCTCATTTACCGTTTTTCCCTGATTTTGTTCAGATAATATCTTGATGATCTGAACTTCTGAAAATTTACTGTTTTTCATAGTCTTTCAAATTTAAAAACTATATTTTTAAATGATCCTATTTTTGGGGAAGATTACAAATGGATTTTTATTTAAGTAATGCATAAATTCCTTCCTAATTTAAATAACTTTTAGGAAAAAGAAAGAAATATAAATAATCATTATTTTATGACTCAAAAAACACATCAAATTAGTTTTCATTTTTTTGACATAGGCGGTGGAGATGCAATTTTTATTCGTTTTTTAGGAAATGATTCCAATTGGCATAATATACTTATTGATGGTGGATATGGTAGAGAATATAAAAATTCCTTTGCCCCATTAATTAAAGAAATTCTAACTTTAGGTGAACAGATTGAAAATTGGATAATTAGCCATATAGATCGTGATCATATAGGTGCTGTAAAAGGTTTTGTCGCCGATAAAAGAATTGACAATAAACAAAATGTCGTGAAGAATTTTTTATTCAATCATTCACCTGAAATAATAAAAGAATCTAATGGCAAAATTTCGGTCGGAGATGGTATTATCCTTAGAGATTTTCTGGCTAAGCATAATCTTCTTACCACAGTGCCAATAAATACGATAACCAATCCTCTTGAATGTTATGGTTTAAAAATAACTATTCTCTCACCTACACCAGAGAAGGAAGCTGTTGCGACTGAACTATGGAAAAAAGAAGAAAGTAATGGAAAAGTTGGCAGAACTGAAATTCAGTCTGATCACAAAAAGAGCATAGATGAACTAAGAGGTATTAAATTTAATACTGATACAAATCCTATTAATGGCAGTTCCATTGCTGTTCTTGCTCAATTCGGTGAAGTAAACGTACTGTTGCTTGCTGACAGCCATCCTTCAGATATCGTTGACAGCCTTAAGACTCTAGGTTTCTCAAAAGATAATCCTGTAAAAGCTCAGTTTATGCAGTTGTCGCATCATGGCAGTAAAGCAAATACAAGTCCTGAATTATTAGAAATTGTTCAAACTAATTCTTATGTTATAACAGGCAATGGTATTCATAACCGGCATCCGGATAAGGAGGCAATTGTTCGGGTAATTACTAATGATAAAAGAGATTCCGAAATCATAAATATTCATTTTGCTTGTGATACCCAAGAACTGAGGGAAATGTTTGATGTTGATAACGATGCATTGGAAAATTATAATTTTAATTGCAGCTATTCGCAGCTGGGATTAGAAAGTGAAATTCTTGCTTATTTACCTATAACTGAATAATATGAAGCAAAATATACCGCAACTTGCAACAATTAAAATTATCTGTAATGGTGAAGTCGGAACAGCTGTTATATATTTCCCCGATCCCGATTTAGACTATGTCTACGTAATGACTGCCAAACACTGTCTGAAGGGAAAGGATTTCAATAAAGAATTTACTACTACAGATATTAAACTTGAAAAGATCTTTAATGAGGAGACATCGACATTTCATTCCTATAATTTGACTGAAACTGATATCGTGAAGGTTTCAGAAAATGAAGAAGATATTGCATTGTTAATTCTTTTAAAAAAGGATATTATTCCCCTTACCGGTAAACAATTTTTTTGCCAGGTGATTGACACAGAGGATTCAATTCTTAATTATCATATTCGTGGATTTGCTAATTTTAATAATCAAGAAGCTGATCGCCCATTTCGAATGAAATTTATAGAAGATGATAAAAGTAATACTAGTAGATTTCTTTTACAGGCTGAAAATCCTATGGATACTTATTATCAGCAGGCACTTGAAAATGTTGAAGGTATATCTGGGAGTGGCGCTTATTCACTTTTATATGGTAATATTTATTTCACAGGAATTGTTCACACTTACGAAGATAGTGGTGTTTTTACAGTAACAAAAATTTTGGCTTACAACAAAATAATTCCGCCTAAATTCAGCCCAATTGAAAGTATATATCCGGAAACGAATCAGGAAGTTCTTACCAGTTTTGAGGAAATACAAAAGAATGAAAAAACAGTCAATGCAAGAACACGTGAAAAAATTGGTGATTATAACGTTCCTCGTGACAATAAAGGTTTATTGAAGTTAATTAAAGATAATAATATTGTAGTGGTTCATGGAAATCCTGGGGTTGGAAAATCTGCATTAACGAAATCAACTGTTGCACATTTAAAGGCAACAGGAGATCACACAATTTTAACTTTTACACCGGAGAATCTTTATTGTGATACACTAAGCGAAGCTCTAGAAAATTCTAGATGTAAAGTGGGTATTCAGCAATTATTATTAAGTCCTCTATCAAATAAGTATTTTCTGATTTGGATTGAGAGTTTCGAAAAGATTGTAGAATCCGACATTTCAGGAGCATTTAATGAATTGCTTGAACTGGTATCGAAAAACCCTAATATAACTGTAATCTTAACCATTAGAGATTACCTCTTGCAAAAATTCAGGATCAATTATTATTATGAGCTTCCTGAAACTACTTCTTATTTTCAAGTGAACGAGTTTAATGATCAGGAAATGGAACTTATTTGTGAAAATATACCTGAAATTAGTTCTTTATTGGAAAACCCTAAAGTTAAGAGCTTATTACATACTCCATATTACTTGGATAAGGCAGTCCGCATCATGCCGCAATTATTAAATGAACGACAACTAGACGAATTAAAATTTAAAAAATTGATGTGGCAACATATTGTCGAAAATAATCAAACAAGACGCGGAACTGTTTTCTATGAGATTTGTCTTAAAAGATCTAGAGAAATGTCTCTTTTTACAACATATGAGGGCGATGACACTGTTACCACTGATCTTGTTAAAGATAATATTCTACAGTTGGATGATATGTCCGATGCTAATGCTTATAGTCCATCTCACGATATATTGGAAGATTGGGCACTGATCAGATTTATAAGACATCAAAAATCAGAGATTCCGAACTCAAAAGATTTTTTACTTTCAATAGAAAATACTCCAGCCATGAGAAGGGCATTCAGATTATGGATGGAAGAGTTTTATGAATATGAACCGGAGGCATCCGTATATTTTATGCACGAGCTTTTAAGTGATGATACTTTGTTCCCGTCATGGAAAGATGAGTTACTGATTGTTTCGCTTAGATCAAATCATTCGAAAGTACTTTTGGATAGTTTAAAAGTACAGCTTCTTGAAGATGGAGCAAAATTGCTGGATCGCATAATCTATTTATTACAAACGGGTTGTAAAAAAATAGATCCTAAAAAAAGAAATTTTAGTGATCTTCTGCCAGTTGGTTCCGGATGGGATTATATAATTGATTTTATTAAAACGAATATTAATGAAATTAAACTTCAAAATTTTGAATTAAAACATTTGAGTCTTATTGAATCATGGTCAAAACAGCTCCCTGAATTTAACCAAGGCATACTTCCAGCCGGTGCAAAAAGTGCTGCTTTTTTGTTGGAAGATTTTATTTTTAGGCTGCAGGCTCGTTCAGTTCAAAGGAGATTGGGTAGGAGATCTTCTGAATACTTAAAAAAATATATTGAAATTCTTTTTAAATTGACGGAAGCTGACAAGGAACTTATTGCTTCCATAATTCAAGCTTGCATGAGTCCTGAGACAGGCAATGAAAGATGGACTGATCCTGCATTTTTACGGGAAATAAGAGCTTATATTACCGGAGGTGTAATTTCGGATCAAATTTGTCGCTTTTTCCCTGAAGAAGTTATTCAAATAGCTACCGAAGACTGGGCTAAAAAAGAAGAAAAATATACACCGGGAAGTATTAATAGTATGCTGATTCGGGAACCTAAAGTAAATGATTTTGGTTTAAACAAAGATTTAGAATATGATTATGGATTACCATCTGGTTATCAGACTTTTTTTTATTGGATGTTTTTGTATCACGGTGAAAAAGCTCTTGATTTCCTTATTTACTTTTTAAATACTGCTTTTGAAAAAAATTATGAAATCCTTTTATCTCTAAACAAGAGAGAGGTGGAATGTATTAATATTGTTTTTGAAGATGGATCGTCTGTTAGATACTATGGAAATTATGAGTATTGGTCTATGTATCGAGGATTTTCAATTTATGATAAGGTTTTAATATCATCGCTGATGGCCCTTGAAAAAACTTTATTAGAGATTGGAGATAGGAAAGATTTTACAATTGCTCGCACATTTTTAGGCAGGCTGATAAGAGAGTCTAATAATGTTGCTGTTTTAGGAGTGGTCTCTAGTATCTTACAGGCATTCCCCAATTTGGTTGATGAAACTTCTGTTTCAATGTTAGGAGTTCAATTGTTTTTTAAATGGGATTCTACACGGTCTACTTCGGATATGATAAGAAACCATGTTTATAATGACAATGAATTTGAAAGAAAAGAACGTATTGCATCAAACGGCAGGATTCATCGCAACAAATACTATATCGGCCTAGTTGGATTTGTTGCTGATTATATGTTTTATCAAAGAGATTTTAATGAACTTTTATATAAACAGGTTGACAAAATGTGGGAGAATGTTAAGGAAGATGATTGGCTTTTTAAAAAATTTTTATTTGATATGGATGCCAGAAAATATGAATTTAAACATTTCGATCAAAACGGAAATTATGTTCAGATAGTTCCCGGATATGATGATACAATTAGAAATTTAGTAGAAAGCGGGACAAATTATACAATTCCAACAGCTAATACGACTTGGGCAAGAAATGCTTTCGACTATAAAGAGGTTGCTGATTATAATTATGAAACTTGGAAAAAAGGTTATGAATTTATTTTGAAACTAGATGGTGAACGGGAAATAATGGTTGCCCCAGGTGTTATGGCATCTATTGCTCTTCGTGATTTTACTGATCAGCTTCAAACTGAAGAAATTGTATGGTGTTGTGAAACTATCATCAATTTAGAAGAAAAAAAATTATCTAAAATAGATCCATACCCTATTAACTTTGATTTATTGGATAATATACCTCCTTTAAAAGGATTATGCTATATTTTTAAGGTTGATATTGTGCCATATTTAAAACTGAAGGTTAAGGAATTAATTTTCGGTCTGCTTTTAAAAGGTTTGGATGAAAGAGAGCGAATTGCATTGCAACATGCAGTTGTAAATGATCTAGCATTAGTCGAGCCAGCGTTCGTATTAAGTTGTTGGTATGGATTAGCGGAAGCTATCAAAATTCTAAAAGCACAAGATAAAGAAAGCGAAAGAAAGCGAATGCTATATCATCAGGGAAAATTAAGTGCTAGTGACCTTCGTAAATCGGAAGAAGACAATTGGTCGGAAGTCTTAATTGCATCTGTTATCAATGGAAGTATAAGCGCTCCTGATGAAATTATCGTTTCATTGGACGTGAACACTCAGTGGTACTTGGATGATATGCTCCGGATCATCTCGTGGAATACAGCTCTTCCTGTTCATCACAAATTCATTCAGGATGTCCTGACACTACACGTTAATTTTCTAAATAATCCCAAATCAAGTATGCTGGATTTTTATGAAAGTAGGCACGCATTCACTTTTTTTTATCCACGATATCTACTGAATCAGCCTACAGAAGTTTCATTACCTCTTTTAAAAGAAATACTTGATTCAAGTATAGAAACACCTGAAAAAAGTATTCCCGATGATTATTTAAAATTTATATATAAGTTAGTTGAAGAGTTTATTAGAGCAGCAATAGGTAGAATTCAACTCGAAAATTTCTGGATATTTTGGGAATTTCTTGAAGATTGGATGATTAGCAATAATAATGCAAGATTTTTACCAGTTTTTCTTTTTGATATTGATTGGGTGGAGAGCTCTGACAAATGGTCAGTATTGGATGGTAGAAGTTTATATTTCAAAGATTTTATAACTACTTTAGGATTCAACAGAATTAACTCATCTATTAAATTTTTAAGCGGCATTGCATTTCATAATTTTATGCCTGACTCAATATCATGGATTGTGCCGATGCTGCAGAGCCAAAATGCTGAGCAGGTCGAGAACAATATTTTAGAAAAATTCGTTGAGAAAGCTTTTTATAGATATGGTGGTAAAATAAAAAGAGATAAAAATATTTTAGCTGACTTTCTATTTATTTTAGATTTTCTAGTCAAAAGAAGTTCTCCCAAAGCCTATATGCTACGAGAAGAATTACTTCAGTATAAATAGAATTTAAGAAAGCAAAAATTTGAAAACAATTTGGTTGTAAATGTCGATTGTAATGTTGCCTTTTTTTATCTTGAAATGTTACTTACGGTTTACCGTAAATTTTTTTGAATACTACTTGTTACTTTTACTTAAATCTAAAAATTAACTTTGATTTGTGCTAATCCTTAACTGTGTGCGTAAATATTTATCCATTGTTTAAAAGATTTTTGTATTTTTCGTTAAAATTAATAACTATATGCTTGTTATAATACTAATAAGCAAAAAATTATATACTTAGATGCTTAATTTAAGATGCTTTAAAGCCGGGAAGGGAGATTGTTTCTTACTCACTTGGGAAAAAGGTCAGACACATCGATTACTAATTGACTCGGGAATCGAAGGTACTTATCGTTTCTTTGGGCCATTAGTTAGAGATTTTACCGAGAATGATAGCATTGTGATTACACATGTAGATTATGATCATATTGGTGGTATCTTTAAATGGTTAAATGATGATCAGCAGCCAATAAATCCGTCAGTAGGATTTTATATGAATACACCACAGCTTTTAATCACTCCTGAACAGTCGGATAAAGTCGGTATAGAGCATGGGATTAATCTAGAAGAGTTGCTAAAAGAAACAGGAATTACCCCTCGTCCTTTATTCTTATACCAATATGAAGACAATATATTACATCTAAATGGGTTGCAATTAAAGATTTTATCTCCGACTAGCGAGGTTCTTAAAAAGCTAATTGAGGAATGGACTGCTAGAGAAATATATCAAAATTATCTTGATAAAAAACTTGAGGACAATGATAAGGTCAGTGCGAAAGGTATTTCAAACAATCGATCAAAAGATGATATCTTAAATAACGCTCCCCAGCCACATCAGTGGAACAAAGACCTATTAAATTCATCCTCAATTGCATTTGTGTTGAGCTTTAACGATGCGAATATACTTTTTATGGGTGATTCTAATCCTGATCTTGTTGCGGATGAGCTTTCTGATCAAGGTTACACCCCCGATAATAAATTACCTTTGGAAATGTTGAAGATAAGCCATCACGGTGCAAAATATAATACGACCAAACGACTCCTTGAGATCATCGATTGTTCTGACTATCTGATTTCGACTGATAGCAGCGGACCGTATTATCATCCTTCGCGAGAGACCCTAATTTTAATATCAGAATATGGTCGTTCCTCCAGAGATAAGCCTATAGTCATTTACTCAAATTATTCTTTAGATATAGATAAATTGCTTTCTGAAGATGAACGTTTTAATATTGAATTTAAAGAGATTGATCAATTAGAAATTGTCAAAAAGAAAGATGATGGAACATTTGAATAAGACAACCGGTCTTTTGATTAAAAATGGCAGTTTTGTGGGATGTTCAGTAATATTTCCACTTGATGGTGAATTTTTATGTTTGACGGCGGGTCATAATATTTATGGGAAAAATTTTGATCAGGTATTTGATCCTGATTTTTGGAAAGTTGAAGATCATCTCGGAATAAAGCATGATATTAAGGAATGTATTTGTGATATGAACTTTGCTAAAGCTCATGATATAGTAATCCTTAAGTTGGAATGCGGTTCTGATCTTAAGTCATTTCATTGTCCTGAATTTTATACAATACCAATAAATCCTGCTCATTCATTCACTTTTCGAGCGAAATATGAGCAAAGTAAAACAGTAGTCACTCAGAGACATCTACAGTTTAATTCATTATGTACAGAAAGCGATTTTAAGTTTTTTTGTACAATTGAAAAAGCATTACTGATGAATAACGATTATAAATCGGGTAGTGATTGGTTAGGAGGGTGGTCCGGTACCGGTCTTTTTTTAGATAATCATCATGAACTAATTTGCTTTGGTGTAATGACTGATATTCCAAATAAAGGTAATGATGGTCAGCTAAAATTTACCAGTGTTTCGGCTTTGAATAATCTTAATTTTAATATACGAGCGGCAAGTCAACTTGATCTTGAAAAAAAATTGTTAGCAAGTTCAATAAATGCGATTTTTGATCAAACCGATGATGAAGCAATTTCAAAATGGACTGAGGATGAAATCAACAAGCCTCAACTGGAATATATCAATACGAAATTAGCAAAGGCTTATAGTGATGATCGTTTAGATCTAATGAGAAAAAATACTATTAGAAAGCTTATAATTGGCAAAACATTTTTGTCAACAGAGTTAAAAAAGCATGAAACTATATTTAACCAGTATACAAAAGCATATAATGCTTATGCTTTGGAAGATTTGGAAATAGTTGCTAATAACAGACAAGAAGCTAATGCTGGTATTAAGAAAATAAAAGAAACATATGAAGAATATCTTTTATCATGTCTTGAAGGTATTCTTGGTATTGATGATATTAAGATTTTAGCAAATTATGGAATTAGCGACTGGATTGCGAATTGTAGCTTAAGTTTTTTAGAAAATGAATGAAAGATTAAAAATTAAAGGGAATAAAATCAAAGTTTTTGAAAAATACTGGGAAAATGATGACGTGAGTGTTATCATGATTCTTCTTGTATTACACTATTCAATTGGTGGAAAAACCCTATCTGTGCAGTTAAAGAAAATTGCATTCATTTTGGATGCAGTTAAAAAAAATTTGAATGTATCTAAATTATCAACATTGCTCTCTTCTCCCTGGCATATATCCGATGGAATGCGAAAAATGGTAATAATAGCATTTGAGAAAGGTTTTCTTGATATTAAAGAAACTAATAGTATAATCAGTTTTAGTTTAACAACAGAAGGTTCAGCATTAATAGAAAAAATTGAAAGGGAAAAAATATTGCCGGATCTTTCTTCTGATATAAAAATTTGGTCAAAAGCTGTGAGTAATAATGAACTTAAAAATCAACGTCTAATCTGGTAGAATATGATTAATATCCAAAGTATCGAAGCAATAGTACTTGATAAGCAGAAAATACGATATGGTTTTAAATATGATTTTAGTGCTGGTTTAAATATTATATCTGGTGATAATTCCAGTGGTAAATCTACTATATTGTCCTGCATATATTACTGTCTAGGTATGGAACAGTTAGCTGCAACCGGTAACTCTGATGGTTTGAAAGAATGCTTAAAGAGTAGTTTCAAGTATGAGAATAATACTATTTCAGTTGATGAGTCTCATGCAGAGCTCCATTTATACAATGAAAAAAAGGACTTTGCCATTGTAAAACGTTCAATTAAGTCAAATTATGGAGAAGATGCTAACATTCTTTTTGTTCAGGTAAATGATGGTGATTTTGAGGAGAAGTTCATTCATGCAAAAGGAGATAGTGATCATGAGAGTGGCTTTTATCGCTGGTTATCTGATTTTTCAGGAATAGATATACCTGTTTTTGAAAGTGAAAGCGGAGTGCAGAAAATATTGTACTTACAGCAAATCTTCGCTAGTTCTTTCGTAGAACAAACCAAAGGGTGGTCCGACTTTTTTGCACAAGTGCCAATATTTGGCACAAAAAAAGCAAAGCAAAAGATTGTGGAATTTACTTTGGGGTTAAGTGGTCTTGTAGAAGAATTTGAACTCGATAAACTAAAAGAAGAGGAAAAAGAAATTAAAACCTACTGGTCAAATTCAGTTGACAATTTTCAGTCACTATTAGCTTATAATAATTTCTCGACTCCAAACTTGCCCAGAATCTTTACAACAGATTTGACACCAAAAAAGATAAGTAAATTAACAATTAATACGAGAGCATTAAATGATAAATACGAGAGTTTAGAACAAGTGATATTGTATACAAAAACTGTCTTTGATGAATTGCAGAAAAAAAATAGTGTTAATACAGATTTAAAAGAAAGCAATAGCCTGTTACTACAAAGACAAATACAACTAAGAACCGATTTAAAATTTCTTAACGAAGAGATAAATACTCTCCAGAAGGAAAAAATAAATGAACAAACTAAAATTTCAAAGTATGAATCCACTTTAGAACAGCTTAAAAGAGAGATTGAAGTATTGGAAGGTTTGCAAAAAATTAATCATTTAGAAACGTTTCATGTAGGTTCTGTAAAAAATTGCCCTGTTTGTAATTCTTCATTATCGGCAAATCCAGATATTGAATTACAAAATGTTGAGCGTGTAAATGCTATAAAATCCTTATCATTTTATAAAGCAGAACGCAGTCTTTATGAGTCTTACATTAAAAGTGCAAAGAATCTTCTTGAACGTTTTGATAGAACTCTGCTTTATTATAATGAGCGGATTAGTGATTTGAGAATTAATCTTGAAACCATAGATAAAGAAATTGTCGATGATTCCAGAATCCCTTCTCGTGTTGCAATTAATGATGAGATTAATTACCGATTTGAGTTAAATAAATTGGAAAAAGTAAAGGTACAATTTGATCAATTTAAAGTTTATTTGACAGAATTTGCTGAGAATTTATCAGCCATAAAAGAAAGGAGAGAAATACTGAAATCTCATCAGGCACAAGATAATGAATTAGCATACGCATTTCAGAAAACCTTTCTTAAATATTTGGAATCATTTGGATATTCAAAAGAGATTCTCGGTAGAATTTTTATTTCAACAGAAGAAAATAACAAGTTGTTTCCAGTCGTAAATACTCCAGGCATAATTCCTCAACCGATAAGACTAATGTCCTCTGCAAGTGATTTTATTCGTGCACAATGGGCTTTTTATTTGTCTCTTCTTGTAAAGGCTAAATTTCATTTAGGAATTTTGGTTTTAGATGAACCAGGACAGCATGCTATGGCAACAGAGGATTTAAAAATGCTTTTAAAAGAAGCTGCAAAAATAAAAAACAGACAAGTAATTATTGCTATTTCAAAAGAAGACAAGATTAAAAAAGAAGAATTATTGGACGGATCAACTATTGAGGCAAAAGAAATAAACTTACTTACCATGATAAAAGATACAGGATTAACCGATGGTAAAGATTATAAATTAAATATGATTGATGGTAACGGTAGAAAAGATAAATGTATTCAACGTCTCATTTAAATTTATATATCACCTATTATAGAATCTAATCTTAATATTTAACTTTCCTATCTTCTAATGCATGCAATACATTTGTCTGCTTAATCAGAAGAGTATCTTGCAGAATTATATGATCATTTGTTTTTACTTTTGCAATACATATTTTTAAAATTTCCTTATATTTGTAATGCAATAATATTTTACAATAATTAATGATATGTTTGTATCAATGGTTCTATTTAAAATAAATACAATATATTTTTAAAAGGCACCATTTGAAGTAGTTGTTTTTACAATTTACAATCTAAAAGAAAAATCAACGTTTGAAAATATGTTATTTGATAATCTGATTATTACAGTAATTTAATTTTAATAAACGATAATTTGTTTGCAACAAATAAAAAAATCTATATATTTGCACCAGTAAAAACGACGCTCTCTACATTGTTTATAAAAGTGACCTATTCAGTGACCTATTAAACAAGAGAACAGCATAAAGCTTATGGATAAGGGTTTTTTCTAAAAAAGTACAAATCCCGTCCGGATCGCTTTTTATAAATACATTTTATTTATAAAAATTTTAATAAAAGTTTATCATTACTTTAAAAAATGATCCGGTAGTTCAGCTGGTTAGAATGCCGCCCTGTCACGGCGGAGGTCGCGGGTTCGAATCCCGTCCGGATCGCAACTACATTATCAAAGTAGTACAAAAAGCTTTAAAACGTATGTTTTAAAGCTTTTTTTGTTTTATGGTTGTTCAAAAAGAGTTAAAAAAGCACAATCTGAAAGTGACCTATTCAGTGACCTGTACAAACAGGTTAAAATAGGTCACTGGAAATCAGATAAAGCGTGTTCAGGAGGTAGTTCAGCAACTGAACATCTTGTGCTTAGGTTTTACTAAAGTTAATTTTAAATCTTAAAACCTATCAAAATGAACAAGACATTCAATTTACTTTTCTATGTAAAAAAAGCTAAAGTCAATTCTGCGGGAGAAGCTCCTATTTATTTGCGAATTACGATTGACGGTAAAATATCCGAAATCAGCACAAAACGTACTGTAAATCCTTTGAAATGGAATTCTGCGATGCAGAAGGTGAGTGGTTCTTCAGAAGAAAGCAAATCGCTTAATTTTTATTTAAAAACATTTGAGCAAAAAGTTTACGATACTTATCATGAATTGATGAGGGATAAAGAAACAGTGACTTGTGAAGCGCTTAAAAATAAGCTATTGGGTAGAGGTGAACTTTCAAGAACACTTGTTCCGGTTTTTCAGGATCATAATGACCGAATGGAAAAGTTGGTAGGGAAGGAGTTCGCTCCTGGAACATTAACCCGCTATAAAACCACTCTAAAGCACACCAAAGAGTTTTTGAAATGGAAGTATAATATTTCAGACATTGATATTAAGAAAATAGATTACGCTTTTCTGAATGATTTTGAACTGTTTTTAAGAACCGAAAAATCCTGTAACAATAATTCTGCTGTTAAGTATATCAAAAATTTAGGAAAGATTATTCATATTTGTCTTGCAAATGGATGGATGGAAAGAGATCCTTTTATGAATTATCAATCCAAGTATGATGAAGTAACAAGAATGTTTCTCAATGAAAAGGAAATAGAGGTGCTTTTTACTAAAGATTTTAAAAATGAAAGATTGTCATTGGTAAGAGATATTTTCCTCTTCAGCTGTTTCACTGGATTAGCATATATTGATACTAAAGAACTCACCTATCACAATATCAATTTGGGACTAGATGGATCTCAATGGATTTATACCAAACGTCAGAAAACTAAAACGATCTCTAATATTCCTTTGCTTTCTCAAACTGAAAAAATCATTGAAAAATATAAAAATCATCCTGTATGTGTGAATAATGGAAAGCTACTCCCTATTCTTAGTAATCAAAAAATGAACGCTTATTTGAAAGAGATAGCAGATTTATGTGGTATTAATAAAGAATTAACTTATCATATTGCCCGTCATACTTTTGCAACGACTATTACTTTGTCTAATGGGGTTTCTATTGAAAGTGTAAGTAAAATGCTGGGTCACAAAAGTATTAAAACTACCCAGCATTATGCTAAAATTCTGGATAAAAAAGTAAGCGAAGACATGATGTTATTGAAACAAAAATTTGTTGATAGAAAGAATGTGGCAGCAAACTCTCAAGTAGTTGGTTAGTAATTAGGTTTTTTATAAAAAGAAAGTATTCAAAAAATACCCCTGAGCTAAAATGTCCCAAATGCCAGCACAATGTCCAGATGACCAGTAATAATAGTAATGATAAATATTTTAATATAAGTAATAGTAAAGTGCTTCAAAATGCACTTTTGTTTGTTGCGTATTTAGATCGTGGATTGAATGTGTTGTTTCCATTTTTGAGGAAAGTTGAGGTTTAAAAGCTTTAAAAGAAGAATCTGTTTATAATATGATTATATTCCGCTTATTGGACTAATTTTGGTTCGAGATCCAAAATTTATATTTTCATTGTAAAAATTTATTCTGAAATATGTATCTTAGAAGTAAAAAAAATATGAAAGTACATTTATGTTATCAACACGGAAACGTAAAAATCAAATGGAATCTCCCATTTTTTCCGCGTACAGGAGAATGCATTTCAACCACAGAACTTTTAACTGAGAAAGAATTTAAGAAGCTGGGAGCAAAAAGTGATTATCTCCAGATCGTTAATATCTCATGGTTTCTGTATAAAGATCGTAAACGCTCTTCTGTAGAAATTCTATTGGAGGAGTTTATAGGGCAATAAGTTAATAAGGATGGTACACTAAGCTAAAAAGCAAGGCTTTGGAAAATGGTAAAAAATGCATCGGAATTTTAAAAGAACTCCAATAATGTAAAAATATTTGCATATAATCGGAAAAATTCCGATTATTGTATTAAATATTTACAAATGTTAGCAGTGTCCAATCTTATCAAAAACTTTTCAGAGGAACCTTTGACAAGACAGGTCATGCTTTCCCTGCTGTCAGATTACAAACGTCCGAACGACAAGATCTCGGAGATGGTAAAAGCTGGATATCTTAGAACAGTAAAGAAAGGACTATATGTGCCGGGATCAAAACTTGATCTTGTATCCCCTGAATTATTTCTGGTGGCCAATCACCTTAGAGGACCAAGCTATGTCTCATTGGAAGCCGCACTTTCACATTGGGGATTTATTCCGGAACGCGTATATGAGGTTACTTCCGCAACGACAAAAACGACCAAAACCTACAATACCGAGATAGGCCGTTTCAGCTACCATCATCTGCCTCTGCCATATTATTCGATGGGCATTGACCGTGTGAGTCTCACAAAGAAACAAGCTGTGCTTATGGCGTCTCCGGAAAAGGCCATCTGTGATAAGATCGTGACGACCTCGGGAATATTACTGCGCAGTATTAACCAAGTCATCACATTTCTGACCGAAGATATGCGCATCGACGAAAATATGCTCCTCAAGCTAAACTCAGATACGATTGACTCATGGATCCAAGATGCACCAAAAAAATCAAGTTTAGAGATGTTAACAAAAACACTTAAAACCTTATGATCAAAGAATGGCTACAGGAATACAATCCCAAAAACAAGCAGGATGTGTACGATGCACTGCGGGAAATTATGCAGGAGATTGCCTTGGCAGGTCTTCAACGTGCCGGTTTTTTTGAAAAGGCCGCTTTCTATGGTGGTACTGCACTCCGCATTTTCTACAATTTGGATCGATTTTCTGAAGACCTTGATTTTTCACTATTGGAGCCTGACGATAAGTTCTCCCTTGAACCTTACTTTGAAGCGGTCGTCAAAGAATTTGAGGCTTTGGGAATCAGTGTCAGCATCCAGGAGAAAAAGAAATCTACCGCATCCAATGTAGAGTCTGCATTTTTAAAATCAGGCACGGTGTGGAAAGAGCTTGTTTTGGAAGACGTTGTACCACAGATGGGTGTAGGGATTCTTCCCAATGTAAAGATTAAGATCGAAGTAGACCGCAAGCCGCCTTTAGGTTTTGAAACTGAAGAGAAATTGTTGTTGCGACCCTTTTCATTTTATGTAAAATGTTTTAAAATGCCCAGTCTGTTTGCTGGTAAGATGCACGCTTTATTATTCCGGAAATGGATCAAAAGGGTAAAGGGGAGGGACTGGTATGACTTGGAGTGGTATATCAAAAAAGGAACTCCGTTGGATCTCGACCACTTTTTGCTGCGTGCTCAGGATACTGGTGACTGGCAGGGTGAAACCATCAATGGGGTGCAGGTCATTCAGCTTTTAGAAGAGAAGATTAAATCGGTGAATTTTGCCAGCGTTAAGGAAGATGTGGTTCGGTTCATTCCCGACTCATCCGTACTTGATCTATGGGGAGAGCAATACTTTTTGGATCTCATCAAGAACCTGAAATTTCACCAACGCTAACAAATCGATATATATATATATATTCAATGGATATAAAAAATATCTTTTACGGTTTGATCCTGCTAAGTTTTTACACAAGCTGTGCTAAGAATGAAAAGCCTACTGTTCCTGTTCGGCAAAAAATAATAGTATCAGATCTGACAAATTTCAAGACCTTTCTCCCCGGCGGTGAACATTCCTACGATGTCACTGTCAAGGATTTTACGTTGACACCAGTGAAAAATGCATTTGACAAACAAATTGACTAACCAAATTATATTAATTCTTGGTTTTGCAAATGTATTTATTCTGGTATTGTAAAAAGTTCTTTTGTATTGAAAATCATTTTAAGTGTAATCCACCACAAGTAAATTCCGTAAAGGTTAGTTTCGGATGGGCTAACTAAGCCATGACAAATTCTATTACGGAAATTTGTACTACTACCATCTATAAGAAAGCTTTGAAGTTCTATTTGAAGATCCTCATTACATATTCCATTCAACATCTTATTTCTATTTTCTGGATTTAAAATCGCACCAAGTGTATTATCATTTTGAATATCATCAGCGAGACGTATAGTATTTCTACCATTGACTTCAACGATGTTCTTAAGGCTATTCTCGATTTGAGGTATTAAAAGATGAGATGATACTATAAAATTATTTTCAAAACCATTATAAATTCCTTCAATAAAGAATTCTTCTCTCTCTTTAGGAATGAATAAGCTATTTGTTGTCCGAATCAATTCCGATATTGATTCTTTTGATAGTTTCTCATAAGTATCCATAGTAGATTTTATTTCAAGAATCAAACCTATGTTCACTTTTCTATAGTGATCTCTCAAAACATTATTATAATAATCTTTTTCGTCAGTAATACCACTCACTGTACCTTTATGAGATATGTGAGTATAATTACCGGGAAATTGACCAAATACTGATTTTCCTTTCTGTTCAAAAGCTGTATTGATTATTTTCTCTTCAATAATAGGAATTTGCAGAAGGATGCTTAAGCCGGTTTGGAAATCAGTAATATTTAAATCTTTCATCATTTTGGAGATGTCAAATTCTGACTTGATATTAATAATTGAATTTTTTAGAACATTATATTGTTCTGCCTGCTCATATTTAATCTTGTTGTTAAGCCTATCTCTAAAAAAATCATTGTTTGGCAAACTTTTGAGTTCTCTCAAAGCATTAGTGTAAGCTTGTAAAATTGTAGGATAATATGTTTTTGGTTTTTTCTGCGAAGTGAGAAAATCCCCTTCTTTTTCTAAGCATAAAGCATGTTGTATTTTCACTTCGTTATTACCATAATACTTCAACTTATTTAAAATTGTAATATAATGTTGTGCTGAACTATATTCGTTCTTAGCATACTCATTGCTTAAAAAATTAATCGATTTTTCGATCAATATTTGTTTAGAATTTTCATGAAGAAGGAAGTCGCAGGAACTAATTAGTAAACTCCTGTAATAAGGAGTTTCAAGATTTTCAAAAATATACAATGCTTTTCTCTCATAGTCATCTAAGACATTAATAAATAAATTTTTGACCTTGCGAGCCAGTTCTATTGAACGCAGAAAGAATTTTAATTCTTTTGTTTCATCAAACAGCTGCTGGTAAAGTGACACAGCAATCTTAATACTCGGTATTTTATCCTGATCTCCTGAAATAAACTTTAAGTCATTTAATCTTGCTAACATTTCCATATTTTCAGTCTCCACTACAGGCGTTATAAAGCCCACACTTTTAGAAAGCCTGAGTAATGGCTCATCGGAAAGTTCACATCTTGCTAATTCTAGTAGATTTTTAATTTCAAGGTCTTCGCTGTACATTTTTGATGCTTTATACAGCTCACTTCGTAACTCTTGTAAATATAAGGTATCTGGGATTTTAAATAGTGCTGACATTTTATATTTTCTTTAGATTTTCATAGAGATAGCGTTACTTTGACCTCTTAATTAATCCTAAGGATAATCCTATGTCCTGATACATCTTAGCTAATGGTCTCTTATGGATATCTTTTTCCTCAGAATAGTTGCCTAGAATCATTCGATCAATTTCTGAATCGTTAAATTCTAAACCTGTAAATGAATGTAAATACGATCGGTACTTATCAGAATAAGAAACTTTACTTTTTATGATAAGTTCCAGCAAGTGATCAGAGTGTTTGTAATCTTCCCCAAAAATAGGATCATTTAAAAATATAGTTTTTAAATTTGAAAGACTATGAAAAACAGTAAATTTTCAGAAGTTCAGATCATCAAGATATTATCTGAACAAAATCAGGGAAAAACGGTAAATGAGATTTGCCGGGAGCATGGAATTAGCCAGCCAACCTTTTACAAGTGGAAGAGCAAATATGGTGGATTGGATGTTCAGCAACTTTCAAAAATGAAAGAGATGGAAAAGCAACTTTCGCAATATAAAAAGATCGTAGCTGAGCAAACTTTGGAGATTGTCGTCTTAAAAGATGTGATCGAAAAAAAGCTCTAACGCCTTGTGAGAAGCGTGAGTTGGTGGATTATTCGAAAGAAATCCATAACATGAGTTTGCGCAAGGCGTGCAAAGTGTTCAGTTTAAGAAGTTCAGTTTATTATTATCGTCAGGTATTTAAAAGTTCAGATGATGAAATCCGTGCAGAACTTATTTTACTTGCAGATTCTAATCAAACGTGGGGCTTTTGGATGATGCACAATCGGTTGAAAAACTTAGGCTTTGGATGGAATCACAAAAGGGTTTATCGGATTTATAAGTCGATGAGATTAAATTTGCGAAGTAAAAGGAAAAAGCGGCTTCCAGCACGGATAAAACAACCACTGGTTCGCCCCATCTATCCGAACGTTACTTGGAGCATGGATTTTATGCACGACAGTTTGGAAAATGGCAAAAGCGTGAGAACCCTTAATATCATTGACGATTTTAACAGAGAGATTTTAAACATCACTATTGACAGCAGCTTGCCCTCTGCAAAAGTAATCTCGCAATTGGAACAATTAATTGAATGGCGGGGAAAACCTGAAAAAATAAGAGTGGACAACGGACCGGAATTTATTGCAGAAAAAATGAAAGATTATTGCAACAAAGAGAATATCGAACTAGCCTTCATTCAACTAGGGAAACCTACACAAAACTCATTGATTGAGAGATTTAACAGAACATTCCGGACAGAGTTTTTAAGTGTTTACCTCTTTGAGAACATCAAACAAATGAGAAATTATGCAGAAATATGGATGTGGATGTACAATAATGAGAGACCGCATAGTGCGTTACAATACCTTACACCACGGGATTTTTTATTGAAATATGGAAAACTCAATCAAAATAGCGCAAATGAGTTTCCCACATTCCAACAAAATTTCAACAACGACAACAATAAAATATTATCAAAAAACTCTACTTTTGAGTGTGCCTAAACAAGGGAAGATTACACTACGACGAGAACTTTTCAACTTATAGGTTTTCAAAAGACTATAATCAGTTTTTTGAAATGTTAAGAGAGGATAATAGTCATATTACATATAAAGTAAAGCAGGCACTAAATTTTCTATTTTTTAATAATTTAAAAATTCCAGAATTTGAGAATGAAGTTTATCAGAAATTTTTAAATATTTCAGAAGGAAGATTTACAATTGATGAAATTTCTTGTAGTATAAAAAACAAAGGCAAATTAGATAGATTCTATAAAGTGAAAAAATCCAATGAAGACATTTTTCATTTACCACCATCTATTTTTGAGATTGATTATGTATTCGAAAATGGAAGTTTATTCTCATATCTTAGTTCAGGGGAAAAACAATTTATATACAGCATTAATTCAATCCTGTATCATTTAACCAATCTGAATTCTACTTACGAAAATGAAACAATTAACAAATATAAATTTCTAAATTTAATTTTAGATGAGATTGAATTGTACTCACACCCTGAGATGCAAAAGCAATTTGTAAGTAGCATACTTGCAGGGATAAGTAAGTTGTCAATTAATAATATTCGAGGCTTAAATATACTTTTTATTACCCATTCGCCATTTATTTTATCAGATATCCCTAAAGAAAATGTTCTGTTTTTAGATGATGGAAAACCTCAGAACTTTAAAAGGATGAATACTTTTGGAGCTAATATTACAGATTTATTGGCGGATAGCTTTTTCATTAATGATGGACTTATGGGAGACTTTGCCAAAGGAAAAATTGATGAAACAATAAAGTGGCTTAATCGGGAAAGAACAAAGAAACAAGATAAATCTGAGAAATCATATAATTTGAATTTAAAAAATTATGAATATCATAAGAAAATAGTTCAGTTAGTGGATGAGCCCATTTTAAAAATGAAATTAGCAGAAATGTTAGATGAGCTACAAGGTAGTTCAAAATTACAACAGGAGATTGCACAGAAGGAAATTGACTTTTTAAAAAATAAATTCAATTTGTAATGTTAAAAATAAATCCCACACAGGAAGCTATAGACTTTCATCAAAAAGGAGTAAGTAAGGTTTTTGAAGAAACCATAAATAAAGGTTATGTACTTAGAAACAAGAGACAAAAAAATCTACCGAAAGCCTTTATTCTATTTTTAAATCAGTTTAAAAATGAACTAATAAGTAGTAAACCCAAAAGATTATTTGAAATACAGTTAGAATTCGAAAAAAAGAGATTTTCGGTTCATCAGTTAAAATTAATTAAAAGTTTTTTTATACAAACAGGATATAATAACTTCGATAACAAACTGTTTTTGGAGAAGTTGAATATAGATACTTGTATTTATTGTAACAGAAATTATACAACTCAATTAGTAAAGGAAAGAGCCCGAGCTGAATTAGACCACTGGTTTCCAAAAGAATCATTTCCAATTTGCATTAAGTTTTTATAATTTGATCCCGAGCTGCCATTCTTGTAATCATATCAAGCATAATACACCTCCAGATGAAGGTTGGTATAAAGCCTTATCTAATATTATGCATCCATACATTGATAATAAAGATGAAACTTTTTTGTTTAGTTATTTTTATAATTCATTAACTCAACCAAAAGTAACACTAAAAACGGAAAATATTAAAGTAAAGAAAACAATTGTTTTTAGTAAAATTGATAAAATTTACGAATCTCATTCCCATAGAGAATTAAAAGATTTATTGGATCTTAGATATAAATATTTTAAAAATTATTTAGATATCTTATTGAACAATACATTTAAAGAAATGGCACTTTCACAAGAAGAAGCCTATAGAATGATTTTTGGTATAGAGATAAACGAAGAAGATTATCACAGTCGTCCATTTTCTAAGTTTAAAAAAGATATTATTGAGGAATTACTGAGATTAGAAAGTAGGAAATCTAGATAAAATAGCAAAATTCAAATAATATATTTACAAATTTAAAGTATGTAAACAGTAATATTATATTTTTGTAATTGATACCCCGATCTTTAAGTTTCGTATTGCTAAATAAATTTCAATTTTTTTGCAAAACATAAAAAAAATTATATATTTGCACCAGTTAAAACAAACGCTCTTAATCTTGTTTAAAAAAGTGACCTATTCGGTGACCAATTAAATAAGAGAACAGCATAAAGCTTATGGATAGGGTTTTTTCTGAAAAAGTACAAATCCCGTCCGGATCGCAAATCTCTCAAATTATTTTTGGGAGATTTTTTTTTGATGGAATATTTCGTTTACATACTTTACTCCGCCAGTTTGGATGTTTATTACAAAGGTTTTTCAACCGATGTGAATAAACGTCTTGAATATCATTTAGATTCCCAACATAAATTTACTTCGCAGGCTAAAGATTGGATTATCGTTTACGTTCAGGAATTTGATGAAAAGAAAGAAGCTTTAAAAGAAGAGAAACGTTTGAAGAAATTAAATCGGAAATCCATCGAGAAGCTGATAGGTTAGCATGCTGCCCTGTCATCTCGTCAGCAGCTGACGAGACGGGTTCGAATCCCGTCCGGATCGCAAATCTCTCAAATTATTTTTGGGAGATTTTTTTTTGATGGAATATTTCGTTTACATACTTTACTCCGCCAGTTTGGATGTTTATTACAAAGATTTTTCAACCGATGTGAATAAACGTCTTGAATATCATTTAGATTCCCAACATAAATTTACTTCGCAGGCTAAAGATTGGATTATCGTTTACGTTCAGGAATTTGATGAAAAGAAAGAAGCTTTAAAAGAAGAGAAACGTTTGAAGAAATTAAACCGGAAATCCATCGAGAAGCTGATAGGTTAGCATGCCGATCTGTCAGCTCGTCAGCAGCTGACGAGACGGGTTCGAATACGTCCCATTGTAGGCATAAATTTAATTTATTATAAACCCCTTCAAATAATGTGATTTGAAGGGGTTTTGTTTTTCAGTTTATGAGCTCAGTATTAATTTTTCCCTCCACCGCTTTCCTTTTCTACATTCCTTTTGGTGCTTTCTTTTACTTTTTGGTTCCCAAAGCGTTTTACGAATGAGAGGTTGACACCATACCAGTCCCATTGGTTTACATTTCTAAAGGTTCCGATTGGTGAATAAGTAATATAGTCGTTTCCTGGTCTCTGGAAGATATTATTGAAACGGATTCCCGCTTCCATCTGCCTTTCTGGGAAAAGTTTTGTCGCTCCGAAGCTGTGGAAGAAATTCATTTTGTTACCCACAGAATTGCCCCAGTTTTGCGAGTGCAGGCCAAACCAGCCATTGAGATTGATGTTTTTATTAAAAAGGTTTGTGTAGGAAAAGTTCGTTGAACCACTGAAATTAATGATATTATCTTTCATCCCTACAAAATTGTTCCGTTGTTTAAAGTCGCTGTTATCGACATAGCTGACTCCCAAGTTAAGGTTGATGTTGAGTTTGTTTTTCAGAAAATTCTGATTCGTATTGGCATAAAGAGAGTAGTTATTGATTCTGCCGTAATAAGTGGTAGGCATCATAATCGTTTTGTCATCTTCTATGATATAAGAGGTCCAGTAATCCTGATTGGTAGTAGAGAAGTTTGCCGAAATGAAATATTTCTTGTAAAGTCCTAATTTTAATCCGAATCTGTCATTAGGGTTGGGTTGCAAGTCCATATTCCCGCGCCGGTAAGTTCCGTTTTCTGTCGGCATTAAAAAAGGATTGAATTCTGTGTACCAGGGACGCCATAGACTGTGTTTGTAGGTTGCAGTTAAGTTATAGTTGTCATTAAAAGAATATTTTACAAGCAAATCAGGCATCAGTGTTCCGTATGAATCACGTTTTTCAACAGTTCCCACCTCCTGTTTTACCTTGAAATTGATGTATTCGTACCTTAAACCGATTCGTGTCTCCAGCTTTTTGAAAAAGGTTCTGCTGAAATTAGCGTATAGAGAATTCAGGTTTTCATCATACCGAAAGGTATTGCTTCTCGAGCCGTCCAGTGCCCAGGTATTATTTTGATAATTAAAATAATAAAATGGCATCACATTATTCCGGAAATTCATTTTACCGCCAAACTCTAGTTGATTGCCATCTTTACCTATGGGTTGCGAGTAATCGACTTTTAAATAATATTCACGGTTTTTGTTATCCGCCATTGTTCTTATTCCTTCGAAAGCTGATGCATCCCATACAGTCGAGTGAATACTGTTATTATGGTTGCTGTCGTAATTAATTCCTGCATTGAGGTCCAGTATTCTGTTCTTCTCCTTATCATAGTATTTATAAAAAATATTGCTGCCTACAAAGCTATTTTTACCGTCTGAATCAACCGTTTTAGTATAGTATTTTTGCAGAATATCATTAAGGAAATAATCTCCTCTTGCATCGGAAACCGCACTGTTATTTGAACCGTAATATTCCACGACCATTCCCACATTATTCTTATCGTCCAGCTCAAATTCTGTAGATGAGGAAGCGGAGGGTGATTTCCAGTTACTGTTGTTTTCAGAGGTTATTTTGGTCAGGGAGTTGTCTGCATAAATCAGGTTTTCGTTATAGCTTTTCATTACATTATTGTTGTTGCCGAAACTCCCGCTGAGTGACTGTGTAAATCTTTTGCTGTGGTAATTGAGGTTGAGGCTCGAGGATTGTGAGTTTTTATAACTCTGGGAATTATTCATTGAAACGCTTCCTTTTAGTCCCTCATTATCATTTTTTTTAAGAACGATGTTAATGACGGCTCCGGAAGTTTCGTATTTTGCAGAAGGACTGGTGATTACCTCTATCTTCAAGAGATTATCTGCAACGATGGTTTTTAAATATTCTTTCAGTTCCTTTCCTGTGAATACAGATTTTCTGTCATTGATGTATACGGTAACACTGCTGCCTTCTGCCTGAACATTATCATTGTTGTCGATATTGACCAAAGGGGTCATCCGGAGGACGTCCCAGGTAGTGTTTCCGGTAAGAATGGCGCTGTTCGCCACGTTGAAAACCGTTCGGTCTGCCTTGCTTTCTATAGTGGGTTTGCGGGCAATTAAAACGACCTCTTTTATATTTTCGGTTTTGGCTGAATCCGCATTTGCCTCCTGTGCGAAGGAAAAGCCGCCACAAAACATGACCGCTGCAGTAAAATTTTTCATCATAGTTTTCACTTAATATTAATTAGACAACAAAAGATACAGTTATGTTACATTGGCTGAAGTTTATTTAAAAATGGGTTTTTTCGGAAGTTTGCGACTTTGAGGTAAAAAACGTCTTTGTATTGAGACGGCTTCCTTTGTTTAATCCTGTCCGAAGTTCTTTGTAAGCAATTAATTCTAAATATTCCCCTTAGGTTGTCTTTTAGCTTTTGGTCTGAAATTTGAAATAATATTTTTTAAGCCCGCTTTTTACAATTTCAAATTTCCCTTCTCATGACCTTGTTGGTTTTAAGTTTATTATTCAAATATAATAGGAATAATAGCGTTAATCATGCTGTTTTATTTTGATTAGTACAGGAAAAATGGTAATATTGTTAAGCAACATTATTATTAATCTATTAAAATAAAAGTATATGAAACCCAGTGTTATTTCAATTGTCCTAGGTGGTGGCAGAGGGACGAGGTTGTCGCCTTTAACCCATAGCCGCTCAAAACCGGCGGTTCCTATTGCCGGAAAGTACAGGTTGGTGGATATTCCTATTTCCAATTGTCTTAACTCGGGTTTTAACCGGATTTTGGTGCTGACTCAATTTAATTCAGCTTCACTGAACTCACACATCAAGAACTCATACCATTTCGATACTTTCAGCAAAGGTTTTGTAGATATTTTGGCAGCAGAGCAAAATATTGAAAGCGATGCCTGGTATCAGGGTACAGCAGATGCCGTGCGTCAGTCGATGAAGCATCTGGATAAATATGATTATGACTATATCCTCATTCTTTCGGGTGATCAGCTTTATCAAATGGATTTTCGGGAAATGATCGACTTTCACTGCCGGAATAAAGGAGATATTACCATCGCAACGATTCCTGTAAATTCTAAGGATGCGCCTGGATTTGGTATTTTGAAATCTGACGAAGAAGGAAATATTACTTCATTTATAGAAAAACCTTCCGGCGACTTATTGCATGACTGGAAATCTGAAGTATCAGACAAGAATAAAGCAGAAGGTAAAGAATATCTGGCCTCAATGGGGATCTACGTTTTCAATAAAAACGGGTTGAAGAAAATGTTTGATGAAGACGCCGGTGATGATTTCGGTGGCGAATTAATTCCCAACGGTATTGGCAAATATAAAACACTGAGTTTTCAATATGATGGCTATTGGACTGACATTGGAACCATACAGTCGTTCTTTGATGCAAATTTGGATTTAACCACCGATTTTCCGAAATTTAACTTATTCAGCAAATCGCCCATTTATACGAGAGCCAGAATGTTGCCACCGTCCAAAATTTTAGGATCTTATGTGAGTAAAGCGGTTTTCGGCGATGGATGTATTGTGATGGCAGATAAAATAGAAAATTCAATTGTGGGGAACAGAAGCCGCATTGACAAAGGAAGTACCATCATGAATTCCTATATGATGGGTGCCGATTTTTATCAGGATACTCAGGAAATTGTTTCAAATGATAGAGACGGGATTCCTAATCTGGGTGTGGGGAAATACTGTTATATCGAGCAGGCGATTCTTGACAAGAATTGCAGGATCGGTGATAATGTCAGAATAATTGGAGGCAAGCATTTGCCTGATGGTGATTTTGAAAACCATTCCATTAAGGATGGAATTGTCATTGTTAAAAAGAATGCAGTGATTGCGCCCGGAACTCAAATTTCTTAAGAAAGTTCATTTTTAAATAAAACGACACGGCACTATTTTGGTGACCGTGTTTTTTTTGCGCGTCTTTTTGCCTATTTTTGCCCCATGCGTTGGTTAAAATTCGGAATTATTATCGTTGTGTTTTTTGGAGCAGTTTATGCTGTCTCAATGACTTTTGTGGATGAAAGCAAAAATTTTACCCTTGAAAAAGAAATAAATTATCCTGTTGATAAAGTGTTTCCGCAATTTAATAATTTGCAGAATTTCACCAGATGGAATTCTTTTTTTGCAGATCATAAAAATTTGTCGGTACAATACTTTACGCCCTATGAAGGGAAAGGAAGTGCAATGAGTTTCCGTGACCGAAAAGATGAGGCTGTCTTCGGAGATTTTTTTATCCGGTATGAAAATCCCGGGCAAACTCTTAAATACCAATTATTCGAAGGCCGAAAAAATACGCCCTACGAAATCGACCTTAAGTTTATTCCTGAAAAAGATAAAACCAGAATTATTTGGTACGTGCGTACTCCAAAACAATCTTTTTTAAAGAGATCTTTGAATTTGATTTCAGAAGATTTTTGGGTAAGCAATATTGATAAAAGCATGAAAAATCTTTATCAGATTTTAGGAAATAAAGTAAATAAAGAAACTCAGCTCGAAAGTTTAAAATTCGACAGCCTAATGGTTGAGCAGCAGGAAAGTCAATTACTTTTGGGAATTAATGTGACGACGAAAAATGTAAAAGATGCGCTTTTCAAAAACATTGTTATCAATCACAACAAGGTGATGAACTATGTGAAAATGGATTTGGGTAAAAAAGAGGATGAATATGGCGAGCCGATCTTAATTAATGATGCGGATAATTATAAAGATAAAGAAGTCTCTTATTTTTACGGAATTCCGGTTTCAAAAAAAGAAGCGGTTACCGATAATAATTTTAGTTTTAGAACTTTAAAAAAAGGCACGTATTACGTAATCTTCTATAAGGGAAATTACGAAGGCAGAATAAGGGCAATTCAGCAACTTTTAACAAAAGCAAAACAGGATACCATGCGAATTGGTGATTTGCAGCAGACTTTTTTAGAAGAGCCAGTTGCTGATAATAAAACGGTTATGAAGTTATCTCTGCCGGTTTACAAATAATTTGTCGTTATCCCTTTATTAACCATTTTTAGGCTTTAGTACTTCACTTATTTTTGTTAAATTTGTTCTTTAAATAAAAATAAACAGATAATTTGTAAATAATGGACAAATTTTCATTCCTAAACGCTGCTCATTCGCAGTTAATAGAAGACTTATACCAACAATATTTAAAGTTTCCTGATTCGTTAGAACCTTCCTGGAAAGCATTTTTTCAGGGATTCGATTTCGCTTTAGCGGGATATGGTGATGATTTTGGGGGAAATTCGGGCCCGTCACAGGTTTCGACACCAGTGCAGTTGGCTCAGCAAGCTTCTGCAAATGGTCAGATTCCTGCAGATATTCAGAAAGAATTTCAGGTTCTCAATCTGATCGAGGCTTACAGACACCGTGGTCATCTCTTTACCAATACCAATCCGGTGAGACAGAGAAGGCATTACGAACCCACTTTAGCCATTGAAAATTTTGGTCTAACGGCGGCAGACTTATCCCGAAAGTTTAATTCTGCGACGACTACAGGTCTTCCGAATGCGATGACGCTTCAGGAGCTCATTGATCATCTCGAAAAGATTTATTGCAAATCGATCGGCGTGGAATACATGCACATTAATAATATTGCTGAGCGCAAATTTATTAGAGAATGGTTGCAGGTCAATGAAAACCATCCGAAATTAAATGCTGCAGAGAAGATAGAGATTTTAGAAAAACTCAATCAGGCAGTTGCTTTTGAAAATTATCTTCATACCAAATTCGTCGGACAAAAAAGATTCTCTCTGGAAGGAGGGGAGTCGTTGATTCCGGCATTGGATCAGCTGATTACGCGTTCATCGCAGTTAGGCGTTGATGAAGTGGTTTTAGGAATGGCGCACAGAGGCCGATTAAATGTTTTAACCAATATTTTCGGTAAATCTTACAAGCAGATTTTCTCGGAATTTGAAGGGAAAGAATTTGAAGAAGATGTGTTTTCCGGTGACGTAAAATACCACTTAGGTTCTTCCAAGATTATAAAAACTGAAAATGGAGAGGAGGTAGCGATCAATTTAACACCCAACCCATCGCACTTAGAAACGGTTGCAGCCTTGGTAGAAGGAATTTGCCGTGCAAAAGTAGATAACAAATACAAAGATTTCAAGAAAGTCTTACCGATCATTATTCATGGTGACGGCGCGATTGCCGGACAGGGAATCGTATACGAGGTGGCTCAAATGATGACTTTGGAAGGATACAGAACGGGTGGAACCGTACATATTGTAGTGAACAATCAAGTTTCATTTACCACGAATTTCTTAGACGCGCGTTCATCCAACTACTGTACTGATGTTGCCAAAGTGACCGAATCACCGGTAATGCACGTGAATGCTGATGATGTAGAAGCGGTTGTACACGCGATCCGCTTCGCAGCAGATTTCCGTGCGCAGTTTGGTAAAGATGTCTATATCGATCTTTTAGGATACAGAAAATACGGGCATAACGAAGGCGATGAACCGAGATTTACACAACCTAATTTGTATAAATCAATTTCAAAACATCCTAACCCGAGGGAGATTTACAAAGAACAGCTGATTAAAGAAGGAATGCTTTCTGATGAGGTTCTGAAGAATATGGAAACTTCTTTCAAGAAACTTTTAGATGCAGATTTTGACGCGTCGAAAGAAATTGAAAAAAACACCATGGATCCTTTTATGTCTGATGATTGGAAGACTTTGCCAATGTCTGGTAAAGGCGCGGTTTACAATACTGTTGATACTAAATTCGATGCTAAAGAATTAAAGGATTTAGCCATCAGAATGTCAACTTTACCAGGCGACAAAAAATTCATTAATAAAGTAACGCGTCTTTTTGAGAACCGAATCAAAGCGATCGAAGGAAATACTTTGGACTGGGCAATTGGTGAGTGGTTAGCGTACGCAACATTACTTACAGAAGGTCACAATATCAGAATTTCAGGGGAAGATGTGGAACGGGGAACTTTCTCGCACCGTCACGCTTTAGTGAAAACCGAAGATACCGAAGAAGAATATATTCCATTAAGACACATTTCCGAAAACCGTTTCGATATTTATAACTCGCACCTTTCAGAATACGGAGTGCTTGGTTTCGATTACGGTTATGCAATGGCTTCTCCCAATACCTTAACGGTTTGGGAAGCACAGTTTGGTGACTTTGTTAATGGAGCGCAGATCATTATTGACCAGTATTTGGTGGCAGCAGAAGAAAAATGGAAGATCCAGAACGGTTTGGTCATGCTTCTTCCGCATGGTTACGAGGGGCAGGGTGCAGAGCATTCTTCCGCAAGATTAGAAAGATTCTTAGGACTTTGTGCCAATGAAAATATGGTCGTTGCCAATGCGACAACACCGGCGAATTACTTCCATTTGTTGAGAAGACAGATGAAGTGGAACTTTAGAAAACCTTTGGTAGTAATGACTCCGAAATCGTTATTGCGTCATCCAAAAGTAATTTCAACCATCGAAGATTTAGCCAACGGACAGTTCCAGCCCATCATTGATGATGAAACTGCCAACGCAGAAAAGGTTGAAAAATTAGTCCTCTGTTCAGGTAAAATTTACTATGAACTTTTAGCGAAGAAAGAAGAATTGAACTGCGAAACTATTGCATTGGTGAGAATGGAGCAGTTGTATCCGCTTCAGCAAGATAAAATCGATGAGGTTTTTGCAAAATACAGCAACAGAAAACAGTTACTTTGGGTTCAGGAGGAACCGGAGAATATGGGAGCCTGGGGTTATATTTTAAGAAACTTCCGCGATACAGGAATTCAGGTCGTTGCTGCGGTACCAAGTGGTTCACCAGCGCCGGGAAGCCATAAAATGTTTGAGAAAAATCAAAACAGCGTAATCAACAGAGTTTTTGATAGAAATGATGAGCCGGCAAAAAGGCCGGTAACCGCTTAATTCCGATAATGAAAAAGGTGTTTTTATTTTTATGCTTTTCATTTTCTGTACTGTCTTTTTCGCAGAATATTCAGTCTGATATCGAAAGTCAGTTTAGAGATTACAGTTCTTTAATTGAAAATAAAAACTTTGGTAAAGCCCTTGATATTTACGGTAATGAAGATTTTTTGAAAATTTTTCCAAAAGAACAGGTGATTGCTGTGATGGATCAGATGTTCAATTCTAAAGATTTTGACTTAAAGATTCATCAACCCGAAAATGTGATTGTAAGCACTGAAATCATTAAAGATAAAAATAATACTTTCGTTAAATTAAGTTACAGACAAAACCTGGAGATGAAGTTCAATATGCCCGGTCTAAAGTCAGGACAGCTGCTTTCGGCATTGCAGGCAGAATTTGGAAACGGACAGGTAGATTATAAAGAAAGTAGCGGACTTTTTGAAGTAAGAACGGTAAGAGAAGCGGTGGCCAATTCTGCCGATTTAAAAAACTGGAAGTTCATCATCATAGAAAAAAAACAAATTCCGATTCTCAAACAGTTTATCCCGGAATCGTTGTTAAGATCATCAAATTAATAAACAAAAAATAAAAAATATATCCGATGTCAATATTAGAAATGAAAGTCCCTTCTCCGGGAGAATCGATCACCGAAGTTGAAATCGCGACGTGGTTAGTAAAAGACGGCGATTATGTAGAGAAGGATCAACCCATCGCAGAAGTAGATTCTGATAAAGCAACCCTTGAATTACCTGCTGAAGAAAGCGGCACCATCACGCTGAAAGCAGAAGAAGGTGAAGTAGTACAAGTTGGTCAGGTCGTATGTTTAATCGATACCTCCGCCGCAAAACCTGAAGGTTCAGCTCCCGCTCAACCGGAAGTGAAAGCAGCAGAGCCGGCAAAAGTGGAGATCCCGAAAGTGGAAGCAAAACCTGCAGCAACCTATGCAACAGGAACCCCTTCACCAGCGGCTAAGAAAATCTTAGACGAAAAAGGAGTGGAGGCTTCTCAAGTAAGCGGTTCTGGAAAAGACGGTAGAATCACCAAACAGGACGCTGAATTTGCTTCGGTTCCGGCAATGGGATCAATTTCTGCTACCAGCGGTTCCAGAGCATCCAGCACCACTAAACTTTCTGTATTAAGAAGAAAAGTGGCAGCAAGATTGGTGAGCGTGAAAAATGAAACAGCGATGTTGACTACTTTTAACGAAGTGGATATGTCGGAAATTTTCAGAATCAGAAAACAATATAAAGAAGAATTTGCAAAGAAACACGGTGTTGGTTTAGGATTTATGTCTTTCTTTACCAAAGCGGTTACCAGAGCATTGAAATTATATCCGGACGTAAACGCTTCTATAGACGGCGATTATAAAATCAATTATGATTTCTGCGATATTTCGGTAGCAGTTTCTGGTCCAAAAGGATTGATGGTGCCGGTCCTGAGAAATGCAGAAGATATGTCTTTCAGAGGGGTGGAAAGTAATATTAAATCTTTGGCAGAAAAAGTGAGAGATGGCAAAATTACCGTTGACGAAATGACCGGCGGTACCTTTACGCTTACCAATGGCGGTACGTTCGGATCGATGATGTCGACGCCGATTATCAACCCGCCACAGTCAGCGATTCTGGGAATGCACAATATCCTTCAAAGACCTATGGCAATTGATGGTCAGGTTGTGATCCGTCCGATGATGTACGTGGCATTGTCTTATGACCACAGAATTATCGATGGCAAAGAATCGGTAGGATTCCTCGTTGCAGTAAAAGAAGCGATAGACAATCCTGTTGAATTCTTATTAGGAGGAGATGAAAGAAAAGGACTAGAACTTTAATTAATTTAAAGATTTTAACCAATTATATAAATCCCGTCTACATAGGCGGGATTTTTGCTTTGTTTCATTTAAAATTTGAATAATGTTTTCAACTACTACTTTCGATATTAAAGTTTCTGTTGTTCCGCAATATGATATCAAAAACAGTTTTCCTGCCGAGAACCGTTTCGTCTTCCGTTATAATATCAGCATCGAAAATTTAGGACGGGACACCATAAAGTTAATGAGCAGAAAATGGCTGATTTTTGATCTGGGCTATGGCTTTACCGAAGTAGCCGGAGAAGGAGTGATCGGTTTAACGCCGATTATTGAACCCGGCGATAATTTCACCTATTTTTCAAATGTTTTACTGCGCTCGGGCGTGGGCAATATGTCCGGTACTTTCTACTGTAAAAATCTGCTGAGCGATGAAATATTAGAAGTAGAAGTCCCTAAATTCAATTTGGTTTCAGAAGTTTTGAATAATTAAAATGAAAATAATCTTACAAGATTTTCAGATTTTTCTTCATCACCTCCGTTACTTCATCATTTCTTGTAAGCATTAAATTATCGAATGCCAAAAGCGAGATTTTGGCACATACTTCCGCATCGGCACCAGCTCTGTGATGCTTGAACTGAATATTATGCTGTTCCGCTAAATTTTTCAATCCGTATCTCGGTAGATTTTTCCACGATTTTTTGGCTAAAGAAATACTGCATAAGTAATTCAGTTTTGGTTTAAAGAAACCATAATAATCCAGACAGGAACGCAAAACTCCGGCATCGAAACCCGCATTGTGAGCGATCATCAGATTGCCGTACATCAAACTTTCCGCTTCATGCCAAATCTGATCAAAGGTCGGCGCATCCTGAACTTCTTTTGGCGTAATTCCGTGAACGTCGATATTCCTGGGATGAAAATAAGGATAGCTTGGCGGTTTGATGAGCCACGTTTTGGTAGAAACGATTTCGCCATTCTCCACTATACAGATTCCCATTTCACATGCAGAATTTCTTTCGTGAGTTGCAGTTTCAAAATCAATAGCGCAGAAATCGATCATAAGAAAGTATTTTATTTTAAAGGATTCAGATTTTTATCAAAAATTTCAGTCACCTAATATTTTTTTCATTTCCGTCAAAAATAAGTCATAATTAATTAAATTGTCGTGATTTCCGCCAGGAATTTCAATAAATTTTTTTTCAACCTCAGGTTGCGCTTTTTTAAAGACCTCAAACAGTTTTTTACCGGATGTAAAAGGAACGACCTTATCTTTTGTCCCGTGAAACTGATAGAGCGGGACTTTTACTTTACAGATGTTTTCATTGGATGAAAAATGATACGTCATTCTTGGCGAAACTTTATCGGTTACTCTTTCGGGCAGCCAACGGTTGACAATGTCCTGAATGTTGAAAAATGTCGCTTCTAAAATCACTGCTTTAGGATGATTATCGGAAGCAATTTTTATGGCAAATGCTCCACCTAAACTTCTTCCGTACACCACCGTTTTATTTTCACCATAATGTTCTTTTGCAAAATCATAGCAGAATTGCGCATCAGAATAAAGGAATTCTTCATTTCGCGGCCCCGTACTTTTACCGTAACCGCGGTAATCCATGATCAGAACATCATACCCGAACTGCGTGTATTCATGGGCGATTTTTCCCCACCGGTGAATATTGGCAGAATTTCCATGAAAGTAAATGATCACGCCTTTCGGGTTTTCGATTTTAAAATGAAGGACATTTATTTTGCCTTGAAAAGGAGTATCCCAAATGTATTCATCGAATTTTTTCTCAAAAATAAATTCATGAGTCTGTGGCAAAACTATGGGAAAAAAAACTACTTTTTCCTGTAAATATTGTAATAGTTTTCCCATTTAATGATGCGGTAAAGGAGTTGTTCTGGTTATCAGAATTTTATCGACACGCTGTCGGTCCTTGTCGATAATTTCCAACTCGAGATCTTCAATTCTTATTTTGTCTCCCACTTCCGTAGAACCGTTGTGTTGGTTGAGAAAAAAGCCCACCAAGGTGGTGTAATTTTCCTTATTCTCAAATTCATAATCCAGGTCAAAATATTTTAAAAATTCTATGATAGGAAACTGGGCATCTGCCAACCAGGAATTTTCGCTCCGCTGCGTAATTCTGTAATCAAAATTTTCATTGGTTGTAGTATCTCCCACCAACGCATCCAATACATCATGCATGGTTACGATACCCACTGTATTTCCGTATTCATCGATGACGATTCCGTAATGGTTTTTTTCTTTCTTGAAAATTTCCAGTACTTTGTATGCATAATAATTTTCGTTGAGAAAAATAGGTTGCCGTACATGCTTTTTTAAGTCAAAATTTAAAGGATCCTCAATAGGAAATAAATCTTTCATCAAGACAATTCCGATGATATTATCCAGATTATTTCCCTCTGTAACGGGATATGCATCGTGCTTTTCTTTTTTTATTTTAGTGAGAACATTTTCTAAACTTTCATTGACATTGAAAAAAGTGATGGCTGTTTTATGCGTTAGAAGCGTGTTGATTTTTCGGTCACCCAGTTCGAAAACCCTTTCTACAATATTGTGTTCTATCTGATCAATTTGCCCTTCCAGAGCACTTTCTTTAACAATCGATTTTATTTCTTCTTCGGTAATGTTGCTTTCTGATGTATTCTTTATTCCCAACATTTTCAATAATAAATTATTCGACAGGGTTAACAATAAAACAAAGGGTGAGGCGATTTTAGATAAAATGTCCATCGGTTTTGCGAGCAGGGTAATAATGCGCTCTGGAAAAGTCATAGCGATTCTTTTCGGTAACAGTTCTCCGAGAAGAATTGACAGATAAGTAATGAAAATAACGATTGCCATCGTTGCCAATGTTTTCGAATAAGGCTGGATAACCGCAAACTGATCCAGAAAACTTTTAAAATCACTGCTGAGATTTGCACCGGAATAAACCCCCAGTAGAACGCCGATCAATGTAATGCCGATTTGTACCGTCGATAAAAATCGGGTAGGATTTTCTGAAAGTTCAAGCGCTTTCTTGGCTCCTTCACTTCCTTTCCTGCCGGCATTTTCCAATTTAAATTTTCGGGACGAGACAAGTGACATTTCCGACATGGCAAAAACTCCGTTAAGTAAAACAAGTAAAATAATGATAAGTAATTCCATTAAATTTTAATATTTATTACAAAGTTAATTTTTTTGATTGTAGGACTGTATTTTTTATTTCCGGTGCGAATAACCCAGACTTGTCTTTGCCGAATCGATGACAATCTTTTTTTCTTCGAAAATTTCTTCCATCACGCGGTGGTACTCTTCAAACTGATGAATATTAATATGTCCCGCTCCTAGAATAACATACAGTCTTGTCCGTTCAGGATTTATTTCCGACAGATCGACCGCTGTGCGGAGTGGAACCAATCGGTCATCGCTCCCATGAATAATCTTAATCGGACAGCGTACATTTTTTAAATATTGAAAAGTCGGAATATTATAACGTAGAAAGGGTTTCGCCGGCATAAAAGGGAGATAACGGTGAATGGTCCGCAACAGGGAATAAAGTGGTGAGGTCAGAATTAACAGCCGTGGATTGTTTTTCGACGCAAGCCGTGCTGCAAAACCGGAACCCAGTGAGCGGCCGTACACCACAATTTTATCTTCGCTGAATTCTTTTTTAGCAATATTATAAATGAACTGAGAGTCCCGTTTCATCGCTTCTACAGTCCTTTTTCCTGTGCTTTTTCCGAAACCGCGATAATCCATCATGATGACTTCGTAACCCAATCTGGTGAAATCGATGGCGAATTTTCCCCAACCTTTGATGCTTTTTGTATTTCCTTTCAGATAAAGAACAACGCCTTTGGGCGAATCAACCTGAAAATGCAGGTAATTAATTTTGGCACTGGGCTCGGGTTCTACCGTCTTTTCTTCTGCCTTTAAATTGTCGTAGGCAAATTTAAAATCGGGAGGAAGTTTTTCAGGCTGAAAGAAAAATTTATGTTGAAAAAAATAAATAAAAATCCCGAGTACGAGAATAACCACCGCAATGATGGCAACAGCCAGGTAGATATCTATTTTTATATTCATAACATAAAAGTAGATAAATTTAATTCAAAAAACAGAAAAGAAAGTGGTAAAAAATCAAAGAAAGTTTTTAAATACCAACCATTTATCCTGATAAAATTTAGAAATCTGGCTGTTCTGGCGGAGTTTTACCGTTTGGGGAATCTGGGCATAAAATGAAAAATGTGCCCTGATTACCGCCCAGAAATGCGATATTCCGTTTTTGTAACCCAGGTAAATCCCGGCAAATCCGTCTAAAACCAAACGGAATGGAATCAGCCAAAGTAAGTTAGAAAGTGGAGTGTTCTTCAAAATCATCGAAAAATTATTCCGGATATTTAAAAAAGTTTTCTGCGGACTTTGTTTATTTAATGTTCCGCCGCCGACATGGTAAACCGTTGATTTTCCTGTATAGAAAATTTTCCTGCCAGAGTTTTTTAAACGCCAGCACAAGTCAATTTCTTCCTGATGCGCAAAGAATCTTGCATCGAAACCATTTTGTGACCAGAAATCTTTTGACCGAATAAAAAAGCAACATCCGGAAGCCCAGAAGATTTCAACTTCGTCATTATATTGTCCGTGATCTTCCTCGATATTTTCAAAAATTCTGCCCCGGCAGTATGGATAGCCGAGATTATCGATCAAACCGCCGCCCGCTCCTGCAAATTCAAAATAATTTCTTCGGTTATAGTCAAGGATTTTCGGTTGAACGGCCGCAATATTTTCATCATTTTTAAAAATAGTTAAAACCGGGATTATCCAGTTTTCAGTCACTTCGACATCAGAATTTAAAAGACAATAAAACTCGTGGTCAATATGTTTTAATCCTTCATTATAGCCTCCTGCAAAACCGTAATTTTTTTCGTTCTGTATGATGGTAACCCGCGGAAAATTTTTCTTTAAAAAAGACACGGAATCATCGCCCGAAGCGTTGTCGATGACATAAATATCAGCGTTTTCAGAATGCCGGATGACGTTGGGAAGAAACTGTTCTAACCAATTTTTACCGTTCCAGTTGAGTATGACGATTGCTAAATCCAATTGATAAAGGCTAATAATTTTAAAGAATTTGAAATTTATTCCTCCATGACTTTTATGGCTTGTTGGTATTTCCATTTTCTGTGGGACCAGAGATAATTGTCGGGTCTTTTATTAATGGTGTTTTCCAACAGATGATGAAATTTTTTCACGACTTCATGCTCAACGAATTTTTCTCCGTCAGGCCTAATCCGGTAATAATTAACCTGATAGAATCCGCGCTTTACTTTTTTCATTTCACAATACACAAAAGCCAGATCCATTCTCAGTGAAAGTTTATCATAACCTACAAAAACGGGCGTTTTCTGATTCAGGAAATTTAAACCGTAGGTTATTTCTGAAACATGGGGTGTTTGGTCTGCAACAAACATATAAACCGAATTGCCGTCATTAGGATTTCTGAAAATATGACGAATAACTTCTTTCGCTTCTAAAGGTTGATTTCCGAACCGGTTCCGAAGACCTTTTATTTTATCTTCCCAAAAGCCGCTCTGCACTTTACGGTAAACAGGAAAACTGTTTTCTTGGGGAATGATTGTCGCCAGTACATTGAACCATTCCCAATTAAAAACATGGCCCGCCAATAGAATAACGTTTTTATTTTCGGATTTGGCTTCATGAAAAACATCCTGATTAAGATGCTGAATCCTTACCCGCAATTCATTAGAAGAAATGGTAAATGATTTAAAGGTTTCTACGATATAATCACAGAAATTGAAGTAAAATTTTTTCTCTATTTTTTTAAGTTCTTCCGGTGATTTTGTGGGAAAAGAATTATGTAGATTTTCCAGTACTGCTTTTCGTCTATAGCCCACAACATAGTAGATCACAAAAAACATGAAATCTGAAAACACATACAAAACCCGGAGCGGAAGTTTTGAAAAAAGCAGGATTATTTTAAAAATAAAATTCATAAAGATTTGCAAATTTAGCGATAATAAACTTTATGATTGGTTCTGTTTTTGTTAATTTGCAGGGAATAAAAATTTAAATACAATGATTAATGTTAATTTGAAGATTTTTGCAGTGGCATCATTACTGATTACTTCCTTGGCATGTTCTCAGAAAACTGAAAATGTTAAGGTAAAAGAAGTTGCTTCTGACAAGACGCTTCTTGTAGAATCAGACAGTACGGCCATTCTGGAAGCCAAGAAAAAAGCTGCAGCCGCAGAAAAAGCAAAACTTCCAAAACCTTATAATGATAAGGAAAATGCAGAAGCTAAAATTGCCGAGTTGGTAAAACAGGCTCAGACAGAGAACAAAAACATTATTTTGCAGGCCGGTGGAAACTGGTGTATTTGGTGCTTAAGGTTCAATCAGTTTGTACAAACAACGCCAGAACTGAAAAATATTGTCGATGAAAATTATCTCTATTATCATTTGAATTACTCGCCGGAAAATAAAAATGAAAAAGTTTTTGCCCAGTATGGCAAGCCGGGCGAAAAATTCGGTTATCCGGTTTTCGTGGTTTTAGATAAGGATGGTAAACAGATTCATACACAGGACAGTGCAGTATTAGAAGAGGGAAAAGGGTATAGCTTAGAAAAAGTAAAAGCGTTTTTTACCGAATGGGCGCCAAAATCATAAAATAAGAAAGTCCTGTCAAAATGACGGGACTTTTTTACTACATTATTAAAAATTAATTTTTACTGTAAAAGAGGCAAAAATGCATTTAGAAAAAGAAAGAATTCCTAAATCAAATGCTTATGTAAACTGCTTTTGCAAAGTTTTCAATTACTTAGGGAAGTGTTTTTTCTTTTATCATTTCTGTGCTAGAAATTACGGTGATTAATGCTATAAAAGTTTCTTAATCCAGGTCAGTTTTTTATCGGTGTATGGTGGATATTTTAAGTCCGGTTCGCCCCAGGTTGCTCTGTTTAGAATGGCTTTCTGGTGAGAAAATGCTTCAAAACCGAATTTGCCGTGATAGTTTCCGATTCCCGAATTTCCGACGCCGCCAAAAGGCAGATAATCATTGCTTAAATGCATTACGACATCATTGATGCAACCACCACCGAAAGATATTTTGGAAATAAAATGTTCCTTCTCCTCAGAATTGTCCGTAAACAGATAGGCAGAAAGCGGTTTTTCGTGCGCAGCGATTTGAAGCAGAGCCTCATTGAAATTTTTAAAAGTTAAAACGGGAAGGATAGGTCCGAAAATTTCCTCCTTCATTACGGCGTCGTCCCATGTAACATTATGCATGATGGTAGGCTCAATAAATTTTTGCGCTGAGTCCGAATTACCACCGAAAAATACTTTTTCTTTATCAATTAATTTCACCAATCGGTCGAAATTCTTTTCGTTAATGATTCTGGTATAATGTTCAGATTCGGGTTGATAATTAAATTTTTGGATATATGATTTTAAAGAATCCAGGAAGCTGTCTTTTACTTTTTCATCGACTAAAATATAATCGGGTGCGACACAGGTTTGCCCTGCATTCAGGAATTTTCCCCAAACGATTCTTTTGGCCGCCACTTCGAAATTAGTACTGGAAGTCACAATGGCCGGACTTTTTCCGCCCAGCTCCAAAGTTACGGGAGTTAAATGCCTGGCTGCAGCTTCGTAAACGATTTGCCCGACTTTCGGGCTGCCGGTGAAAAATATCTTATCGAATTTCAGTTTCAGAATTTCCGTAATTTCTTCTACACCACCTTCTACAACATATAAATATTCTTTCGGGAAATTCTCATTAATGATTTGAGCCATCGCATGCATCGAATGTGCTGCTATTTCGCTGGGTTTCAAAATACAGGTGTTACCGGCTGCTAAAGCCGCAACCATCGGTGACAGTGAAAGCTGATATGGATAATTCCATGCGCCAATAACCAAAGTACATCCTAAAGGTTCCGCATACACTTTGCTGGATCCCAGTTGATTAGCGAGATTGGTGTGTGCGCTTTTTGGTTTTGCTAAAGAATTCAGATTTGTCAGATAATAATCAATGTCTTTCAAAACGAACGAAATTTCAGTTGAATAAGTGTCAAACCTGGATTTACCGAAATCTTTGTAGATGGCTTCATATAATAAATCCTCATTTTTCAGGATGACTTCTTTTAGCTTCTCCAGATACATTTTTCGGAATTTCAGATTTTTGCTTTTCTGACTGTCAAATAATTCCCGCTGTTCGGTTAAAATATCTTTGAAATTCATTACTTTTAATTATTAATTTAATTGTAGTTTAGATTTTGTTATTGACAGTTTAGGCAATAATCAGTATTTAATGAAATTGAGCAACAATTATCAATCCAAACAAATTTACCTTAAATAAATAATATCTTTAAAAAATGGATTTTAAAAATAAAATAGTTCTCATCACAGGCGGCTGCTCCGGAATCGGAAAGATTATGGCCAGAAAATCATTGGAAAGAGGTTGCTCTAAATTGATAATCTGGGACATTAATGAAGACGGTTTAAGTAGAACAAAAGACGAATTCTCCAAGTTGGGCGGTGAAGTTTTCACTTTTAAAGTTGATGTCTCTAACCTGGATGAAATCAAAATTAATGCTCAAAGGGTAAGAACTGAAGTCGGTTCTGTGGATATTCTGATTAACAATGCAGGAATTGTGGTCGGTAAATATTTTCATGAACACACGCACGATCAGATTCAAAAAAGTATGTTGATTAATTCGAATGCTCTGATGCATATTACGTTAGAATTTCTTCCCGGTATGATATCGAAGAATTCTGGTTCCGTTTGCAATATAGCTTCTTCGGCCGGATTGATTTCCAATCCAAAAATGTCTGTTTATGCTGCTTCAAAATGGGCAGTAATCGGTTGGGGCGACAGCGTACGTTTGGAAATGGAACAGTTAAAGAAAAATGTCAGGGTAACCACGATTATGCCATTCTTTATCAATACAGGAATGTTTGACGGGGTGAAATCCAAAGTACTTCCCATTCTGGAGCCTGAAAAAACTTCAGAAAGGATAATTAAAGCCATTGAAAATGAAACGAAAATGTTGGCAATGCCACTTCCATACTGGTTTATTCGTCTTTCGCAAGGTCTTTTACCAATCCCGGCATTTGACTGGGTGATGGAAAATGTTTTTGGAATTTATGACACGATGAAGGAATTTACAGGCCGAAAATAAGTTTTAGACCTCAATATTTTTTCTTAAATTTGTGCAAGTAAAAAGTAAAAGAAAGAATGAATTCCTACAAAAACCCTCTTGAAGAACGCTATTCAAGTGAGGAAATGCTCTATAATTTCTCGCCGAACAACAAGTTCAGAAACTGGCGGAAATTATGGATTGCCCTTGCCGAAATCGAAAAAGATTTAGGGCTTGACATTTCCGATGAGCAGATCGCTCAACTTAAAGAAAATTCCGAAGAAATCGACTACGAAAAAGCAGCGATATACGAGAAGAAATTCCGTCATGACGTGATGGCGCATGTTCACACGTATGGCGATGTTGCTCCTTTAGCAAAAGGAATTATTCACCTCGGTGCCACTTCGGCTTTTGTTGGTGATAATACCGATTTAATTCAGATCCGAGATGGACTTTTGTTGATCAGAAAACAATTGGTGAATGTGATGAAAAATCTGGCTGATTTTGCCATTCAATATAAGGATCTGCCAACTCTAGGTTTTACACATTATCAACCAGCACAATTAACCACCGTTGGAAAACGTGCCACTTTGTGGTTACAGTCTTTAATTTTAGATTTCGAAGAATTAGAATTTTTCTTAGAAACTTTAAGATTTCGTGGCGTTAAAGGAACAACAGGAACTGCCGCAAGTTTCTTAGAGTTATTTAATGGTGATTATTCCAAAGTAAAGCATCTGGATAAAGAACTTTCAAAGCGTTTTGGTTTTGACAAGGTTTTCGGCGTTTCCGGACAGACTTACGACCGAAAAATTGATGCAAAAGTTGTTGCCTTACTTTCCAATATTGCACAATCTGCCCATAAATTCACCAATGATTTACGTCTGCTTCAGAATTTAAAAGAAATTGAAGAACCTTTCGAGAAAAACCAGATTGGTTCGTCTGCGATGGCATATAAAAGAAATCCGATGCGTTCCGAAAGAATCGGTGCTTTGGCAAAATTCGTGATGTCATTGTCTACAAGTTCAGCAATGGTCGCTTCTACACAATGGTTTGAAAGAACTTTGGATGATTCTGCGAACAAGAGATTGACTATTCCACAAGCGTTTCTTTCAGTTGATGCGATTCTGATGATTTGGAACAATATCATGAACGGAATTGTGGTTTACGAAAACAGAATCCAGAAACATATTATGGAAGAACTTCCGTTTATGGCCACCGAATATATTATTATGGAAGAAGTGAAAGCCGGCGGTGACCGTCAGGAAATTCACGAAACGATTCGGGTTCATTCCATGGAAGCCTCAAAAAAGGTAAAAGAAGAAGGAAAAGAAAATGATCTGCTCGAAAGAATTTTAAATGATCATTCCTTAAAACTGGATAAATCGAAATTAATGGAAGTGCTCGATCCGAAAAACTTCATTGGTTTCGCGCCAATCCAAACCGAGGAGTTTATTGAAAATGAGGTAAAGCCGATCTTAGAAAAGTACGCCGAATTAATCGGGTTAAAAGCCGACCTTAAAGTATAAAAATTAATGCAGTCTTTCTTGGCTGCATTTTTTTTAGTGATTTTTTCCAATAAATTGAAATTGACAAAGTCCCATCGGGACGATTTAATAAAGGATAGGATGTAATCCTGTTATAAAAAATGAAAAAAAGAATCTTCGTAGAAAAAAAAGGAATTTTCGATGTTGAAAGTCCGCAGGTTTTTAATGAAATCAAAAATATCGTGCCTAATATTAAAGAGGTCAAAGTCTATAATATTTATGATGTCTTTGGGGTTAATGATAATGAGTTTTCAAAAGTCATCAACAGTACTTTTGTAGATCCCGTGACCGATATTTTACATGAAGAAAATCCCGCGGGAAGTCTTCATTTCGCCACCGAATTTTTGCCCGGACAATATGATCAGCGTGCAGATTCAGCGCAGCAATGTATTGCTTTACTCACTGAAAATGAAAATGGAAAAGTGAGAAGTGGGAAAGTCATCGAATTGTTTGGGGTTGCTGAATCAGATGTTGAAACTATTAAAAATCATTTCATTAATAAAGTTGAATCGCAGGTTAAGGATTTGTCGAAATTAGAAATTCCGGCAGAAGAAACGCCGGATCCTGTTATTGTTCATGAAGGTTTCAATGATTTTTCTGCAGAAGAATTAAAAGAATTTTATGACCATCACGGTTTTGCTTTAGATATTGATGATTTAGAATTTATTCAAACTTATTTTAAATCAGAAAACAGGAATCCTACTGAAACGGAACTTAAAGTTCTGGATACGTATTGGAGTGACCATTGCCGACATACCACTTTCGAAACAGAACTGACTGATATTCAGTTTAATGATTCTTTTGAATCGACTTTACAGACTATTTTTAATGATTATATTGAGAAAAGAAAATTCTTAGGCAGGGAATTGAAACCTATTTCACTAATGGATTTGGCTACGGTTTGCGCCAGGTATTTCCACAAAACCGGAAAACTGGAGAATCTGGTAGTTTCCGACGAAATAAATGCCTGTACCATTGAAATCGAAGCCGAATTCGACGGAAAAAAAGAGCCATGGTATTTGCTGTTTAAAAATGAAACACATAATCATCCGACCGAAATTGAACCTTTTGGTGGTGCTTCAACCTGTTTAGGTGGCGCAATCCGTGATCCTTTGTCTGGGCGTGCTTTCGTTTATCAGGCGATGCGTTTATCCGGAGCGGCCAATGTTTTAGAACCGATTTCTGAAACTTTAGCAGGGAAACTTCCGCAAAGAACGATTACGAAACAGGCTGCGAACGGTTATTCTTCTTACGGAAACCAAATTGGTTTAGCCACAACTTCGGTGAATGAAATTTACCACGACGGTTACAAAGCAAAACGGATGGAAGTTGGTTTCGTCGTAGGTGCCGTGAAAAAAGATTGGGTCAAAAGAGAACAGCCTCAAAATGGAGATCTCGTGATTTTATTAGGTGGCGCAACCGGTAGAGATGGAGTTGGCGGTGCAAGCGGAAGTTCAAAAGTTCAGGACGAAACCTCAATTCATACTTTATCCACCGAAGTTCAGAAAGGAAATGCAGTTGAAGAACGTAAAATTCAGAGACTTTTCAGAAATCCTGAAGTCACGACTTTAATTAAAAAATCAAACGATTTTGGTGCTGGCGGAGTTTCGGTTGCGATTGGTGAAATTGCTGATTCACTGGAAATTAACCTCGATATTCTCCCTTTAAAATATGAAGGTTTAAATGGAACTGAACTCGCGATTTCTGAATCTCAGGAAAGAATGGCGGTCGTTATTGAAGCAAAAGACAAAGAAAGATTCATCAGTTTCTGTGAAAAGGAAAATATAAAAGCCGTAGAAGTTGCGAAAGTAACCGATTCCGGCAGAATGCAGATGTTCTGGCAGGGAAATAAAATTGTTGATTTAAGCCGCGAATTTTTAGATACCAATGGTTGTGCGAAAACACAGGATGCTGAAGTGTCGCATCTTCAACCGATTGAAAATGAGAGGATAGAATTTAACGAAGAAAACTTTTTGAAGATTCTTTCCGGCAAAAATGTTGCTTCCCAAAAAGGTTTGGCAGAAATGTTCGATGCTTCAGTTGGCGGAACGACGGTTGCGATGCCGTTTGGCGGAAAACACCAGTTGACTGAAATGGAAGGAAGTGTACAGACTTTACCGATTTTAAACGCTAAAAACATCGAAACCGTCTCATTGGCAAGTTGGGGATTCGACGCCGATATATCATCTCAGAACTCCCTGGTTGGCGCTGCAAATGCCGTCGTTGAAAGTGTTGCCAAGATCGTCGCCATGGGTGGAGATTACAAAAATATTCGTTTGAGTTTTCAGGAGTATTTTGAAAAGCTCGGAAACAATCCGCAGAAGTGGGGGAAACCTTTGGCTTCTTTGCTTGGAGCGTACGATGCGCAGATGAATTTCGAACTGGCTGCGATTGGCGGTAAAGATTCCATGAGTGGAAGTTTCCAGGATATTCACGTTCCTCCGACCTTGATTTCTTTTGCCTGTGCGAACGGAGAAAAGGCAACTATCATTTCACCTGAGTTTAAAAAAGCGGGAAATAAACTGTATTTATTCCAACATATTTCGCAAGAAAATGGAATGCCGAATTATGGAGATTTGAAACGTATTTTTGATTTCATATTTGAAAATATCAAGGCCAAAAAGATTGTTTCAGTGAAGACCATTAAAGAAGGTGGAGTTGCGGTTGCGTTGGCAAAAATGAGTTTTGGAAATCATCTTGGAGCAGAAATTAAAGCAGATGAAAATTTGCTTTTAACCAAGAATATCGGAAGTTTAATTATAGAAAGTTCGGAGGTTTTAGAAAATGATTTACTTCAAGTTATTGGTGAAGTTAATTGTTCTTATAGTTTGAAAATCAGTAGTTTTAACTTCGATATCAAAAAATTACTTGAAGTATGGAAAGGAACTTTTGAAGAACTTTTTCCAACGACGGAAAAAAATAAAATGGTGGTTGAAATTGATTCAAAACTGAATTCAATTCAGCCAAGAACGATTCATATCCTCAAACATCAATTGGCAAAACCGAAAGTTTTTGCACCGATTTTTCCGGGAACGAATTGCGAATATGAAACTCAAAATGCCTTTAGAAAAGAAGGTGCTGAAGTTTCAGGTTTGCCGTTAATCAATCTGAATCATCAGCTTTTAAATGAAAGTTTAGAGGCATGGATTTCTGAAATTAACCGGTCTCAGATTTTGGTTTTATCCGGAGGTTTTTCAGCCGGCGATGAACCAGATGGCTCTGCAAAATTCATTGTCAATGTTTTGAAAAATGAGAAAATGAAAAACGCAGTTCATCAATTATTGGAGAGAGACGGAATGATTCTCGGAATCTGTAACGGTTTCCAGGCATTGGTGAAATCAGGTTTGTTGCCTTACGGTGAGATTCGGGATTTAGATGCAGATTCGCCGACTTTAGCACATAACGCAATTGGTCGTCATATTTCTCAAATGATCGATGTGAAAGTGATCAATGATGATTCGCCCTGGTTAAAAGGAATGAAAAATCAGGTATATACCATTCCGATTTCGCACGGTGAAGGTCGGTTTATGGCATCGGAAAATGTCATTAAAGAATTATACGAAAACGGTCAGATTGCTACACAATACATTGATTTTGATGGAAACATTGCCCACGGAATGCCGTTTAACCCAAATAATTCACTGTTCGGAATTGAAGGTTTAACTTCTAAGTCCGGGAAAATATTCGGAAGAATGGGACATCCGGAGCGTTTTTCTGAAGGTTTGATGAAAAATATTCCAACTGCGAATTATCATAATATTTTTAAAAATGGAGTTGAATACTTTAAATAGTTTTCTGAAAATGTAAGTTTTTAACCGCAAAAGGCAAAAGAGAAATCAAAAAATGGATTCTCAAAATAATGCGAAAAGTAAAAAATGTAATCCATAAGCATTTTGCATTCTTTTGAATTGGTTTTTAAAATGAAACTTTTGCATCTTTTGCGGTTAAAAAAAATTGAGCAGGGTTTGAAATAGCTTCAACTATTATTATTATTATTATTTAAGAAAAGCAGTTTTTAATTATAAGTCATTTTGCTTATATTGAATACATATTAGTGAATTAGCTTATATTCTGAACTCAGTTTTAACAAAACATTATAAGGTGTTTGCCTTATAATTTGAATTTATAAGGAATAATGCTTATATTTGAATCATGATTGCAATTATTACCGGTGATATTATTAATTCTCAAAAGTCCGATTCTGAGTTGTGGCTCCCAAAACTGAAGGAGTTGTTGGAATCATGGTCAGCGGCGCCTGAGAACTGGGAAATATACCGGGGTGATGAATTTCAGTTAAAATGCAGCGTTGATGAAGTATTTCGCAAGGCGTTACTGTTGAAATCGCTTATCAGAACTTTTGAAAATTTAGATGTACGTCTGGCAATCGGCATCGGAAACGAAGTATTTCGGTCTGAAAAAATTACAGAATCAAACGGTTCGGCTTATGTGAATTCGGGAAGATTACTCACTGAAATAAAATCTCAGGGAAAAACACTGTCGATACAAACCGAAAATGACAAAGTAAACCGCGATTTAAATATTCTTTTCAAATGGGCTTCCCTCGATTTTGACAGTTGGACTGCAGCAACTGCGGAGATTATTCATCAGCTTCTCCGAAATTCAGAGTTGACTCAGGAAGAGCTCGCAAGAGAATTAAATATCACGCAGTCATCAGTAAGTCAAAGGGTTAAAAGAGCTAATTTCGAATTATTACAGGAAACCGATCAATTCTTCAGAAAGAAAATATCAGAATTATAAATGATTTTCATTCCTCTCATATTGGCCCATTTATTAGGAGATTTTATTCTTCAGCCTAATTTTTGGGTGGCCGATAAAGAGAAAAAAAAGGGTAGAAGTTTTTATTTATATATCCATGTTTTATTGCATGCAGTTCTCGCCCTGATTTTTTTATGGGATTTGAATCTTTGGTGGATTGCTGTAATGATTGGCGTTACCCATTTTTTGATCGATTGGGCAAAACTGCAGTTTCAAAATGCGAAGACCAAAAGAACCTGGTTTTTTATCGATCAGGCTGCCCATCTCTCAGTCATCGGAATACTGTCGGTTTTTTATTTTCCTTATTTCAGATGGGAAGATTTCTTCAACCACGAAACTTTAAAATTGCTTACCGCCTTGGTTTTTCTCACTGTTCCATCTTCTATATTGATTAAAATAATCATATCAATTTGGACGCCGGTTACCATAGAACACAGCAAATTACAAACAGAATCTCTGGTCAATGCCGGAAAATATATTGGTATTCTCGAGCGGCTTTTGGTCTTCGTATTCATTTTGGTCAATCATTGGGAAGGCGTAGGTTTTATGATCGCCGCAAAGTCGGTTTTCAGGTTCAGTGATTTGGCCGAAGCAAAACAGAGAAAACTCACAGAGTATGTATTAATAGGAACTTTGCTGAGTTTTGGCATCGCAGTTCTTACGGGAATTTTGATAAAAATTTAAAATAAAAGGTATATTAATTAGGAGGTTTTTAACCGCAAAAGAAACAAAAGATTTCAAGGTTATAAGTTGTTCAAAAGCGGACAAAATATAAGTTTAACATTTTGCAATCTTTTGTAATTTTTTTTCAAACATCTCTTTTGTGGCTTTTGCGGTAATAAAAGAAGGGTTTTGTTCAAGACTAAAAAGTAAAAAATAAATCAATAAAAAGTAAAAAATGACAAAAGGAGCAATGCTTTATGAAGGAAAGGCAAAGCAGGTTTTCGAAACCGATAATCCAAACGAGGTGATTGTCCGTTTCAAAGATGATGCAACCGCTTTCAATGCACAGAAAAAAGGGAGTGTGGACTTAAAAGGTGAAATGAACAACGCGATTACCACGTTGATTTTCGATTATTTAAACCACAAAGGAATTCCGACTCACTTTATTAAAAAATTAGACGAGAGAGAACAGCTTGTAAAGAAAGTACACATCATTCCTCTGGAAATGGTGGTTCGCAATTACTCTGCCGGAAGTATGGCACAGAGATTAGGCGTGGAAGAAGGAATTAAATCCCCAGTGACCATTTTCGATATCTGTTATAAAAGAGATGATCTTGGAGATCCTTTAATAAACGACCATCACGCGGTTTTCCTCGGTGCTGCGACTTACGATGAACTCGATGAAATGTATGAACTGTCGTCAGATATTAATGATATTCTGATTGAACTTTTTGATCAGATGAACATCATACTGGTAGATTTCAAAATTGAACTGGGGAAAGATTCCCATGGCAAAATAATTTTAGCCGACGAAATCTCACCGGATACCTGCAGGCTTTGGGATAAAGATACGATGAAGAAACTTGACAAAGACCGTTTCAGACGCGATTTGGGAGAAGTAACCGAAGCGTATGTGGAGATCTATGAAAGATTGAAAAAAGTATTAAACAAATAAAAATCATTGAAACACGAAGTCGTGTTTTATTAATAAATCCAGCTTCCTCTTCTTCGGAGAGGGTTGGGGTGAGGATAAAATGAAAGATTTACAACAATACAGAGAGGATTATTTAAATCAGTTTAAGGAAAATACGTACGGCAGAAATCTGCTCAAAACAGATGAGCCGTTTGACGCACCTGCTGAAGAATGCGGTATTTTCGGATTGTATTCCGACCATAATGTCGATACCTTTTCGCTTTCGCAGTTTGGTCTTTTTGCTTTGCAGCATCGTGGTCAGGAAGCTTGCGGTATTTCGGTGATGAAAAGCGGAAAAATTTTTAATATTAAAGATGAAGGACTGGTTTTAGATGTATTTAAAGAAATACGGGAACCGGAAACCTTCATGGGCAATTCAGCCATCGGACATACACGGTATACGACGGCTGGCGACAAAAAGAAATATAATTTCCAGCCATTTTTTGCCAAGAACGAATATGATCAAATTATTCTTTCGATTGCACACAACGGAAATTTAACCAATGCTGCGGAATTAAAAAGAGAACTGGAAGCAGAAGGAGTTGTATTCAGGGCCACCTCAGACTCTGAAGTTATTCTGAGATTAATTCAGAAACACCTGGATTTAGGCCTGCGTGCAGCCATCAAAACTACCATGGAAAAAATTGAAGGAGCATATTCCGTCGTCGGAATGACCAGAAATAAATTCTTTGCATTCCGTGATTTTCATGGAATCCGCCCGTTGGTTTTAGGAGCGATTGATGAGAAAACGTATGTTGTCGCTTCCGAATCCGTAGCTTTAGATGCGGTGGGTGCGCAATATGTCAGGGATATTTTGCCTGGAGAAATTATTTATACCAACGAAAATGAAACCGGTTTACAAAGTTTTATGGTTAAAGAAAACTGTGAAAAAAGGACCTGTGCTTTCGAATATATTTATTTTGCCAGACCGGATTCCATCATGGAAGGACTTAATGTTCATGAAATCAGGGAAAAATCAGGGAAGAAAATTTGGGAGCAGGCGCCTGTAGAAGCAGATATCGTCATCGGAGTTCCGGATTCGGGAGTTCCTGCGGCCATTGGTTTTTCAATCGCTTCCGGTATCCCGTTCCGTCCTGTTTTGATTAAGAACAGATACATCGGCAGAAGTTTTATTGTTCCCACTCAGGAAATGCGCGAGCGGATTGTCAACCTGAAACTCAATCCTATTATTTCTGAAATTAAAGGAAAAAGGGTAGTTATCATCGATGATTCAATTGTTCGCGGCACGACTTCCAAGCGGTTGGTAAAAATTCTGAAAGATGCGGGTGTAAGGGAAATTCACTTCCGAAGTGTTTCGCCGCCGATTATTGCACCGTGCTATCTAGGAATAGATACGCCAACAAAAGACGATTTGATTTCGGCCAATATGAGTGTAGAAGAATTACGGAAATATCTGGGAGTTGATTCCCTCGAATTTTTGAGCATGGCTAATCTCAAAGATATCCTCGGCAGTTCCGACCATTGTTTTGGTTGCTTCACTGAAAAATATCCCGTTCCGGTAGGGCCAAATCCAGATTTTAAAGATGAATAAAAAAAGGTTGGGAATTATTTCCCAACCTTTCTTAATAATATGTATAAAATGTGTTCTTAGAATTTATAAGCCAAACCTACTTGGAATACGTTGTTTCTAACTGCGCTTGACCCACTAGGTCTTTCTTTTGCAATATCTGTTACACCAGCGACATATCTTGCAGTTAAACCTACATTCGGAGTGAAGTAGTAACCTGCACCAAGACCTACACCGAAGTTAAATGCATTCAAATCATCTTTGTAGTTTGCAGATTCCCCAATAGTGGTGTTGGCTGATTCGTTTGTGAATTTGTTTTTAGCACTTACCAACAAACCGAATTCCGGGCCTGCCTCTAAATAAAACGAAGGTGTTGCATTGTACTGGAACATTACCGGTAAAGTAACATAATCTAAATGTTTTGATCTGGCGTATGTAGTTCCTGAAATGGTTTGATTGTATTTTTCACCCATTTGTGAATACAAAAGCTCTGGCTGAATACTGAAGTTTTCTGCTAAAGGAGCGTTCATGAATACCCCTGCATTGAATCCAATTTTAGAACCTTGATCGCTTAAACCTTCTTCAGTAGAAAGTGATGATACGTTCATGCCTGCTTTAATACCAAACTGTTGTGCGAATGTCAATGAACTTATTGCAATTGCTGCACTTAATACTAACTTTTTCATAATGTTAAATTTTTCTGATTAATTTTACGTTTTTGATAATAGGATTTTATTTTGTTCAAAAAATTAATGTTTTAATTTCTAAAATAAGTAAATCCTGATTATCATTACATTTTAAATTTTGTTTTACGAGTCAGTACTTTCAAATGGTGTGCCAAAATCAGAATGAATTTATATAAATTAAACGATGGTTTAAATCGTATTTATCGTAAGTGATTGTTGATTAACAGTTTAAAATTAAAATAAAAGATCCCCAATCTCATTGAGGTTAGGGATCTAATTTAGCGAAATTTACTAATTAATCTAATTTTTGATAATAAATTAAAGCCTCTTTTATGTTTTCGATAGGAATAGAACAATCAAAAGTTGCATTTCCGATTCTTTTAATTAAAGAAAAATTAATATTTCCAAAAGAATTCTTTTTGTCATTTTTCATTAAATTTAAAATTTCTTCCGGTGAAAATTCAGTGATATCCAAATGAGGATAAAACTTTCTTAGAGAAGAAATAATCTGAGTTTCGGTTTCCTCTGAAATTAAATCTTGAAGTTTTGAAATTCTCGTTTCGCAGATCATGCCCATTGCAACGGCCTCACCATGCGTGATGGGTTTTCCTTTTAAGAGAAATAAACTTTCAACCGCATGACCTATGGTATGACCGAAATTCAGCGTTTTCCGGATGTTTTGTTCCCTGAAATCCTGTCCCACTACATTCTGCTTAATATTCATCGACCTTTCAATGAAAGGAAATATATTTTCTGCCGTTAGATCTTTAATCGAAATTAAATCTTTCCAATGATTTTGATCTGCAATCAATCCATGTTTCAGCATTTCGGCAAAACCGCTTCTCAGTTGCTCAAAAGGTAAGGTGTTCAGAAATTCCGGAAAGACAAAAATATGTTCCGGATGAGCGAACGTTCCGATAATGTTTTTCAGGAACTGGTGGTCAATTCCTGTTTTTCCACCAATTGAAGCATCGCACATTCCTAAAAGCGTCGTCGGAATATTGATGAAGGGAATTCCTCTTTTGTAAGTTGAGGCGATAAATCCACCCATATCGGTGATTACGCCGCCGCCCAAATTGATCATCAATGCTTTCCGGTCGGTTTCAAATTCGGTCAAGATTTCCCAAAGCTGGGCTGCCGTTTCCAACGTTTTCAGTTCTTCACCCGCTTCGATTTCAATGATTTCAAAAGGAATTTCGGTTTCCAGATTGCCAAGAAGCGTTGGGAGACAATATTCGTGGGTATTTTCATCCACTAAAATTAAAAGTTGAGTAGGTTGTAAGATAGTGAGAAAATTGTTGAGTTGCGAGAAATCGTGATCTAAAATTGAAATCATTGATACTGAAATTTATCACAAAATTAAACTTTAATTTAGTTTTATCAATCCATTCAGTATTATTAAATTTGCTCTAATTTAAAAAAATATGATGAGCATTTTCAACAATACCCAAATTGCGTTTGCAGACAAAACAGATTCTCAGCTGAAAAAAGCGTATTGGATGTTCAAGGCCATTGAACAACCGGTAATTACAAATATTGGAATTTCTGCGCTGAATTTTACAGTCAAGAATAATTTTCCGTTCGTAACCGATATTGTGAAGCAGACTTTGTTCGAGCAGTTTTGTGGTGGCGAAACCCACGAAGAAAGCATGAAAGTAGTGAAGCAGATGTTTAAGCATCATGTGGGAAGTATTTTTGATTATGCCATTGAAGGAAAAGCAGAAGAAAAAGTTTTTAATGATACATGTACCGAAATCAAGCAGAATATCAAATTTGCTGAAGGAAACCCAGCGATTCCGTTCGTGGTTTTTAAACCAACAGGTTTTGGCCGCATTGAAATTTACGAAGAAGTAGGGAAAAAAGTAGAATTAACGACTTCACAAAAAGAAGAGTGGGCGAGAGTCGTCAAAAGATATGACGAAGTCTGTCAAATGGCTTTTGACAGAAATGTAATATTGATGATCGATGCCGAAGAAACCTGGATGCAGGATGCTACCGACGCTTTGGTGAATGAAATGATGGAAAAATTCAATAAAGAAAAAGCCATTATCTGGAATACCGTTCAAATGTACCGAACCGGAAGATTAGAATATCTGGCCAAAGATTTGGAAAGAGCCAAAGAGAAAAATTATTTCCTGGGCTACAAATTTGTACGCGGCGCTTATATGGAGAAAGAAAGAGCACGTGCCGCAGCCATGAAATATCCTGATCCGATTCAGCCTACCAAACAGGCTTCTGACGAAAATTATAATGCAGCGGTCGATTTTGTTTTAAATAATCTGAATAAAGTTTCTGCGTTTTTCGGAACGCACAACGAGAAATCAACAGAACTCGTGATGGATAAAATGAAAGCGATGGGCTTGCCTCACGATCATCCACAGATATATTTCGGACAGTTGTACGGAATGAGTGACAATATTACCTATTACTTAGGTGCAGAAAAATACAATGTGTGCAAATATCTTCCGTACGGACCCGTAAAAGATGTGGTTCCATATTTAACGAGAAGAGCGCAGGAAAATACTTCCGTTGCCGGACAAACAGGTAGAGAATTAGGTTTGATTCAAAAAGAATTAGACCGAAGAAAAGGAAAATAAATTCAGAGTTCCGTAGGAACGGCCGATATTCCAGCGTCGTAACTTATTCCGGTGCAGCTGAAAAAAAAATTCGAATTCGTTCCGATGCAACTCCAAAAAAAACGTTGGAATCCGCGTCAACGTTACTAATAAAAGGATTGGAATTTATTCCGGTCCTTTTTTATTAAATAAAACCCATTGGTTTTAGCCGAAATTTATTTCTAAATTTGTAAATCGAATTGTAGGAAAATTATTACATCGTCACATCACCAAATCAACACCTCACCAAAATCATCACACCAACTTTCGCCCAAGTCATCCTTCCCTTAAATTTAAAAGGAACTTTTACTTACAAAGTTCCCGATGAACTTGTATCTTCCATTCAGATTGGAATGCGGGTTTTGGTTGCTTTTGGCGGAAAAAAAATCTATACAGGGATTGTTTTCGATCTTCATGATCAGGAACCAGAAACATTTGTGCCCAAAGAAATTATCAATATTTTAGATGATTCCCCGATTTTACCGAAAGAACAAATCCAGTTTTGGGATTGGCTATCGGGTTATTACCTCTGTAATCTTGGCGAAATTTATCGTTTTTCATTTCCGGGTTCTTTAAAATTGGAAAGTGAAACGTATCTGAAATTAAAACCGAATGTCACCATTGATTTCGAGAATTTAGATGTGAATGAAATGTATCTTATTCAGGCTTTGGAAGTTCGGCAACTCATAAATTTGACGGAAATTGAAGCTTTTATTCCCAAAAGGGATATTGTAAAAACCATTAAATCATTAATCGATTTACAGTATATCGAAATCGATGAGAAAATTGCGGAAAAATATAAAGCCAAAGAAGTTGCTTATTTAAAGATTAATGAAGAAACAGTAAAAAATGCAAATCTTCCCGAAATTCTTTTATCACTGAGACGGTCGGGTAAACAACAGGAATTATTTCTTTTAATTTTAGAAAAACAAACAGAACATCCTGAAAAACCCATTAAAAAATCGGAAGTTTTCCATGAAGGAAACTTTGCCAACGCTCAATTAAAATCGTTGATTGAAAAAGATTTAGTTCAGGAATATTACCTACAGAAAGACCGTCTGGAAAGTTACGAAGGTGAAACCGAAGATTTAGAAAAACTGAGTAATATTCAACTTCAGGCAAAATCTGAAATTGATGAGGCCTTTGAACAGGGAAAAAATGTTTTGCTTCATGGCGTTACTTCCTCCGGGAAAACCCACGTTTATTTAGAAAAAATTGAAGAAACGGTGGATGATGGGAAAAACGTTTTATTTCTGCTTCCAGAGATTTCTCTGACCAAACAGATTGTTCAGCGTTTAGAGAAGAAATATGGAAGGCAGTTGGGGTATTACCATCAGAAACTGACCGATTTCGAAAAGGTAGAAGTATGGCGCAGAATTAAAAATAATGATATTAAAATCCTTATCGGAACGAGGAATGCTCTGTTTTTGCCTTATCACAATTTAGGATTAATTGTGGTGGATGAAGAACATGATTCGAGTTATAAACCACGGGAAATTTCTCCTTTTTTTAATGCAAAAGATGCTGCTCAGGTTTTAGCGAAATTTTACAGTGCCAACGTAATATTAGGTTCTGCGACGCCATCTGTAGAATCGTATTACGCCGCAAAAAAAGAAAAACTGACTTATATTTATTTAGGCGAACGTTTTGGGAATGTGAAAATTCCGGAATTTGAACTGATTAATTTTAAAGAAGCGCAGGATACTAAAAAATTAGTCGGAAGTTTTTCTCTTCATTTAATTGATGAAATAAGAAAAGAACTCGATCATAAAAAGCAAACCATGATTCTCCACAATCGCCGTGGTTACGCCAATGTGGTGGAATGTGAAACCTGTGGTTATGTAAATTACTGTTCAAATTGTGATGTCGTGATGACCTATCACAAATATAATAATGAAATGAAATGTCATTATTGCGGGCAAAAAGCGGCGAAACCGAAAGCCTGTCCGAAATGCCATTCTGAGAAATTGAATGTAAGAGGAGTTGGGGTAGAACAGATTCACGAAGAAGTTTCGAAAATTTTTCCCGACGCAGAAGTTGATCGGATGGATGTGGATTCCATGCGCAAGAAATTTGCTTACGAGAAATTATACGAAAAAATAGAAGAAGGCGAAACGGATATTATTGTCGGTACGCAGATGATTTCCAAAGGGTTAGATTTTGAGAATATTGAACTGGTCGCAATCCCAAAAGCAGACTCCTTATTATATGTACAGGATTTTCGCGCAGAAGAAAGGGCATTTCAGCTGATCACTCAGGTTTCGGGAAGAGCAGGTCGGCTTTCAGGAAACGGTAAGGTTTTAATTCAAACCTATAATCCGCAACATTCGATTTTTCAGTTATTAAAAGAGCACGATTCGCCCAATATTTATAAACATTTGTTGACGGAGCGAAAGAAGTTTCTGTATCCGCCTTTCGTCAAATTAATTATGATTGAACTGAAGCACCGCCGTGAAGATAAGGTCAATCGTGCTTCTCAGTTTTTAGGATCAATTCTCAGGAAATATTTACCGGAAGAATGCATTCTGGGTCCTGAAAAATCACCCATTGGAAAACTGAATTTAATGTATCAATACCAACTTTTACTAAAATTACCGCGCGGTAAAAAATATGCGGAGTATAAAGATTTGGTCAGCAAAAGTTTGGCGGAGTTTGATGAGATTTCCGCTTACCATTCTATAAAAAAGGTGATTTTTGTTGACTTTTAACAAAGTTTAACAGTAGTTACCACCTTTTTAGTACCGTTAAATCACTGTGCTTCAACAATATTTTATACTTTTGAACGTTAAAGAAATGTTTTGCGGCAGAATCGTATTCTTTCATGCAAAAGCATTCATAGATAATCAAATAATAAAATTAAATGATTAACATCAAAAAAATTCTGGTTTCTTCTGCAATCGCAGTTTCTGCATTTGCATTTGGGCAGGGAACCTTCGCTTCTACCAATTATCCTCAATCTTACGACAGTCAAAATTCGAATATTTCTAAAGAGTCCGCTGAAAAACTTCTCAGCGCAAAAGAACTCGTAGATATCAAGCTGAATTCGATGATGAATGATCCTGTTTTGCGAAACGCAAACTGGGGTTTTGTAGTGTATGATCCCAAAACAAAGAAAATTATCAGTTCTTATAATGAGAACGCTTCTCTGATTCCTGCTTCTACTACTAAATTGCTGACCACAGAAACGGCGATGAATCTTTTGGGTGAAAACTTCAGGTGGATCACTCAGCTGGAATATTCCGGTGAAATCGAAGACGGAGTTCTTAAAGGTAATTTGTACATCGTAGGAAGCGGCGATCCTTCGCTGGGAACCAATAAAGCGGGCGCTAGTTCCTATAGTCAGATTATTTCTGAATTTATTTCGGCTGCCAGAGAAAAAGGAATTAAGAAAATCAATGGCGATATTATCATTCAGACCGGTGTTTTTAAATTAAATAAATCCCAGTCATTACCGGAAAATATTGTTTGGCTTGAAAACGGAAATTATTATTTACCCGTTGGAACGACCCACGAAATCAATCCCCAAAATGAAAAACTGATTGCCAAAAAATCAAATCCTTTTTCAGAAAACAAAAACTATTATTATATCTCGCCATACATCGGTCAAATGGTGTATGCCGATAAATTTGATGGCGGCTATCTGACGACCAAATTACCGGATGCTCCGGCTTATCTGGCGAACAGCCTGCGTGCAGCCATGCTGAAAAGTGGCTTGTCGGTGGCGGGAAAAGTGGTCACAAAAAGTACAGATCCAAATCCTGAGAAACGGGAAGTAATCACTTCTTATCAATCGCCAACTTTAGCAGAAATCATCATGTATACCAATCAGCACAGCGATAATGCATTGGCAGAAGCAACGTTGAGAATGGTGGGTTTTCAGAAACTGGGTGATCAGACTTTGGAAGCGGGAAGAATGGTGGTGAATAACCATTTAAAATCAGTCGGTTTCGAAACGGATGGTTTAAATTACTTCGATGGAAGCGGACTTTCAAGAGCAAATGTGGTAACTCCAATTTCTCAGGTGAAGTTTTTAGCGAATTTGATGAACGAAAAATATTACAAAACCTTCCAGGAAACCTTGCCAATCGGCGGACAGACGGGAACTTTGAAAAGAATGTTCAACACTACCGGAAACGGACAGATCTTTGCCAAAACAGGCACTTTAAATAAAGTAAAAACCTTAGCCGGATATATGAAAACAAATTCCGGTAAAACACTGGTGTTTTCACTGCTCATTAATAATTATGGAGGTTCTGTAGATCAGGTTAAAAGTAAAATGGAGCAAATCCTGGAGCCGACTTTGAATCTCTGATTGTTTATTTGACTAAAATAGCAGCCTTTCAATAATTATTGAAAGGTTTTTTTTACCTTTATCGGTAAATAATTTAATCAGTGAAACAATTTTATATAATTGCGTTAATGTTATGTTTTGCACACCTTTTTGCGCAAAACGAAGAGGCAGAAAGAAAAAGCATGATCCGAAATGAAACGCAGCGCTATTCGAAAATGATTAATTACAACGTGAACCCAAACACTTTGAATTATGATTTGAAATATCAAAGACTGGATTTGGATCTTGATCCTGCTCAATATTTTATAAGTGGAACGGTGACCAGTCATTTTGTTCCCAATCAAAACATTACCAGTATTTATTTTGATTTTTCTAATGTGTTGACGGTTTCTGAAGTGAAATACCACGGTACAAACTTGGCCTTTACTCAATTGCCAACGAAGGAAGTAAAAATCGATTTTCCAGCCGCACTCAGCTCGGCTACTTTAGATTCTTTATCGATTAAATATTCCGGCACTCCAGATACTATTGGAAGTGCTGGTGATGCTTTTACAATTTCTACGCAATCTGGAACTCCGGTGCTCTACACGCTTTCTGAGCCTTACGGCGCACAGGAATGGTTTCCCACTAAGCAGAGTATGAATGATAAAATAGAGAAAGTTGATATCAGAATTACAACTCCGGCGCAATATAATGTCGCTTCGAATGGTAAATTGTTTTCCGAAACAATGGTAGCCGGTAATAAAAAACTAACTTTCTGGCAAACGAATTATCCGATTCCGGCGTATTTAGTTGCTTTGGGAATTACGAATTATACCAAGATAAATGATACGATGGGAATACCGCCTTTCCCGTTTGTGAATTACGTTTATCCTTCTACAGCGAATAATAACACCGCAATGGCCAATATCAACTGGACCAAAAATATCATGAATACGTTCGAAGAATTTTTTGGACCTTATCCTTACAGGAATGAGAAATACGGGCACATGCAATTCGGCTGGGGAGGCGGAATGGAGCATTCTACCATGTCGTCAATGGGATCTTTCGGCAAGGGAATTATCGCTCATGAATTAGCCCACCAATGGTTTGGAGATAAAGTAACTTGCGGCGCCTGGAACGATATCTGGCTTAATGAAGGTTTTGCGACTTACGGTGAACATCTCGCCAACGAAAAATTATTAATGACTAACACTGAATTTATGAATTATTTGCAGTCGCAAATGGATTATATTACCCAGTCATCAGGCGGAAGTGTTTATGTTGCTGACGGTAATTTAGGAAATACCAACGCAGTTTTTGACAGTCGGTTGAGTTATTCAAAAGGCGGATATGTTTTAAGAATGATGAAGTGGATTCTAGGTGATTCCGCTTTTTATCAAGCTTTAAAAGAGTATCATTCCCGTCCAAATCTCGCCTATAATTATGTGAGAACAGATGATTTAAAGAATTCATTATTACAATCTACCGGAAAAGATTTTTCCGAATTTTTCAACGACTGGATTTACGGCCAGGGATATCCTTCCTATCAAATAAAATGGAATCAAACTGCGGATAAAATCATTCGTTTTAAAGTGGGCCAGACGCAAAGTCATTCGTCGGGCAGTTTCTTTGAAATGCCTTTGCCGATTAAAGTGACCGGAACTGGTGGGGAAATTGCTTATTTGGTTTTAAATAACGATTCAAATAATCAAAGTTTTGCAGAAGCGCTTACTTTCAATGTGGCTTCAGTACAATTTAATTATGAAAATCAGATTATTACCAAAGGTTCCACAGTAACAAAAGATACTTCGATTCTTTCCATAAATGATACGGCCATAAATGAAATCAGAATTTATCCAAATCCGGCGAAAGACCAACTTTCAGTAGCGGGAATTACCAAAGATGAATCGTATGAAATTTTCAGCCTCGATGGGAAATGGGTGAAATCAGGAATACTTAGTTCAAAAAAATCAATTGGTGTAAACGCCCTTCCGAAAGGAGTTTATCTTTTAAAAATTGCTGAAAAGAATTTGAAATTTATTAAAGAATAATCAAGGTCCATTTAACTTTATGTTATTAATAACAAAATGATAAAAGCACTCGCAGGAGGGCTTTTTTTCGTATTTTAGCATTTCAAAATAATTAAATATGATTTCTAAAAATTATCTGGAAAATTTACAGAACGAACTTCAAAATATTAAAAATGACGGCTTGTTTAAAACCGAAAGGATCATAACCTCACAGCAATCTGCGGTGATTGAAGCCAACGGGAAAACACTCCTGAATTTCTGTGCCAATAACTATTTGGGATTGTCAAACAATAAAGAAGTGATGAAAGCTTCCCAGGATATGATCGAAAGTCACGGCTACGGAATGTCTTCGGTGCGTTTCATCTGTGGAACTCAGGATATTCATAAAGAATTGGAAGCAAAGATTTCAGCGTTTTTGGGATTGGAAGATACCATTTTATATGCAGCGTGTTTTGATGCCAACGGCGGCGTTTTCGAACCTTTGTTTACCGATCAGGATGCCATTATTTCTGATGAACTGAATCACGCTTCAATTATAGATGGTGTTCGACTTTGTAAAGCAGCGAGATACCGTTACAAAAATAACAATATGGCCGATTTGGAAGAGCAGTTAATTGAGGCTTCCAAAAAGAATCACCGTTTCAAAATCATCGTGACCGATGGTGTTTTCTCAATGGACGGAATTGTGGCCGATTTAAAGGGAGTATGTGATTTGGCAGATAAATACGATGCTTTGGTAATGGTTGACGATTCACACGCCACCGGATTCATCGGTAAAACTGGACGTGGAACGCACGAAGCCAATGAAGTGATGGGAAGAGTTGACATCATTACTTCAACTTTAGGAAAAGCTTTAGGCGGCGCGCTTGGAGGATTTACTTCCGGTAAAAAAGAAATTATCGATATGCTGAGACAGCGTTCAAGACCTTATTTGTTCTCAAATTCTTTGGCTCCGGGAATCGTTGGTGCTGCGATTAAAGTTTTGGATATGATTTCCGACGACACTTCGTTGAGAGATCAGGTAATGGAAAATGCCGAATATTTCAGAAAAGAAATGAAAACCAAAGGTTTTGATATTCCCAACGGTGATGCGGCGATTGTCCCGGTGATGCTGTACGATGCCCCTTTGGCCCAAAAAATGGCCGAAAAATTAATGGATGAAGGAATTTATGTCATCGGATTTTTCTATCCCGTGGTACCAAAAGGAAAAGCGAGAATCCGTGTGCAACTTTCTGCTTCCCATACCAGAGAACACTTAGACAAAGCGATTGCAGCTTTTGAAAAGGTAGGAAAAGATTTGGGAGTGATCTGATGCTATGAAAATCAATTATTTTCTTTTATTAATTACGGTTTCTCTGGTATCCTGCGTTCCGGGTAAAAGTAATCAATATATAAAGGAAGCTAAGATTCAGAAAAGAAATGGCAAATGGGTAGAAACCAATTCTACCGAACAGGGAGATTTTGTTTCAAAAGGAAAATACAGAAAGGGAGACAAGGTTGGTATCTGGCGTACTTTTATTGATGATAAAATAGATCAGAAGGAGGTTTACCGCAAAGATAAAATTAAGACACAATTTTTTTATCCAAACGGAAAAATCAAGATCAAAGGACAATCTACTACCGAAGTTGCCGATAATTTTATACACTGGTACTATCATGGCGACTGGAAATACTATAATGAAAAAGGAAAATTGATTTACATTAAAAAGTATGATAAAGGAAATAAAACCGACAGCATTGCATTGACTAAAATAAAATGATAAATACAGCGGGCGGGCTTAGCCCGCTTTTTTCTTGCTGCCTAAAGTCTTTTTTTAGAGGCGGAGGCAGAATGTTATTGGAAAATTCAGGCGGTAGACTTTTTATTTTACACGCTTTTCAGCTGTTTTTGGATTTTGTTTCGTGTGTAAAATTGCGTGGATATAAATTGTATTTTCTTCAACGGTGTAATAAATTCCTTAAGAAAATTTCTTTGTAAAAATGATTCTTATTTCGTGATATCTTTTCTGATAATGTTCCGGGTTTTGCTGTATTTTCTCTAAGCTTTCATCGATTTTATCAAGCAATTTTTCCGGTAAATTTCCGCCTTCTGCTTTATACCAATCAAGTGCTTTTTTTATATCATTCTGGGCTTTTGGCTTTATAATCAGATCATATTCCATATTCTTTTTTCAGTTCCTGTTTTACTTTTTCCCAAGGTTTTCCCGAAGTTGGATTTTCGTGGTGTTCTTTCAGGCGTTCATCCAAAATTTCTTTGTATTCTGCACTCAATACGTGTTCTTCAACTTCTTCCATAGTAATAATTGCGTGAAAAATACGGAGTATTCTTTCGTCTGCATGATCGATAAATTCGTGGATTTTTTTTCGGATATCTATTGTAGTGTCCATTACTTTAATCATATTTATTATGTTCAAAGTTATAAAATATTTAGTTTAGGTTTCTCTTTGGGAAAGTTATTTATTTTATCGGATGGAACTGATAAATTGATTTTTGCAATGTGTCAATTCTTGTTTTTTGGTGTTTTCCCAGTGGTATCTGCGTGTATTCTACAAAATAAGATTTGCGCCCTGGTCTGATTTCAGTTTGATAACGCGTTGTGTGACGGGTACTAAATAATGAATGTCTTCCGAAGTAATATTTAAAAAAGTGATTTTACAATCGAAATTAAACTCAAAACAATAATAAGAATCCCAATCACCACGAACATTTTTTTAATGGGAATTCTGCTCGTTAACAAAGCAGCAAATGGCGCGGTAACAATTCCGCCAATCAATAATCCGAGTACAATATTCCAATGCTGAATTCCGATGGTCACTACGAAGGTAATCGCACTGGTAATCGTTAGAATGAATTTCGATAGGGTAGAACTTCCAATCACATATCTTGGAGTTCGTCCGTCTTTTAGTAAACTTCCCGTAACCATTGGTCCCCAACCACCGCCCGTAAAAGAATCGATAAATCCACCGGTCAATCCTAAAATGCTGATATTTCGACCGGATTTTTGAGTGTTTTTTTTGTTTTTTTTGAAGGCATTTCGCAAGATATTAATTCCAAGATATAAAGTATAGCAGGAAATCAACGGTTTTACAATGTGGGCATAATGTTCCCCAAAATAAGTTAGCGATAACGCTCCAATAATTGCCCCGATAATTGCCGGAATAGCCAATGCTTTTACCAGTTTCATGTTTACGTTTTTCAATCGGTAATGACTGATGCTTCCCGCGGCTGAGGTAAATGTTTCGGCAGAGTGAATACTCGCACTGATGATCGGTGGCGCAATATTGAGCATCAAAAGAATCGTGGTACAGATAATCCCATAACCCATTCCGGTACTTCCTACCACCAATTCTGCTACAAAACCGACCGCCAGCATTTTATAGAAAATATGGTTGTCGCGATTCAGGAATTCATTGATGTCCGGAAACAATTGGAATTCGACAAGAATATAAGACAAAACTCCAATTAAAACCATCACGCCGATGATTCCCAGATAAATATTGGCACGGCGCCGAACCGCTTTCGTTATTTTTTCTAAATTTTCAAATTCAGAATCAGCAAGAGGATGTTTTTGTTTTTGATCCAGATATTCCGCGGTAATATTGTCGAGTGTTTTCAGTTCTTCTTCTCGGTTCATTAAAGGGTGCTTGTGGGCGAATTTCAGTTTACCGATAAACTCTTCGATATCGGAAGGAATGCTGTGTTCGATAATTTTATTGATTCTTTTTTGAACTTCCGGCGAATAATCATTTGAAGAAATTCCGAGTTTTATGTTCTCCTTTTTAATAACGGAAACCAACGAAAAATCACTGATTTTTGGTTTGCCGATGACATCAATTAAAATGTTTTTATTTTGAGAAAGATGAATAAGTTGTTCTTCGTATTCGTGATCTTCGGTCGAAATTATTAATAATCCAAAGTTCTCTAAATCCTCTTCTTTAATTTTTTGATAAAAAAGTTTGATATTGGATTTTTCCGCCGAAAATCTGATGATTTCCTCTGACATTTCTTCATCATAAATTTTGATTTTACAATGAGCAGCATTTCGGCAAATCTGCTTTACAGCCCGAAAAATTAAATCGTCGTGTCCCACCAATAACACCGGAATCCGTTCCAGATTCAGAAACAGAGGATTCATATTATTGGGTTGAACTTCGCTCACGGGTTACAGAATCATTACGCCTCCTACGGTTGCATTGCTGGTTTCGTCGATCAAAATGGCACTTCCGGTTCCTTTGTTTTTTTCAAAAGAATCAAAAACCAATGGACTTGCTGTTTTGATGGTCACCCGAACCACTTCATTGAGTTTTACCGAATCGTTGACTGGTGTTTTTTCTAAAGTATTAACGTCTAATTGATAGTCGATTTCTTTAACGATCGCTTTGACCAGTTTGCTTCGGTGCTGAAGAAAATATTTATTCCCCGGAACCAATTCTTTATGATCCATCCAGCAAACCAAAGCCTGAAATTCATTGTCAACAGTGGGAATCTGATCGGTATGAACAAAATAATCGCCCCGCGAAATATCAATATCATCTTCGATATGGATCACCGCAGGTTGTGGTGCAAAAACTTCATCCACTTCTTTTCCGCCGGTTTCCACTTTAGAAATGGTGGTTTCTATATTTTGCGGCAGGATTTTTATGCGGTCTCCTTTTTTATAAATTCCGCTAACGACTTCTCCCGCGTAACCCCGGTAATCGTGGAGTTCATCGGTTTGCGGACGAATGACAAACTGAACTTGAAACCGGGTATCTTTCAGATTAATTTCTTTGTTAATTTCTACCTGTTCCAGATATTCTAACAGCGAATTTTCCTTAAACCAAGTCATTTTGCTGGAGCGATCCACAATATTGTCGCCATCTAAAGCCGAAATAGGAAAGAACTGAATATTGATGAGGTTGAGTTTCTGGGCAATTTCAATGTAACCGGTTTTAATATTTTCAAAAACTTCTTCCGAATAATCCACCAGATCCATTTTATTCACTGCGATTACAATGTGTTTGATTTGCAACAAAGAAGCGATGATACTGTGTCTTCTGGTTTGCTCGATCACGCCTTGTCTTGCATCAATTAAAATAATCATCAAATCGGAATTCGACGCGCCGGTAATCATATTTCGAGTGTATTGAACGTGTCCCGGAGCATCAGCAATAATGAATTTTCTGTTCGGCGTCGAGAAATAGCGGTACGCCACGTCGATGGTGATTCCCTGTTCCCGTTCGGCCCGCAAACCGTCGGTAAGAATTGCCAAATCGATTCCATCGGAATTTTTATTTTTTGACTGTTTTTCCAGTGCTTCCAGCTGATCCACGAGAATACTTTTGCTGTCGTATAAAAGTCGGCCAATTAAGGTACTTTTGCCATCATCAACGCTTCCGGCGGTCATTAATCTTAATATATCCATGTTTTGTTTTTATCAGTACTAAGCAATTGGTAATCAGTAATAAATACATTGCTTATTGCCTATTACTCATTGTTTATTAAAAGTATCCTCCTTTTTTCCGGTCTTCCATGGCGGCTTCGGTGACTTTATCATCGATTCTGGTTTCGCCTCTTTCCGAAATTCTTGACGCGGTAATTTCCTGAACCACTTCATCCAAAGTAGAAGCATTGCTTTCTACGGCTGCCGTACAGGTCATATCACCAACAGTTCTGTATCGAACCGTTTTTGTAGAAATAACATCATCTTCATCAATTTGAATAAAATCGGAAACTGCAATTAACTGACCTTCATATTCCAAAACTTCTCTTTCGTGGGAAAAGTAAATAGAAGGAAGTTGAATCTTTTCTTTTTTAATATAATTCCAGACATCGAGTTCGGTCCAGTTCGAAATTGGGAAGACCCGCACATTTTCGCCTTTATGAATTCGTCCGTTGTAGATTTTCCATAATTCGGGTCTTTGCAGTTTGGGATCCCATTGTCCGAAATCATCACGAACAGAGAAAAACCGTTCTTTGGCTCGGGCTTTTTCTTCATCGCGTCGTGCGCCACCAATGCAGGCATCAAATTGAAATTCTTCAATGGTTTCCAGTAAAGTATGGGTTTGCAGCCAGTTTCTGGAAGCAAATTTTCCTTTAGGTTCCGTCAGTTTCTGTTTGTGAATGGTATCTTCCACTTTCCTGACAATCAATTCGGCACCGATTTCTTTGGCTAAAAAATCTCGGTAAGCCAGTGCTTCAGGGAAGTTATGTCCCGTATCGATATGAACCAAAGGAAAAGGGATTTTCATCGGAGCAAAAGCTTTCATTGCCAAATGAACCAACGTAATCGAATCTTTTCCACCGCTGAATAATAAAGCGGGTTTTTCAAATTGGGCCGCAACTTCCCGCATGATGTAAATGCTTTCTGCTTCTAACTGCTCCAAATCATTTAATTGATATTTTGCCTTCATCGTATTTTACAATTTTTATTTTTCTGAATGCAGACCGCATTCTTTCTGAGATTCTTCCCACCACCATCTTCCGGCACGCGGATTTTCACCCGGCTCGATTGCCCGCGTACACGGTTTGCAGCCCACGCTGACGAAGCCTTTTTTATGAAGCGGTAAATCCATAATTTGATGGTCTTCGATATATTTTAAAACAGCATCATAATTCCAGTGAAGAAGAGGATTGAATTTATAGAGTTGTCGGGATTCGTCCCAATCCAGCATTTTTAAAGTTTGTCGGTTTTCAGACTGTTCGCTTCTAAGACCGGTAATCCATACTTTGGCGCCTTCCAGCGCACGGTTCAGCGGTTTTACTTTTCGGATGTAGCAGCATTCTTTTCTGTTTTCTACAGAATGAAAAAAGCCGTTAATTCCTTTCTCGTTCACATAATTTTCAACATCAGTGGCTTCGGGAAAATAGACTTCCGTTTTGATTTTGTATTTGGAATTGTTGTTGGAAAGAAGGTCATAATGTTCATAAAATAATCTTCCTGTATCCAGCGTGAAAACCTTAACCGGTAATTTATTTTTAAAAATGACATCGGTAATGATCTGATCTTCCTGCCCTAAAGAAGTTGAAAAGATGATTCCGTCTGGAATAATTTCGCACAGTTTGAAAAGACTTTGTTGGAGATCTAGCGCTTCTAAATGTTGAATTTCTTCTGCTGTAAACATTATTTCATTCATTAATGTCAACAAATTTGCGACAAATTTATTATTCCACCAAATTAGTGGACTAATAAGGCAAATAAAAAGCTAAAGCTTTAATCCACGATATCCAGCAGTGTTTTCTTTTCTAAAATAGCCAGAGAAGCGTCGCGGACTTCGATCAAAACATCGTGCAAACCGCAGTGTTCCTGATTGCAGTTAAGACACTGTTCATGAAAATGAATGCTCACACACGGAATCATCGAGATCGGACCGTTAACCAACCGGATTACCGTCGCAAGCGATATTTCAGCCGGATTTGCACTAAAAAAATAACCGCCGCCTTTTCCTTTTTTACTGTCAAGGATATCGGCTTTTTTCAGCTCCAGCAGAATGTTTTCCAGAAATTTTAACGGGATTTTTTTCGCGGTGGCAATATCTGAAATCAAGACCGGACCTTCATCGTTTTTGCCGACGAGGTAGGAAAGGGCTCTTAGCGCGTACTGTGATTTTTTGGAAAGCATAACGCAAAAATAAGTAAAAAGTTTTTAGAAGCCTTAAAGAGGAACAGATCAAATATAAGTAGATCGAAGAATATAGATGAAAGATAAAAGACTTACAATCAGTCGTCTAAATTCTTACAATATATTGTCAAATATTAGGAAACTTTTCGGCCACGAATGCACGAATAATTTGCCGGCAAAACTGAACTGAAATATTTTTTAAACAGAAAAATCTTTGTAAATCCGTGTAATTGGTACGCTCCAAAAAAAATAATACACTGTAACTCGATACAATATGATATTTTGATTAGTTTCGCAGTTCTTAAATTATTTCAATGTTTAGTAAAGAAGAAGCACAGCAACTTAGAAAAGAATTCTGGATCGCCTTTGGGAAAAGTTTTCCCAGAAAGTGGATTTTGTATAATACCAAAATTAAAGATTTCGCCTTTAAATTTAATGCTGATCCAAAGAAAGCCGAAGTTTCACTGGATATAGAAATAAACGACGAACTCTTTCGCAATGCTTATTTCGAAAAAATGTGGTCACTGGAATCTATTCTGGAAGAGGAATTAGGTTCAGTTCAAAAAGATGAATTTTACACTTTGGAAAACGGAAAAGTGATTTCCCGGTTTTGGATCACCAAAGAAAATGTTTCGATTTATAATAAAAATACCTGGCAGGAGATTTTCGAGTTTTTTGTCGAAAAAATGGATGGATTCGAGCGGGTGTTTTATGAATATGAGGATTTTATTAAAGATATTTAAGGTTGCCAAGAATTACTAATTTTAAATGACTTCTTGGTTTTAAGAAGTTGTTAAAGACGGCGTCATCTGTAATTTGCGGTATATTTTAGCCAAAAACCTTCAATATTTATTCTTGAAGGTTTTTATTTATCCAAATTTTCTTTTTCTCCACCAGTAAAAGAATCCGCCCAACAATCCAATAATTGCCAATGGAAGCAATAAATTGAACCATTGCCAGTCGGTTTTTTCTTCGTCAATTCTTTGCCGGTCGAGTAATCTTGCTTCGATGTTTCTGTTTCTTAATTCCATTAAATTAGAATCGTCTAAAAGGAAATCGAGGGCATTTCTCAGAAACTGTTCGTTGCCATACGATTGTTTGGTGAGTAAATCTTCACCCAGTGGGAGCGGTTTTCCTTTGTAGATTTGATTTCTTCCAACATCACCGTCGGCAATAATAATCATCTTGTTTTCCGGACTTTGTGCTTTGAAATTAGGATAAATTTTTCTTTCGCTTCGTGTTGCATAAGCGGAACTGAATTTACCTTCTAAACTAACCGCATATATTTTGGGTTGAGCTGTTTTATCAACTTCGCTCAGGGAATCGGTCCGGACGATTTCTGCAAGCGCCACATAATTGGGAACCTGTTTGATATTCGTTCTTTCGCTTGATTCAAACAAAACTTTTGTCTTAATATTTTTGCGTCCTAAGGTATCAATCGAAGTCGGAAATTCAAATTTAACAGGATTGATATTTTTGGTAACCGGGTTTTTATTTTCTGCAATTCCTAAAGGAAAGTAAGGCCACAGAAAACTGCTGTATTGTGGATTCCCGGCAACTTCACCAGATTGAACCCGCAAAAGTGCAGATTTTTTCATATCCTTTACCAAACCTGCATTAAGCCGAATTCCATAATTAAAAAAGAAATCGGTTAAGTTGACATCCATGGGATAAGCCATGATTTTTTTGGCGTGAAAAAGGGTGTCCATTTCAGCATTCACGGCATCGATCATCCAGAGGGTTTTTCCACCGTTCATGATGTATTGATCCAGAATTACCTTTTCATTTTCGGTAAAAGCTTTTCTTGGTTTTGCGATGACCAAAGCATCCATGTGCTGAAGTTGCGGAACATCAGCGTAAGTCAATTCCATTTGATTTTTTGGAATAATCGGTCCGGCATTATAATTTTCCAAAGCCATTTCCATAAACCCACGGAATTCTTCAGGACGAAGTTCATCCTGATTGATGAGAATACCAATGTTTTTTTTATGATCCTGAGTGATGTTTTTAATATTCGAAACAAAATTATATTCCAGGTTTTCAATCGATTTACTCAACTGTTCTGAAGCATCAATTCCGGTTAAATTCACGATTAACGGAATTGAGGTTCCGTGCGAATCATATTTAAGGACCGCATAGGGAAACATGACAATTTCAGAAATCCTGCCTTCTTTCATATCCGGTAAGATGGAAGGTTGCATTCCCATGGCTGCCAAAGTATCTTTCGACATTTTCGTCTTAATGGGATCGATGAACCGGTAATCTATTTTTGGATTCACTTTTCGGAATTCTTCCAGAATGAATTTTGTTTCGTTCTGTAACTGACGGAAACTCGCCGGAAAATCACCTTCCAGATAGACTTCAAATGTCAAAGGTTTGGCAACAGACTTCAAAACTTTAATGGTAGAAGCAGAAAGCGTGTATCTTTTCTCCTGGGTTAAATCGAAACGTTTCGAAAAAATCCCGAAAGTTCCCATTAATAAAAACAGAGCAATTATACTGTAGAGGAGGTTTTTTTTGTTCATTTTTAAAAGCGGTAAATACTTTCAGTTACTTTTTCTTTTCTACAAAAATTTTAGCGAGAAACAGACAACCCGCAATCACCAGAAGGAAGTAAAATAAATCTCTCGTATCGATCAACCCTCTGGTAAAGGCCAGAAAATGTTGATAAAAGCCAATATTAGAAAGGAAATAATCAGCGCCACCCAATATTTTATAACTGGCCAACTGCTCAATCCCGAAATACAAAAAGAAGGACAGGAAAACGCCGAGCAGGTAAGCCATAATTTGGTTTTGCGAGAGCGATGAAGCTAAGATTCCCACTGCGGAAAAAGCGGCAATTAAAATGATTAAACCAAAATAACTTCCGAAAGCGGCTCCTAAATCGATATTCCCTTCCGGAACTCCTAAAACATAAACGGTGTATAAATAAACCAGCGAAGGAAGCAAACATAAAATGCCGACCAACCAAACCGACAGAAATTTACCGATGACGATATCCGATATTGCAAGAGGTTGCGAAAAAAGCCAGTTCAGCGTTCCGGATTGCTGCTCTTCTGCCAGCGTCTTCATAGAAATTGCCGGAATAATGAACATCAAAAGCCAGGGAACGAGCACAAAATAACTCTGTAAAGTCGCCGACCCAATCTCGAAAATATTGGAATCATTATCAAAGAAAAATAAGAAAAGCGTGCCGATTAAACTGAAAGCACCAATAATTAACCAGGCGCTCCAGTTTCCGAAATAAGTCCAAAGTTCTTTTTTAAATATTGCAATCATGTATTACGTTGAGGTTATTGCTAAGTTTGAGGTTGAGTTGCGTGATGCGAGGTTCGAGGCTTTAAAAGTTCACCATTCACGATTGACCATTCACTATTGATTGACTACTCACCATTCACCGTTGTTTATTCTTTTTATTCACCAACTTCACCGTCGTCATAATCAAAAATACCAGAACGGTAAATCCGGCAATTAATTGCCACCAATATTCGATGACCATTGATTTTAAAATTACGGTGAAGACCACTAAAAATAATATAAAAGTAGCAATTTCATTCGCCTGCCGAAGTTTAATATTTTCAATCGGTAGAATATTGCCTTGAAGATTTTTGATTTGTAAAACTTTTTTCCAGCACCAGTAATGATAAACTGCAAGTCCGACTAAGAAAGTCAGTTTCAGATGAAACCACGGAGTTTTCATTAAACCAAAGTTGAGGAAAATCATTGTTAAACCTGTTACCAGCATAATAATTCCGGCCGGAACGGTGATGATATTCCATAATCTGCGCGCCATAAAAACATATTGTTCACGAAGAACCTGTTTTTTATTTTCCTCAAAATCATCGGTATCTTTATAATAAACGAAAATGCGGGCGAGATAAAAAATCCCTGCAAAATAACTGACCATAAAAATGATGTGAACAGCTTTGATAACGGTATAAAGCATCTGAAAAATTTAGAGACAAAGATAAAGGAATTATCTTATAAACTGGAAATCCGGTTTTAATAGGTTTTAAAAAAGTGAATTTTCTGTGTCTGGAGCAACCACCGGTTTTCTATTGATATTCGATATAAATGCTTTCACCGACCTGCAAACCGAAAAGCGTTCTGGCACCGCTTTCGCCATTTCCTTTATAGATGGTCAATTCCAGTAAGCCGGCGTCGTTAAATACCGCAGCCGCTTTCCCGTGAAATTCCTGCTCCTTCGTCCAGTCGTGTACCAGATCCGTGTATTGATTATGTATTCTGGACAGCGCTAAATTTCTGAACTTTAAAATAAAGTTTTCATAACCGATTCCGCTTTTCTCAAAGAATTTTTTAGTAATATTTGAGACTACATTTCCGAAATTATCGATATACATAATTTCACCAATCAGCATTTTTTCACTTTCAATAAAGACCGCACGCGGAAAGGATAGTTGCTTTGGATTTTTATAAGGTCGCCCAATAACTTCGGGCAAACCGCCATTTTGAAGATGCACCGCAACCGGCGCAAAAATATCGGTTGAGGTAAATGAGACTTCATCATCAAAACGGTTATTAAAGGTGATCTCATATACCGCTTCTGGATTGATGTCATAGAAAATCAAACTCAAAACGCCATTATCCGCAGCGATGAAATAATGATCATCTGCTTTATAAAGAATGCATTTTCTTTCTTTGGTGTAGAAACTGTCCACCGAGATAATGTGTACCGTACCTTTTGGAAAATAAGAGTAGGCATTTCTCACAATATACGCGGTCTGCAATAGATTGTATGCCTGTATCTGATGGGTAATGTCGACAATGGTGACGTCTTCCTTTAAATTCAAAATTGTGCCTTTCACAGCAGCAACTCTGTGATCGACCAATCCGTAATCTGAAGTGAAGGTGATAACTGACATGTTTATTTTTAGGAAAGCACAAATTTAGTCTAAAAAAAATATTTAACGCCTTATTGTGGAAAAGTTAGCCCGATATTTGAATAAAAAATAATACTTTTAATAAAAATAAAAATTAAAACTGCTAATCAATGTTTGAACTGAAATACGAGATTGAAGGCATCGATGCCAAAACTTTTTATGGAGTCAATAACCAATATTTTAATTTATTAAAATCAAAATTTCCGACCCTGAAAATTACCGGAAGAGACCAGTCGATCTCCGCGTTGGGAACTCGGGATGCACTCGATGTGCTGAAAACGAAGCTGGATGATGTAGTGAGTTTTATTTCGAAATACAATTCAATTACGTTACAGGATTTTGAAAACATCTTGAGTCTGAAAGATGAAGCCGAAAAGGAAATTGTTTTCGATCAGGATATTATTGTAAAAGGAGTGAACGGTAAAATCATAAAGGCAAAAACCACCAATCTGAAAAAATTGGTAAGAGCCTCTCAGACAAAAGATATGGTATTTGCAATCGGTCCGGCCGGAACAGGAAAAACATATACCAGCGTTGCACTGGCCGTACGGGCTTTGCGGGATAAAGAAGTGAAGAGGATAATTTTGACCAGACCCGCCGTAGAAGCCGGTGAAAGTCTTGGTTTTCTGCCCGGGGATTTAAAAGAAAAATTAGATCCTTATTTGCAGCCGCTTTATGATGCCCTTCGCGATATGATTCCGCATGAAAAGCTGGAGGGTTTTATCGAAAAAAACATTATTGAAGTAGCGCCGCTCGCTTTCATGAGAGGACGGACGCTGGACGAAGCGTTCGTTATTCTGGATGAGGCACAGAACACGACCCATTCCCAAATGAAGATGTTTCTTACCAGGATGGGCATGAATGCTAAATTCATCATCACGGGTGATCCAACGCAGATTGACTTACCGATGCGGCAAAAATCCGGTTTAAAGGAAGCCATGCGAATCCTGAAAGATGTAGGCGAAATTGGCTTCGTGCATCTTACGGACGAAGATGTGGTGAGACATCCGGTCGTACGTAAAATCATCAATGCGTACGTAAAAGAGGAAATAAGACAGCGTGAAGAATAGGGAATATTTTCCAGATCAATCTCTTTCTTACTTTAAAAAAAGTAAAATCAGGGAAGATCTCAATAAAATCGCTGTGAGTTCTATTTTTAATTTGGCAACATTAAAAAATACTCTACGAATAGAAAAAACTGAAATGCTTGTTTAAATACAATAAAAAATTCCTTTGGAATACAGTGATTGCGTTTTTTCGAGATAAAATTATTTTAATCAGAATATTGTTTACGGTATAAAATATTTGTTAAAGCTTTGTTATTTTTAAAAAATAGTTTTACATTTACTAAACAATTAAAATTAAAAACCATGAAAAAAGTATTGTTAGTGGGTGCTATTGCACTTTTTGGAGCAGTAAATGCTCAGACAGCAGGAAATTTTAAATTGGGTGCCCATATCGGGTTGCCTGTTGGTGATTCCAGTTCTTCGAGTAGTGTATTAATCGGCGCAGATGCAGCTTACCTTTGGCCGGTTGCATCGGAATTTAATTTGGGACTTGCCACAGGATATTCTGCCTGGATTGGTAAAAGTGGTTATGATACTCTAAGTATGATTCCACTTGCGGCAGCAGCAGAATACAAAATCTCACCGCAGTTCAGTTTGGGTGTTGATCTTGGTTATGGTTTTCTCTTTTCAAATGGAGACAGTACAGGTGGATTTTACTTCCAGCCAAAAGCGGCTTACCATTTCGGGCCAAGTGAAGTGTATGTAGGATATTTGGGGGTTTCTAAAACCGGATATAATGCGGGCGCTATTAATTTAGGATATGCATACTCTTTTGGCCAGTAATTTCTTTTAATTTTATAACACCAGCCACTCTGTTGAGTGGCTTTTTTATGATAGAATAATTTTGCGAATTCCGGAATTATTTTAATTTTGCATATTAACTTTAGAAAAAACTATGAAAAAATTATTTTTAGCAGGTGCAGTTGCACTTTTTACAGGGCTTAACGCTCAACAAACAACTTTCGGTGCCAACGCAGGGATGCTGACTGCTTTTGCAAAAGTCAAAACTCCGGGGGTAACAGAAACAGATTCTCAGACTGGTTTCTATGCAGGTTTTTTTGCGGAATTCAGCGCAGGGAATAATTTCAAAATTCAACCGGCTGTAAATTATGCGAATATTGGTAATTCAAGTGCTTTGCAGATTCCGGTTATGGTGAAATATTATGTGGATCCAAAGTTCAATTTACAGTTCGGTCCCCAATTTCTTTTTGATTTGGAAGAAAACCCGATGCCTGATTTTTACAATTCTACCAATTTCGGTTTAGCTTTAGGCGGAGCTTATGAATTTACTCAGAAACTTTTTGTTGAAGCGAGATATTCATTCCAGTTAAATAATCATTTGAAAAATGCGCCGAGCGGTTATACGGTAAAAGCAAACTATCTTAATTTAGGATTAGGATATAAATTCTGATACTTCTTTTGAAAGTATGGAAAGTGTCTCAATACCTCAAATAGCGCTCTGAGATTTTGATATTCGCAACCCAAGCTCGGACAGGAGTCCGTGAGAAAACTACAAAAAAAGCCGTTTCATTGAGTTATGAGACGGCTTCTTTTTATAGCTGGTTTAAATCCAAAGAATATGATCTTGCTTTAATAATATGATTCATTATAAACCCGCAAAAATCCATGTGTAAAATGATAGTGCAGGGCTTGATTCTTGCAGCATAATTGAGGTAAGCATAATTTTATTAACGGAAATTTAAATCATAAAAAAAATTATTATGAAAAAAATTTTAATGGCAGGGATGTTTGCTTTTTTAGGAAATCCTGCTCATGCACAGTTACAAAAAGCCAATTGGATGGTCGGTGGTGAAGTGGCCGCCGCAAATTTCGGACTCAATAAGGGAGCGGGTTACAGCTTTCAGGTGACGCCGCAAGTTGCTTTTTTTGTCAAGGATAATTGGGCAGTCGGCCCATACGTTAGATTAGGGGTTTCCGGAGCAAAATCGTCGCCGACTACGTTTACTTACGGAGTAGGAGCGCTGTCCAGGTATTATTTTTCTTCAGGAGAAGAAGGAGTGGACAGTTTAGTGAGACACGGCAGGTTCTTCGTGGAAGGCAATGCGGGAATAGGAGGAACTACGGTTTCAGATGGCGGAGCTTCGGCAAATGGTTTAGACTTAGGAATTGGTCCGGGATATACTTACTTTCTTACCTCTGATATCGGCTTGGATGCCTCGCTGAAACTGAACGGGAATTTAGGTTTTGGAAATAGAGGAACTACTTCTGCGATAGACTTTAGATTAGGTTTAAATATTTTCTTGCCACCAGGCAAGTCGCTGAAAGATTACAAATCTGAATAAAATTCATTTAAAAGTAGAAAAACTGTTTTGACGTTGTGAGACCGTTTTCTTGTTTCATTACCTTGTGAAGTCCGAGACCGGTTCAGTTTTTTAAAGAAGAAATATCTTTTGTCATTATATGGACTGTAATGCAAAAAAAATCCTGTACGTTATTAACACACAGGATTTTTTTATAGGTAAAGTTTAAATTATCTTCCAAATAAATTACCGCCGCCCATTCCCGGGACTTTCGGCATTCCTTTGCTCATCATTTCCATCATTTGTTTTCCCTGTGGTCCCTGCATCATCTTCATCATTTTGCCCATTTGGTCGAACTGTTTCATCAAAGCATTCACATCCTCGATTTTTCTTCCTGCTCCTTTGGCAATTCTGTTTTTTCTCTGGGTATTAATAATAGAAGGTCTTCTTCTTTCTTCCGGCGTCATCGAATGAATGATCGCTTCAATATGTTTAAAGGCGTCATCCTGAATATCGACATCTTTGATGGCTTTGCCCACGCCAGGAATCATCCCCATCAAATCTTTCATATTCCCCATTTTTTTGATCTGATTGATTTGTTTTAAGAAATCATCGAAACCAAATTCATTCTTGGCAATTTTTTTATGAAGTTTTTTGGCTTCTTCTTCGTCAAACTGTTCTTGCGCTCTTTCTACTAATGAAACCACGTCACCCATTCCCAGGATTCTGTCGGCCATTCTTTCCGGATAGAAAATATCCAGCGCTTCCATTTTTTCTCCGGTAGAGATAAACTTAATCGGTTTCTCTACGACGGACCGGATTGTCAAAGCGGCACCACCACGCGTATCACCATCTAATTTGGTCAAAACAACACCGTCAAAGTTTAAAGCTTCGTTAAAGGCTTTTGCCGTATTCACCGCATCCTGACCGGTCATGGAATCTACTACGAAAAGCGTCTCATCAGGTTTAATGAAATAGTGAACAGATTTTATTTCGTTCATCATCTGCTCATCAATCGCCAAACGGCCTGCCGTATCCACAATGACGACATCGTGGCCATTTTCTTTCGCAAACTTCACCGCATTTTCTGCAATCGAGGAAGGATTCAGTGCACCTTCTTCTGTATAAACAGGAATGCCGGTTTGGGAGCCCAATATTTTCAACTGCTCAATTGCGGCCGGACGGTAAACGTCACAAGCCACCAAAAGCGGTTTTTTATTTTTTTTCAGTTTTAAATAGTTCGCTAATTTTCCGGAAAAGGTGGTTTTACCCGATCCCTGTAAACCGGCGATTAAGATCACACTTGGTTTCCCCGAAAGATTAATTCCTTCGTGGGTGCTTCCCATTAATTCTACCAGTTCGTCATGAACGATTTTGGTCATTAACTGTCCCGGCGTTAAACTGGTCAGTACATTTTGCCCGAGTGCTTTGTCCTGAACTCTCTTGGTGAGGTCTTTCGCTACTTTGTAATTAACGTCGGCATCCACCAACGCGCGGCGGATTTCCTTTACCGTTTCTGCAACGTTGATTTCTGAAATTTTCCCGCGCCCTGAAATATTCTGAAGCGCTTTGTCTAATTTATCCTGTAAGCTGTTGAACATAATTTTTCTTTAAGAGTTGCAAAAATACATAAATATTTGCGGAATTGAAATTGAAATTTTAGCAAGGAGAAGTAGAAGAGTTACCAGATTTTTACCCAATGGAAATCGATAGGATTATAGATCCGATTAAAGCATGATTATTTGCGCAATTCTTGCTGTTATTTCGGACGTGCTACCAAGAGGGGTTAGCGAGAAAATGTCTTTTCGCGATACTCCATAGTTCTTCCTGAGATGCTTCATGGATGCTTCATGGATACTTCATGGATACTTCATGGATAGTTCATGAGGAGTTCATGACAATAAAATTACAGAAAGAAGGATTTTCGTGTCCAAAAATTAGTTTAAAAAATTTAATTAGATCTTAATTTTTAGTGTCTGTTTAAATTTGTTTTAAAAACCACAAAAACCACAAAAACCACAAAGGGCAAAAAAGGGATATTTCTTTTAAGTCTTTCAAAAGAGCAAATAAGGAAACTGATTCCCAGGCTTCCTTAAACTCCGCTTAGATTACCGTTTTTTGAGGTTCCTGCCATCATCCCCGCTTGTTAGTGGTAGGTAATGACTGGGATTCTTGACCTTACAGAGTATCTAAGCCTTAAATTAATATACTGTAAGTTAATGGTTTAACTATAAAATTACTGGTGTGGTTATGGAGTTGCTATGGACTCGCTATGGAGTAGCGCACTTGGAGAGTGGAATGTGAGCTGTCGGGAGAACGATACAGATCAGTAAATCGAAATATCACTTACAAATATAAATAATAATCGTGAAAGAACTCACAAATTCACAGGTCCAACGCATAAAAATCTCACTGTTTTCTCCATAAACCTTGGATCCAATTGATCTATTATAAAAATGAGGATGTGTGCGGCAGCGGTGTTAGATTGAATTGCTCCTGTAGGTTTTGTTATTATTGCTCAAAGTCGGGGACTTTGCCAGCAGGGAGACAGGGTGAATGTCAGTTTCGTTTTTGTTACTAATTTATTGACATCACACATTTCGTAATATCGGATTTCGTAGAATTATCGTAAAGTTGCTTATTTTTGCCAAATGAATATCCTGACTATCGCTTTATTATTCCTTTCAGCAGCTTGCTTAAATGTAATTATGTTCTACGTTTTCAAAAAATATCTGATGAAAACAGAAAATCCTGCCATGTTATTTTTAATGATCAATATTTTTAAAGACATTATTTGGGTAGGGTATTGGCTCATTAATCTAGAGACCGATCAAACCAATTTCTTAGTTCTTATTGGAATCTTTTTGGTGACTTCTTTTGCCTTATATTTCAAAGTAATCCGATTATTAAATCGTTCCTGAAAATAACTGATAAAAATCAATTTTTAATATTGGTGGGTTTTAATAAAATCAATATATTTGCAAACCGATAAATTTGACCTATGAACAAGAGAATTTCTTCTTTATTTTTCGTTTTATTTCTAACGCTTTCAAGTGTTTTCACTTATGCACAGCAAGAAGTTGAAGCCAAGACCCCTGAGAGTTTAGAACAGACAATCGTAGAGGATAATCAAAAATTCGATGCGAAGGAGATGATTATGAGTCACATTAGCGACGCTAATGAGTGGCATATCTTAACTTTGAACGAAGGAACTGCGGAGGAAAAACATATTTCTATTCCTTTACCTGTTATTATCAAAGATAAAAACGGGCTTCACATGTTCATGTCGAGTGCGATTGCACATGGTCACGAGCATGAAGGTTATACTTTAGAAAACGGTATTGTAAAATCAACACAGGGGTTGGAACAGGCCAAATTATTTTCGGTAATGAGCGGAAAGCAAACTGAAGCAAATGCTTTTTATGATTTCTCGATTACGAAAAATGTAGCTGCGATTTTTATTTCCATCTTTTTCATGTTGCTTGTCTTTATAGGAATGGCAAGAGGGTATGGGAAATCTCTAGTTCCGAGCGGATTTGGCAGATTTATGGAGCCGGTTATTCTTTTTATCAGAGATGAAGTGGCGATTCCCAATATTGGTGCGAAAAAGTATAAAAAATACATGCCTTATTTATTAACCGTATTTTTCTTTATCTGGTTTAATAATATGTTTGGTTTGATTCCTTTCGCGCCGTTTGGTTATAACCTGACCGGAAACATTGCGACCACTGCGGTTTTGGCTATTATTACTTTATTAATTACCATCTTCAGTGCCAACAAAGATTACTGGAAACATATTTTTATGCCACCGGTGCCATTATTATTATATCCGATTATGGTGCCGATTGAAATCATCGGGATTTTCACCAAACCATTTGCCTTGATGATGCGTCTCTTTGCAAACATCACTGCAGGTCACATTATGGTGTTGGCGATTATGTCATTGATCTTTATCTTTAAAACACCGCTTTTAGGTTTTGCTTCTGTTCCACTTGGTTTATTCATCGGAGTATTGGAACTATTGGTAGCAGCTTTACAGGCGTATATTTTTACCGTTCTTTCTGCTTTGTTTATTGGGATTGCAGTACAGGAGCACGAACACGAAGGAGCGCATTAGTATTTAATTTAGAATATTTTTAACCTATATATTTTTTTATTATGGAAATCATTTCACAAGGAACTGGACTTATTTACGTTGGAATCGGATTAGCAGTATTAGGCGTTGGTCTAGGTATTGGTAAAATCGGTGGACATGCAATGGATGCTATTGCAAGACAACCAGAGCAGGCAGGTAAAATCCAGGGAGCAATGCTTATTGCTGCAGGACTTATCGAGGGTGCTGGTTTGATCGCGATCATCTTTGGAGCGTTCGTAAAATAAGAAACCTCAGAAACTAATTCTTAGCAGCGCGGTTGGCTCTGCTAAGAGTTTTTTAAATTCCATATAGAAAAAAAATTACAAAAAATTACAATTATGATAGAACCGGGAATTGGCTTATTGTTTTGGATGACTTTAACCTTTTTGATCCTTTTGTTTTTATTGGCAAAGTTTGCATGGAAACCAATTTTAACTGCAATTAACGAAAGAGAAGTTACCATTGTAGATTCTTTGAACCAGGCTAAATTGGCCAGACAGGAAGTTGAAAACCTGAAAGCTGAAAACGAAATCATCATCCGTGAGGCGAAAGTTGAACGTGATCAGATTTTAAAAGAAGCCAGAGATATCAGAGACAGAATTGTAGGGGAAGCCAAAGGTATTGCAAAAGCAGAAGGCGATAAAATGATTGACGCTGCCAGACAAACTATTCAGGCTGAGAAATCTGCTGCAATGGCAGACATCAAAAGCCAAATCGGTACCTTGTCTGTAAACATTGCAGAATCTATTTTGAAACAGAAACTGGATAACGATGGTGCACAGGATGCATTGGTAGCGAATATCCTTAATACTTCTAACTTAAACTAGTATGCGTACAAGTAAAGTTGCAAAAAGGTATGCACAGGGTTTACTGAATTTCACCCAGGAAGCAGGAAGTACAGCTTCTGTTTTTGGTGACATGAAGGACTTGGTGAATACCATCGAAAAATCAAAAGAGTTGCAGAGCTTTTTCCATTCGCCGATTATCGAGGTGAAGAAAAAAATAAGTGTTTCCGAAGAGATTTTCAAGAGCTTTTCTCCAGTGACCAGAAATTTAATCCAATTGGTTATCAAGCATGGCCGGGAAGCACAGTTGATCAATATCGGACAGGAATTTATTAATAAAGTGGATGATATGAATGGAGTACAGAGAATTACGCTGACTTCTGCAACCGCACTTTCTGATGAAAATATTAAAAATATTCTGAAATCTACCAGCCTTGTTAATCATAATAACCAGTTCGATGTAAAATCTATCATCAATCCTGAGATCTTAGGAGGATATATTTTACGGGTGGGCGATCAGCAGGTAGACGCATCGGTGAAATCAAAATTAAGCCGACTGAAAAAAGAATTTCAATTAAATTAAGACAAAAACAACCATAAAATGGCAGAAATAAATCCGGCAGAAGTATCTGCAATTCTTAAACAGCAGCTAGCCAACTTCGAGACGCAGTCGAATGTAGAAGAAGTAGGAACGGTATTAACCATCGGTGATGGTATCGCTTTAGTGTACGGTTTAGAAAATGTTCAGTACGGTGAATTGGTAAAATTCCAAAGCGGTGTTGAAGGAATCGTTCTTAACCTTGCTGAAGACAACGTTGGGGTCGCTCTTTTGGGGGAATCCAAATTAGTAAAAGAAGGTGACACGGTTAACAGAACTCAAAGAATTTCATCGATCAAAGTTGGTGAGGGAATGTTGGGAAGAGTAGTAGATACCTTAGGAAATCCTATTGACGGTAAAGGACCAATCACTGGTGAAACGTATGAATTGCCATTGGAAAGAAAAGCTCCGGGAGTAATTTTCCGTCAGCCGGTAACTGAACCGTTACAAACCGGTATCGTTGCGATTGACTCGATGATTCCTGTAGGAAGAGGACAAAGAGAATTAATCATCGGTGACCGTCAGACAGGGAAAACTGTGGTAGCGATTGACACGATTATTAATCAAAGAGAATTTTATGATGCAGGTGAACCTGTATTCTGTATATATGTAGCGATTGGACAAAAAGGTTCAACCGTTGCTCAGATTGTTAAAACATTAGAAGATAAAGGCGCTTTAGCATATACGGTAATCGTAGCAGCAAACGCTTCTGATCCGGCACCGATGCAGGTTTATGCACCAATGGCAGGAGCAGCAATCGGTGAGTTTTTCCGCGATACCGGTCGTCCGGCATTGATTATCTATGATGATTTATCCAAACAGGCGGTGGCTTACCGTGAACTTTCTCTTTTGTTGAGAAGACCACCGGGCCGTGAAGCTTATCCGGGAGACGTTTTCTACCTTCACTCCAGATTATTGGAGAGAGCAGCAAAAATCATCAAAGATGATACGATTGCAGCACAGATGAATGATTTACCGGATTCATTGAGACCTTTGGTAAAAGGAGGAGGTTCTTTAACCGCACTTCCGATTATCGAAACTCAGGCAGGGGACGTTTCAGCGTATATTCCTACCAACGTAATTTCGATTACAGACGGTCAGATTTTCCTTGAAACCGATTTGTTTAACTCAGGAGTCCGTCCGGCAATTAACGTAGGTATTTCTGTATCGCGTGTTGGAGGTAATGCTCAGATTAAATCAATGAAAAAAGTTTCCGGAACTTTGAAACTGGATCAGGCACAATATAAAGAACTGGAAGCATTTGCTAAATTTGGTTCAGACTTAGATGCTTCCACGCAGGCAGTTATTTCTAAAGGGGAAAGAAACGTAGAAATCCTGAAACAACCGGTAAACTCTCCACTTCCTGTGGATAGCCAAGTTGCGATGATTTATGCTGGAACAGAAAACCTGTTGAGAAATATCCCAATCAATAAAGTGAAAGAATTCCAGATAGAATATGTAGCGTTCCTGAGATCAAAATATCCTGAAACAATGGCAGCCATTAAATCCGGAAAAATTGACAACTCGATTACAGATATTCTGAAACAGGCCGCTGTAGAATTAGCATCGAAATACAACTAAAAAATATTCAATTTTCAGTATTCAGGATTTTATTCTTGAATACTGAATTTTAAACATTGACTTCATAGAATGGCAAACTTAAAAGAAATACGAGGAAGAATTACTTCAATCTCTTCGACAATGCAGATTACGAGTGCGATGAAAATGGTTTCGGCAGCGAAACTGAAGAAAGCAACCGATGCAATTGTCATGTTGAGACCTTACTCAGAAAAATTACAGGAAATTATAGAGAATGTAAGTTCCACGGTAGATTTAGAAGGCGTGTCGGGCTACACCGAAGAAAGAGAAGTGAACAAAGTTCTTTACATCGTTGTCACTTCTAATAAAGGTCTTGCCGGCGCATTTAACTCTGCGGTAATCAAAGAATTGAATCTCTCGGTTGCAAATGCAGCGCATGAGATCGAAATTCTTACCGTTGGTAAAAAAGTATATGACGCGGTTCGCAGAAGCAGAAAAGTGTACGATAATCAAAGTGCTATTTTCGATGGCATGAGCTTCGAGGTCGTTTCCAATTTTGTAGAAAACGTAATGAAAGATTTCCGTGAAGGAAGTTTTGACAAAGTATATTTGATTTACAATAAGTTCATCAATGCGGCTACACAGGAAGTTATTAAAGAACAGTTGTTGCCGATCGCATTACCGGAAAAAACCGAAGTTTCCAATACCGATTATATCTTTGAGCCTACGGCGAAAGAAATTTTAGAAGTATTAATGCCGAAGTCGATAAAAACTCAGGTTTACAAAGCGATTTTGGATTCGGTAGCTTCAGAGCACGGTGCCAGAATGACTGCGATGCACAAAGCGACCGACAACGCAGAAGCATTGAGAAATGATCTTAAAATATTCTATAATAAGGCCCGTCAGGCTGCAATTACCAACGAGATTTTGGAAATTGTAGGAGGTGCAGAAGCATTGAAAAATTCATAAATTTTAAGAAAACAATAGTTTTCTTTTATAAAACTGAAAAGCACCATCATTGATCGGTGCTTTTTATTTGGAGTAAACTTCAGTTCCTATTCTCAGAATAGTTAATATTAATTATTTTATTTACGTATCTTTGTCGCAATATTTTTAAATTTCTAAATGGATTCTGACATAATTAAGCTTTTTTTAGCTGTATTTTTAGTAGTACTGAATGGTTTTTTTGTAGCCGCAGAATTCTCAATCGTTAAAGTCCGGTACTCTCAGATTCAATTAAAAGCCGCCGAGGGGAACGCCATGGCAAAGCAGGCGGAGCATCTGATAAAGCATCTGGATGAATACCTTTCTGCTACACAGTTAGGAATTACCTTAGCATCCCTTGCTTTAGGTTGGGTGGGTGAAAGTGCGATGCATCACGTGATCGAAAATCTCTTCCACTATTTTAATGTAGCAGTTGCAGACAGTACGATTACCACCATTTCACTTATTCTGAGCTTCCTGATTATTACGATCATGCATATCGTGTTTGGTGAATTAATTCCTAAGTCAATTGCAATCCGAAAATCTGAGCAGACCGCTATGTTTATTGCGGTTCCTTTACGGGTTTTCTATACCGTGTTCAAACCGTTTATCTGGTCGATGAATCACATGTCGAATGCTTTTCTGCGTTTGGTGAAAATTCACCCTGCTTCAGAACAGGAAATTCACTCCACTGAAGAATTGCAGTTGCTTGTAAAACAATCTGCTGACTCAGGGGAAATCGAAGAAGAGAATTACGAAATCATTAAAAATGCGTTCGATTTTACAGATCACTCCGCAAAGCAAATCATGATTCCCAGACAGAATATCTCGTCGATTGATATCGAACTGCCGATCGAGGATATCATTAATATCATTATGGAAGGCGGGTATTCCAGACTTCCGGTTTATCAGGATTCTATTGACAATATCATCGGGATATTTTACGCCAAAGAAATTATCCGTGAATATGTGAAGAGAAAAGGTGAAATCGATCATGATGATTTAAAAGATTTGATGCGGGATGCATTCTTTGTGGTCGGGAGTAAAAAGATTTCTGACCTGCTGAAAGTCTTCCAGCAGAAAAAGCAGCATTTAGCCGTAGTTATTGACGAATTTGGAGGTACCGAAGGAATTGTTACTTTGGAAGACATTTTAGAGGAATTGGTCGGCGAAATACAGGATGAAGAAGACGATGAAGAAAGAATTGTTGACAAAGTGGGAGAGAATGTTTTCTGGGTTAAGGCAACACAGCCTTTAGATGAAATCAATGAAAAATTACCCAAAATGTTCCCGTTGTCAGATGACGGCGAATACAACACGTTGGCCGGGTTTATCCTGCATGAACTGGAAGATATTCCAGCTGAAAATGAGGAATTTAATATCAATAACTACCATGTTAAAATTCTGAAAATGCAGAATAAAAGTGTGGATCTGGTGGAATTAACCTACAACGAACCACGCATCATGAATGATTTGTCTAATGAAATAGGAGAAATTTAATGTAAAGAATAGTGATTTTTAAAATTAAAGAAATGGGTTTACATTATAATATTCCGGCCAATATAAAGGATTACGAAAATCCGAAACGGGAAACCGAAGAAGATATTGCGGTTCTGGAAAGAGAAGACGAAGTTTATAAACTGATTTTGTGGAATGACGATATCAATACTTTTGATTACGTCATTGAAGCACTGATCGAAATTTGTGGTCATACCCTGGAACAGGCCGAGCAGTGTACCATGCTTGTTCATTACAAAGGCAAATGCACCGTAAAAACCGGGGATTTAGAAAAGCTGAAACCCATGCACGAAAAATTATTAGCAAGAAGTTTAACTTCAGAAATTGTTTAAACCAAAGTTTCGGATTTCGAAACTTTTATTTTATAAAAAAATATGAGTCCAGTTCTTTTGATTATTATTGCAGGCACCGCGATTTTCAGTTATATCGCCTTTAGCAATCAGGCGCTTTTCGAAAAATACAAATTCAATGTCGGGGCCATCCTTCGCAACAAAGAATATGTGCGTTTGATTTCTGCAGGTTTTCTGCACGCCGATCTGATGCATTTGCTGTTCAACATGATGACGCTGTATTTCTTCGGCCCAATTGTGGTTCAGGCATTTGGAGCGTTCGGCTTTCTGCTTGTTTATTTTGGCTCCATTCTTTTGGGAAATATTTTCTCGCTTTATCTGTACAAGAATCAGTCCTGGTATTCTGCGATTGGCGCGAGTGGTGGAGTTTCAGGGATTTTATTTGCCTCCATTGCGATGATTCCCGATTTAGGGATTTACTTTTTCTTTATACCGATTGCCATTCCGGGCTATATTTTCGGATTCGCCTATTTCGCCTATTCCGTTTACATGATGCTGAATCCGAAACAGCATGACAATGTCGGACATGCTGCGCATCTAGGCGGCGCATTTTTCGGTTTGATTTATGCCGTAGCTTTGCAGCCGGAGCGGGCTATCGAGAACGCATTTTACTTAGGAATCATGGCACTTCCGTTGCTGTATATGTCGTATATGGTTTTCGTAAAGAAGAGAATTAACTAGAATTTTCAGGAGCACCGGAATTTCGATTTTTTATAGAAACCCGTCCCACTGTCCGCTATATCTATTGTTCCCGCTACGCTCCACAATAGGATGCCGCTCCCATCGGGGCTATCATTTCAGGTGGTTTGTTATTTGAGGAAAAAGAAAAAACAACAAAGTAATTTCCCGCAATCAATGTTATTATTTTGCAGGAATGGCAATGTTATTCTGGGCTTGTAGAATGTTTTTCCGCTTTATTAAGTTTATTGCCGGTATAAAATTTTCGTATTTTTAAGCAGTTTTTTCACAATGATACATTTTACATAACATCGATTTTAATTGGTTTGAAAATAAGTGGAAAGCACATTTTTTAAAGTTTTATCAATTTCGATATTTTCATTTTTATCCAAGTATTATTTGTAGTTTTAAAATGACAATAATTGCAAAACAATTGAAAAAAAAATGAACAAATTCCCCTTAATATTTCTATTTCTTTGCCTTTTGTATTCCTCTCAATCAAAACAGTTTGTATACGAATATAAATTTATACCGGATTCTACAATTGCGGAAAATGTAATAACTGAAATGATGATTCTGGATATTGGAAAAGATCGATCAGAATATTTTAGTTTTGCCCAATATAATTCTGATTCTACCCTTTTAGCAGACAGCAAAAAAGGGCTTATGACGATGCCTCCCAATAAAGAGATGATTTATGATCGGATTATCAAAACTCCTAATTCGAATCAAATCATGCATATCAAGAGACTTGTCTATGATCGATACAATATAAAACAGGAAATTAACTTTAAGTGGGAACTCATCAACGAGTTTTCAAATATTTTAGATCACAAAGTTCAGAAAGCAACCTCTGAATTTGGCGGACGAAAATGGATTGCCTGGTTTTCGCCGGATATACCCATTCAGGATGGACCCTATAAGTTTAAGGATTTACCTGGACTGATTTTCAAAGTGGAGGATGAAAAGCAAAATCATATTTTCGAATTGAAGGGAATTAAAAATAATGAAACTGCTTTTATTTATCCAGATGTAAAAAATTATAGGGAAGTTAATGTCACTTTCCCCCAATATGTAAAAGTATATCAAAATTATAGAAAGAACCCCGCGAACTTAATTGGAAGAATACCGGATCAAAGAAATGCAGACGGTAAATTTCGAACAGGCACAGAAATCATACGGGAAATAGAGAAAAATCTACTTGAAAGAATCAGAAGAGATAATAATATAATAGAAATTGATTTGTTAAAGTAATTGCTGCTATATGGAACAGAATATTTTTTAGTTTCCAGACATAGGAATTATGATATAATAGTGATAAAAAAGGATTAAATCATTACTTCCAAATTTGGAAAAACTATAAATAATTGGTGAAAAACCGTCTAAAAACTAACGATATGCAAAAAATTATTATCATTATCTCACTTCTATCCTTTCACTTTGGAATATCGCAAACAATAAGGAATGAATTTGAGTCTAAACAGCCGCAAGATTTAAATGTTCCACCACCACCAAATATTACATTTCCGGCACAATATCCGACAGGAAATAAGAAATTCATTGAGGAAATAAAAGCTAACATTGATAGGACTGGTTTAGAAACAAACAAAACTTATAAAGCCAAAATAATTTTAAAGATTGAAAACGATGGAGAAGTTCTAAATATTTCAATTTATGGAAGTGATGAAAATTTTAATAAAGAATTGAAGAAAACAATTCAGAATATTACACAACAAAAAAAATGGATGGCAGGAAAAAATAAACAAGGAGAAAATGTAATTGATATTGTTGCTTTACCAATAGAAATAAAAAGAAAATAAAGAGCGTTAAAAATATTTGTGAAAGTAAAAATTGGCGCGATGGTGTCTTATAAAGCGACTGTGAAATATGGAGGTAGAAATTGGATTGCCTGGTTTGATCCCAAAATACCGGTTCAAGACGGGACCCTATTCATAATGGTAATACAATGCTCAATCTGAGAAAAGGAAAAGAAATAAGTTGGGAGAACTACAATAAGTTACAAAAAGATTATTATTCACATCCGTTTTCTGAATTAAGAGCAAAGGAATGAAGTACAAAGTAGGTGACGAAAACGGCAATCCTGTTGGCATGAATTTAAAACAGTTAACGGAAAATATTTAAAAGCAGATGAGGGAAAATAACAATCCCATTGAGTTGAATTATAAGATAGAATATTTATAAAAAATTAAATTAAAAATTAGTTAATTGACTTGTTCAATAACTCAAAAACCCAATGACTCGACAACTCAAATACCCAATCACCCAATCACTCAAGAAATCCCCCAGATAAACCGCTCATTCCCAGACAGATCTTTCATCAACTCCACTTCCGACAAAACATCAGTAAAAAGTTCCAGCGTCTCTTTTCCTAATTTCTGATTGATTTCCAGAAAAACCAAACCATTTTCTGCGAGGTGATTTTTGCAGTCTTCAGCGATTTTTTCATAGAAAATTAATGCGTTTGAAGTTGGAGAAAATAACGCCATTTTCGGCTCAAACTCTTTTACCGAATCTGCGATTTCATCTTCTTCCTCCATCCCGATATAAGGCGGATTCGAAATAATAACGTCATAATTTTCAGTCAAATTTCCGGTCAGATAATCCTGATGGATAAAATGAATTTCAGCCTGATGAAAATCTGCATTTCTCCTGGCCGTTTTCAAAGCTTTTTCAGAATAATCAATAGCCGAAACTTCCGCTTTGGGAAAATGTTTCTTTAAAACAATCGGAATAATCCCGGAACCTGTTCCAATATCCAAAATTTTGAAATCTTTCTTATTTAAACCTGAACTTTTAATCTTCGCAATCGCCAATTCCAGAAGTTCTTCGGTTTCAGGTCTTGGAATGAGAACGTGTTCATCTACGAAAAATGTCAGACCGTAAAATTCGGTTTCACCCAAAATCTGCTGATAAGGTTTTCCCGATTTTAATTCATCAATGATCCTTTGAAAATCTTCTGACTGTTTCTCCTGAACCTCATTATTCATCGCCTTTCGCAGTTCAATCTGATTCAGGTCCATCAGTTTTTGCACGAAAATACCGAACAAAACTGAACTTTCAGAACCGCTGTACAGTTCAGAAACCTGCTCTTTAAAATAGATTTTGTAGTCCTTTAGAGTCATTGTAGGTTTTTCGGAATTTTAAAAATATAAATCCTTTTTTTCAAATGCAAAGATAGACTCTTTAAAAAAAATGAGAAAACGGCTGCCAAAAAGGAAAATGTCTTTAAATTAAAAGAAAGATTTGAATATTTTCACTATTTTTGGGAAAATTGTGATATTAAGAAAATGAAGAAATATTTGATGCTTACTTTTTCCGCATTAGTAATCATTTCCTGCGGTTCTTCCAGGAATGTGGTGGTAAAAAGAGAAATCCCTACAAAGACGGTGAAAAAGGCAGATAATTTGAAAACTTTGGAGTCTAATTATTCGGGGAAAGTCAATGCTGAAATTAAGAAAATTTTAAAAGATGCTGAAAAATATTTGGGTGCACCCTATAAATATGCAGGGAATACCTCCGCCGGTTTCGATTGCTCGGGATTAGTGACCAAAGTTTTTGATGAAAACAGTTACAAACTCCCCAGAAGATCTGAAGAACAGTCAAACCAGGGAATTTCTATTAAAATCAATGAAGCAAAACCCGGTGATTTAGTCTTTTTTGCAACCTCAGGCGGAAATAGAGTTAACCATGTCGGAATCGTTCACGATATCGGAAATGATGGCGAGGTTAAGTTCATTCATTCCTCCACTTCGAAAGGAGTTATTATTTCTTCACTTAACGAAAAATACTGGAACAATGCTTACCTTTTCGCCAGAAGAGTTTTGTAAATTTGCCCTTATTCAAAAATTAAAAATTCAACAATAAATATGTTACAACAAACGATAGAAAATATTTGGGACAACCGGGAACTGTTACAAAATGATGACAGTAAAGCATCAATCCGTGAAGTAATCCGACAATTAGATTTAGGCGAACTCAGAGTTGCCGAACCTACGGACAATGGCTGGAAAGTGAACGAATGGGTGAAGAAAGCTGTGGTCATGTATTTCCCAATCCAAAAAATGGAAACCATTGAAGTAGGTCCGTTTGAATTTCACGACAAAATGCCTTTGAAAAGAGGCTATGCCGAAAAAGGGGTTCGCGTCGTTCCGCACGCTGTAGCGAGAGAAGGCGCTTATATTGCGCCCGGTGTTATTTTAATGCCGTCTTATGTGAATATCGGTGCTTATGTAGATTCGGGAACCATGGTGGATACCTGGGCAACGGTTGGCAGCTGTGCACAAATCGGAAAAGACGTTCATTTGAGTGGTGGAGTAGGAATTGGTGGGGTTTTAGAACCTTTGCAGGCTGCTCCGGTAATTATCGAAGATAATGTTTTCGTGGGTTCAAGATGTATCGTTGTAGAAGGAGTTCATGTAGAAAGAGAAGCGGTTCTGGGCGCAAATGTTGTTTTAACGGCATCCACAAAAATTATCGATGTAACCGGTGATACGCCGGTAGAAATTAAAGGAAGAGTTCCTGCCCGTTCGGTAGTGATTCCCGGAAGTTATACGAAACAGTTCCCTGCTGGGGAATTTCAGGTTCCATGCGCTTTAATCATCGGACAAAGAAAAGAATCGACTGATAAAAAAACCTCTCTTAACGATGCTTTGAGAGAAAATAATGTAGCGGTTTAAACTTTATATACTGCTTAAAATTGAAAGATAAATTCCTAAAATTCATATCAAATCCCAAATATATTTTTGGGATTTATTTTCTTGTTTCTGCTTTATCTGCCATCGCAAAATACCGCGGCGGACCGGAAAAGTATAATAATTACATGATCTTCAAAAATGTTTTTACCAATACTTTGGCACAGAAAAACATCTATCTTTTATATCCTGATGTCCATTTTGATTCCAATCATTACGGTATTTTATTCAGCCTATTAATTGCGCCTTTCGCCATATTACCGGATTGGTTGGGAATTATCTTATGGAATATTGCCAATACTTTCGTTTTTGTTTATGCCATTCATAAACTGCCGTTCTCTAATCCGAAAAAAGCATTTTTTGCCTGGTTATGTTTGCAGGAATTCATTACTGCTGCGGTGAGTCTTCAGTTTAATATTGCTTTGACGGGTTTATTAATGTTGTCGGCGGTTTATATTTACGAACGGAAAGAAACCCAGTCAGCGATTTCCATTTTAATAGGATTTTTTGTCAAACTCTACGGAATTGCCGGGCTTTCTTCTTTCTTCTTTATTAAGAATAAATGGAAATTCATCTTATCTTTTTTAGGATTCGGTATTTTATTTTTGATATTGCCGATGTTGATTTCAAGTCCCCATTTTGGGCTTCAGTCTTATGCAGACTGGTTTCAGTCACTGTCAGAGAAAAATGCAGCGAATCAGGTTTTAGGAAACAGACAGGACTATTCTCTGATGGGAATCGTCAGACGGATTTCCGGACATGCCGATATTTCCAATCTGGTTTTTCTCCTTCCTGGAATGGCCGTTTTCGCCCTGCCTTATTTACGGATAAAACAATATAAAAATCTTTCGTTTCAGTTGATGATTTTAGCATCGACCCTTTTGTTCATTGTTCTCTTCAGTTCCGGTTCAGAATCGCCGACTTTTATTATCGCCGTTGCGGGAGTGATGATTTGGTTCATCATGCAAAAAGAAAGATCACTATTAATAATTGGTTTATTAATCTTTGTCATCATCTTAACCTGTTTTTCATTTTCGGATTTATTCCCCCAATTCATTAAGGATAATTATATTATGAAATATTCCTTAAAAGCATTACCTTGTTGCATCGTTTGGTTCCGGATTATTTACGAATTGCTGACCAAAGATTTCGAAAAAGATTATCAATTAGATTAATTAAATTTCAGCTGTGAAGAAGATTTCCATCGTCATTCCCGCTCATAACGAAGAAGATAATGTCGTCTTGATTCATCAAAGAGTCAAAGAAGTTTTTGCTAAACTTAAAAATTACACTTTCGAAATCATCTTTGTAAATGATGGAAGCCGCGACCAGACTCAGGCAAAACTCGAACAACTGGCCAGGAATTTTGAAGAAGTAAAGTTTATTGAATTTTCCCGGAACTTCGGACATCAACCCGCCGTAAAAGCTGGAATGGATCTCTCTACCGGAAACGCTGTAATATCAATGGATGCCGATTTGCAACATCCGCCGGAACTCATTCCCGACATGATAAAAAAATGGGAAGAAGGATTTGATATCATTTACACGATACGAACTTATCCTAAACAAATTTCTGCTTTTAAAAGAAAAACGTCTACGATCTATTATAAGTTTTTATCCGCAATATCCGATGTTAATCTTTCTGAAGGGGGCGGTTCTGACTTTCGATTAATGGATGCTTCGGTGGTCGGTGTTGTGCGGAATATGAATGAAGCGGATATTTTTCTCCGGGGATTATCGAACTGGATGGGTTTCAGGCGAGCCGGAATTCGTTTTACCGCAGGTGAGCGGACGTTTGGTGAAAGCAGTTATGATCTTAAAAAAATGATGAAGTTTGCTTTTACAGGAATTACAGCATTTAGTGTGAAACCATTGTATTTGGCGGCGTATCTTGGATTCATTTTCTCTGTTTTTTCTATTTTCGGATACGGAATTTATGTGGTTCATTCTTTTATTACGAAAACTGAAATTTCCGGCTGGGCTTCTTTGATTATGACCGTTGTCTTTTTTGGCGGTTTACAGTTAATCATTATGGGAATCATCGGCATTTATCTGGGCAAAATCTTCAAACAGGTAAAAGAAAGACCGAATTATATCATCCGTTCCAAAAATTTTTAACAATGGTTTTACTCAGTTTTGATATTGAAGAATTTGATATGCCGTTTGAGTATAAAGGCGATATTTCCTTTGAGGAACAGCTTTCAATTTCGAGAAAAGGACTACAGAATATATTGGAACTTCTGAAAAAATATGGCGCGAAAGCTACTTTTTTTTCAACGGTTGTTTTTGCGGAAAATAATAAAGATTTAATAAAGCAGCTTTTAGAAGAAGGTCACGAATTGGCTTCTCATACTTGGTTTCATTCAAAATTTGAAATTGAAGATCTGAAAAAATCCCGTGAAAGATTAATGGAACTTTTTAATACCGAGATTACCGGACTTCGAATGCCGAGAATGATGAAAGTGGATGAAAAAGAAGTTGAAAAAGCCGGTTATTCCTACAATTCATCGGTCAACCCGACCTTTCTTCCCGGAAGATACAATAATTTAAAAGTATCGCGAACCTATTTTAAAGAAAGCGACGTTCTACAGATTCCGGCTTCTGTTTCTCCGAATTTCAGGATTCCGTTATTTTGGCTGAGTTTCCATAATTTCCCTTTAAGTTTCTATAAAAAACTGGCGAAAGATGTTTTGAAAAAAGACAACTATCTGAATATTTATTTTCATCCTTGGGAGTTTGCAGAAATTAAAGACGGGAAATTTAAACTTCCCGGATTTGCAACCAAAAATTCAGGAAAAGAAATGATCGAAAGGTTTGATCAGTTTCTATTTTGGCTAAAGAATTCCGGCTGTCAGTTCGGAACTTTTCAGGAATTTCAAAAAAATATTTCATCATGAAAATTGCTTTTGACGGGAAACGTTTCTTTAATAACAGTTCGGGTTTAGGAAACTATTCCCGCGATTTGGTAAGGATTTTGGCGACCTCTTTTCCTGAAAATGACTATGTTCTTTTCAATGAAAATCAATCTGAGAAAGGAAAAGATATTTTAAATTTACCCAATGTTTTTTTTGTCGAAACTTCCAAAGGAACGATGTCGCGGCAATTTAAAATGGGAATAGACGCGCAAAAAACAAACGCCGGTATTTTCCACGGCCTTTCCGGTGAACTGCCTTTAAAATGGACGGATCAACCGATTAAAAAAATAGTCACCATTCATGATTTGATTTTCATGAGATATCCGCAGTATTATTCTTTTTTCGACCGGATGATTCATTTCTGGAAATTTAAAAGAGCCTCCGTTCAGGCGGATGTTATTATTGCCATTTCTGAACAGACGAAAAGAGATATTATTAAATTCTTAAAAGTTCCGGAAGAAAAAATCCGAGTTGTTTACCAAGGTTGTCATCACGCTTTCAAGGAAAATCAAAGTGAAGAATTTTTAATTTCAGTTAAGGAAAAATATCTTTTACCTGAAAGATTCATCCTGAATGTTGGAACCATCGAAGAACGTAAAAATTTACTAAATGTGGTGAAAGCGGTTAACGGAACAAAAATTCCTTTGGTCGTCGTCGGTAAGAAAACGAAATACTTTAAGAAAATAGAAAAGTATATCCTCAAGCATCAATTGAAGAGCCAGATTATCTTTCTGGAAAATGTTTCAATGGAAGAACTTGCGGCAATTTTTAAACTCGCAGATATTTTCGTTTATTCCAGTTTTTTTGAAGGTTTCGGGATTCCTGTGATCGAAGCTCTTTTCTCTGAAACACCGGTTATTACAAGTAATGTAAGTTGTCTTCCGGAAGCTGGAGGAAAAGATTCAGTTTATATTAACCCTCATGATGTTGAAGATATCAAAGCAAAAATTCTGTTTCTCTGGAATAACGAATCCGAAAGAAAACGTCGGGCAGAAAAAAGTTTGGTATTCGTTCAAAAATTTAATGATGAAAATATTGCGCAGGATTTGATGAGTGTTTACCGGCAGATTCTTTAGGTAACCAAAAGAAGTATTCAAAACAGAAATTATTTTACAATCAACAAAACAGGATGAAAAATATTTTACTATTTGCTTTTTTTATAGTGTCCACGTTCCTGTATTCGCAGGATGAGAAACAAAGATTCGAACAAACGCAAACCAAAGAACTGGTTTCCAATGCCGGTTATAACAGCGCTCTGAACGAAATGCAGAGCAGTGCGGACAAGAGTACTAAAGATAAAATAAAACAGATGGACGAACAGTTCGAACTGAACTTCAGTAAAAAAGCAAAATATGAAACCAGGTTGAAATTATTGCTGCAAAAGAAAACAGACGCGAATGAGAAATTAATGCAGGCTAAATCAGATGCAGAAAAGGAAAAGTTTAAAGAAAAAATATCGGAACTCCATCTTGATATCGATAAGTTAAAGAAGAAATTGGTGGAAAATGAAGTCGAATTAAAAACCCTTCAAAATTTTTATAATAAGTTGAAGAAATAAATTATTATCAAATTTAGTATCTGTTTATCAGGTGTTTATGTTTTTATAAAAAATATATCTTGCACATTCGGAAATTTATCAGCTATATTTGCACAGTTAAAATAACATGAAAAATACAACCGCTTTATTCCATCATTATCATCTCATCTAAAGACGAGTTGATTTAATGTGGTCCAAAGTGGCTAAAATAATAATAAACCGTCTGAGCAAAGACGGTTTTTTTTGTTTAAAAAATTAAGACATTTGTTCAGACCCAATCCCAAAACTGAAGATGAACAAATTAAAGATCGCCATCCAGAAAACCGGACGGTTAAGCGAAAAATCTCTTGAACTATTAAAAGAATGCGGTATAAAAATCCCGGATTTTAAAAGCAAACTCAAAAACTCAGCTACTAATTTTCCGCTGGAAATTCTTTTCCTCCGCGATGATGATATTCCAAAATATGTAGAACAGGGCATCGTCGATATCGGGATCATTGGGGAAAATGAAGTGCTAGAACAAGGCAAAAATGTAGAGGTAGTGAGAAAGCTGGGTTTTGCCAACTGCCGGTTGTCATTGGCTATTCCAAAAGAGCAGGACTATTCTGATCTCAGCTTTTTCAACCAAAAGAAAATCGCGACTTCTTATCCAAACATTGTTAAAAATTATTTCGAAAAAAATAATATTGAGGCAGAAATTGTTGAGATTTCAGGAAGTGTTGAAATTGCGCCAAGTATTGGTTTAGCAGACACGATAGCGGATTTGGTGAGTTCCGGAAGTACACTTTTGCACAATGGTTTGAAAGAAGTGGAGCAGGTTTTAAAGAGTGAAGCCGTTTTGATTTCCAGTCAAAATCTTCCCGAAGATATTTCCGTTATATTGGAATCTTTCCTGTTCCGAATTCAGGCGGTTATCAATTCGCGGGAAAATAAATACATTTTGCTGAATGCCCCGAACGATGCTATTGACAGAATTATTGAAATTTTACCCGGAATGAAATCTCCAACCGTTTTGCCGCTGGCGGCATCTGGATGGAGCAGTATTCACTCGGTAGTTCGCGAAAATGAATTCTGGAAAATTATCGATGAATTAAAAAAATGTGGAGCCGAAGGAATTCTGGTCATCCCAATCGAAAAAATGGTTTTGTGAAAAATTAGAAAGGAGACGATTAGATATTAGACATTAGATGATTAGATATGAAAAATATTATTAAATATCCAGCGCAGAATACCTGGGAAACTCTTTTACAGAGGCCGGTTCTTGAAAAAACTAATTTGAGAAATACCGTTCAGGAAATTTTCATTGAAGTTAGAAATGAAGGTGATTCAGCATTAAAAAAATTCTCGGAAAAATTCGATCGGGTAAACATCGATAATTTATTGGTTGCGAAAGAGGAAATAGAATTGGCAATTAATCAGGTTTCACCGGAATTAAAAGAGGCGGTTTCTCAGGCAAAGGAGAATATTTACCAATTTCACTTTGCTCAGAAAGAGAAATCCGATGAAATTGAAACCACAGAAGGCGTCGTCTGTTGGCGCGAATCCAGAGCGATTGAAAAAGTGGGGTTGTACATTCCGGGCGGAACGGCGCCGCTTTTTTCTACCGTTTTAATGTTGGCCATTCCGGCTCAGATTGCGGGTTGTAAAGAAATTATTTTGTGTACGCCACCGCAAAACGACGGTTCGGTCAATCCCGCGATTTTGTACACGGCAAATCTGTGTGGAATTTCCAAAATATTTAAAGTTGGCGGTGCCCAGGCGATCGCAGCTTTAACTTTTGGAACAGAAAGTATTTCTAAAGCAGATAAAATTTTCGGTCCCGGAAATCAGTATGTTACGCAGGCGAAACAATTGGCCATGGAATATAATGTGGCAATCGATTTGCCGGCGGGTCCCAGTGAGGTTCTGGTGATTGCCGATCAAACTGCAAATCCGGAATTTTGCGCGGCAGATCTATTGTCACAAGCCGAACACGGCACCGATTCTCAGGTGATTTTTATTGCGACAGATGAAACTGTTTTTAATGAAACTTTAAAGGAAATTAAAAAACAGTTATCCGATCTTCCGCGAAACGAAATCGCAAAATCTGCCTTGGAAAAAAGCTCTTTTATCTTAATGGAAAATCTTGATAAATCCATTGAAATGAGTAACTTTTATGCTCCGGAGCATTTAATTTTAGCGGTTGACAATCCCAGAAATTCTGTTTCAAAAATCACCAGTGCCGGTTCTGTTTTCCTCGGAAATTATACGCCGGAATCTGCCGGAGATTATGCCAGCGGAACCAATCACACTTTGCCGACCAACGGTTTTGCCAGGAATTACAGCGGTGTTTCGCTCGACAGTTTTGTCAAGAAAATAACCATCCAGGAAATATCAAAAACCGGGATTCAGAATATTGGAAAAACAATAGAAATTATGGCTGCCGCAGAAGGTTTGATGGCCCACAAAAATGCAGTTTCACTTCGCTTAAAATCTTTAGAAAATGGAATTTAATTTAGAAAAGACAATCAGACCGCATTTGGTGGGAATGAAATCCTACTCGACTTCGCGACCGGTTGAAAACAAAAACCAGTTCATTTTACTGGATGCCAACGAAAATCCTTTCGGAAATTTCAACCGCTATCCGGATGCTGAAAATGTTCGGTTAAAACAAAAACTGGCGGAAATCAATAAGGTTGAAACCGGAAATTTGTTTTTGGGAAACGGAAGTGATGAACTGATCGATTTGATCATGAGAGTATTTTGTGATCCGGGGAAAGATTCGGTAATGGTTTTCAATCCCAGTTTTGTCATGTACGAAATTTATGCGAAAATGAATAATGTGCAAGTTGAAAAACTGCAGCTGAATTCAGAATTTCAGTTGGATAAAAAGGAGTTTGAAAATGCTATTTCAAAAACTCAGGCTAAAATTTTGTTCCTGTGTTCGCCCAATAATCCGACAGGAAATTCGGTTGATGATTTGGAGTATTTTATTCAAAGTTTTAATGGAATCGTGGTTGTGGACGAAGCATATATCGAGTTTTCGCCTCTGGAATCAACAGTCAGTTTACTGAATCAATATCCGAATTTAATTGTTTTAAAAACGTTGTCTAAAGCTTATGGAATGGCGGGATTAAGAATTGGAGTTGGGATTTCATCGGTAGAAATTGCTGCGTTTTTTAACCGGTTTAAGCCTCCGTATAATATCAGTTCAGAAAGTCAGCGGCTGGCTTTGGAACAATTGGAAAAAGAAGATGAACAGGCTGAAAACATTCAGACCATTTTAGCAGAGAAAGAAAAATTGAAGAAAGGTTTGGCAGAAAATAAAGAGGTTGTCAAAATATATCCGTCACATGCTAATTTTTTTCTGGTGGAATTTAAAGATGCCGAAAAGGTTTATCAGAAATTACATGAAGCCAATATTTATACAAGTCTTCGCCACCCGCAGTTAAAAAATTGTCTCCGGCTGAGTGTCGGGAAACCTGAAGAGAATTTAAAAGTTTTAAACGTATTATCAGAAATATAAATCATGAAAAAAGTATTATTCATCGACCGTGACGGAACTTTAATTATAGAACCGCCGATAAATTTACAGGTAGATTCTTTAGAAAAACTGGAATTTTATCCGAAAGTGATTCAGAATTTAGCCAAAATTGTCAACGAACTCGACTATGAATTGGTCATGGTGACCAATCAGGACGGTTTGGGAACGGATTCTTTTCCTGAAGAAGATTTCAGAATTCCTCAGGAGAAAATGCTGACCATTTTAGCCAATGAAAATATTGTTTTTGCTGATCTCCTTATTGACAACAGTTTTGAAACAGAAAATTCGCCCAACAGAAAACCGCGAACCGGATTACTGCAGAAATACATTTACGGAAATTACGATCTGAAAAACTCTTTCGTCATTGGCGACCGAAAAACGGATGTAGAACTGGCGAAAAATTTAGGCACACAATCTATTTTTATTGGAAAGGAAAATTTGGAAGACGCCACTTTGACCACGGAAAGCTGGGATGAAATTTATCAATATTTAAAACAGATTCCGCGCAAAGCAAAGATCAGCCGAAAAACAAAAGAAACCGAAATTACCATCGAACTGAATCTGGATGGAAGCGGAAAATCGAATATTAATACAGGTTTGGCGTTCTTTGATCACATGTTGGAACAGATCTCCAAACACGGAAATTTTGATTTGGAAATTTTGGTCAATGGCGATCTGCAGGTCGATGAACATCACACCATCGAAGATACGGCTTTGGTTCTGGGAACCTGTTTTGAACAGGCTTTGGGATCCAAAAAAGGAATAGAAAGATACGCGTTTGCTTTGCCGATGGACGATTGTTTGGCGCAGATTGCACTGGATTTCGGAGGTAGAAACTGGCTCGTTTGGAATGTAGATTTTAAAAGAGAAAAAATTGGCGATGTTCCGACGGAATTATTTTATCACTTTTTCAAATCATTTACGGATACCGGAAAATGCAATCTCAATATTCAGTGTGAGGGCGAGAATGAACACCACAAAATTGAATCTATTTTCAAAGCTTTTGCCAAAGTTTTACGCGATGCCGTAAAGCAGGATCAAAACAATTTTTCCATCCCAAGTACCAAAGGTATACTATGATAGCAATCATCGATTACGGCGCCGGAAATGTAAAATCCGTGGAAAATGCCGTAAGAAAGTTAGGTTTTGAAACCATCATCACTTCAGATTCTGAGGAAATCAGAAATGCTGAAAAAGTAATTTTTCCAGGAGTTGGTGAAGCTTCGACAGCGATGAATTATTTAAAACAGAGAAATTTAGATACGTTGATTCCGACTTTGAAACAACCGTTTTTGGGAATCTGTTTGGGACAACAGTTGTTGTGCAATTTTTCGGAAGAAGGTAATACCAAATGTCTGGGGATTTTTGATCTGAAAGTAAAGGAATTTCCCGCCACCGATATTGTTCCGCACATGGGTTGGAATAATTTACAGGCGATAGAAGGTAAACTTTTAGAAGGAATTTCCGCAGAAGATAATTTCTATTTTGTCCACAGCTACTATTGTGAAGTGGGAGAGAATACGACTTCCGAGTGCGATTATATTTTACCTTTCTCTGCGGCTTTGCAAAAAGACAATTTTTATGGAACGCAGTTTCACCCTGAAAAATCTGGCGATGTTGGTTCTAAGATTCTTGAAAATTTTTTAAAATTAAAATAAAAGACTTTAACCACAAAGTCACAGAAGTAAAAGTTTACATTTTATCTCCTAAAGTTGACAAAAGGAATGTATTTATTCTCATTCTTTTATAGATTTTTGAGTTGCTTTAAGGAGTAAAAAATTTTTGTTCTTTTTGTGGTTTTAAAACTAAAATAAAAATGAAACTCATTCCAGCCATAGATATCATCGACGGGAAATGCGTACGTCTCTCGAAAGGCGATTACGACACCAAAAAAATCTATCATGAAAATCCTTTGGATATCGCCAAAGAATATGAAGAGCACGGAATCCAATATCTACATTTGGTCGATCTGGATGGGGCGAAAGCGAAAACCATTCAAAATCTAAAAACTTTAGAAATGCTCGCAGTTCAAACGAATTTAATTATTGATTTTGGAGGTGGCATAAAAACGCGAGAAAGTTTGCAAAGTGCTTTCAATGCCGGAGCGAATCAAGTGACAATCGGAAGTATTGCCGTTGAAAATCTGGGACTTTGCCAAGAATGGATTAGTGAATTTGGTGCCGAAAAATTAATTTTAGGCGCAGACTGTTTAGACCGGAAAATAAAAACGTCCGGTTGGTTAACCGATTCTGATCTGGATGTTCTGGATTTTATTCAATCTTATGAAACGAAAGGATTGAAAGAAGTCATCTGCACCGATATTTCAAAAGACGGAATGTTGGAAGGGCCTTCATTTGAATTGTATAAAGAGATTTTAAGTCAATGCAAAATTTCATTAATTGCAAGCGGCGGAATTTCTTCAATACAGGATTTGCAGGATTTAAAACAGATCGGCTGTTCCGGAGCGATCATCGGAAAAGCTTTATACGAGGGAAAAATCAGTTTAAAAGAACTTCAAAAATTTAATTAAATGTTGAAAAAGAGAATAATCCCGTGTCTGGATATCAAAGACGGAAAAACGGTGAAAGGAATTCAGTTTGAAGATTTACGGATTGCCGGCGATCCTGTGGAACTTGCCAAGAAGTATGTCAAAGACGGTGCTGATGAATTGGTTTTTCTGGATATTACGGCGACTTTAGAAAACAGGAAAACTTTGATTCAACTCGTTGAAAAACTGAGTTCAGAGATCAATATTCCTTTTACGATTGGTGGCGGAATTTCTTCTGTAGAAGATGTTGAAGCTTTATTAAAAGCCGGCGCGGATAAAGTCTCCATCAATTCTGCGGCAGTTCGGAGACCGGAACTCGTTCGGGAACTCGCACAGCAATTCGGGAATCAGTGTGTCGTGGTGGCGATTGATACGAAGAATATTAATCGTGAAGATTATGTTTTCATTAATGGTGGAAAAATTCAGACGGAACTGAAAACGCTGGATTGGGTGAAAACCGTTACTGATCTCGGAGCCGGAGAAATATTGCTGACTTCCATGGATTTTGACGGTACGAAAAACGGTTTCGATATCCGAATGTTGCAGAATGTTGCCGGGGTTTGTCAACTTCCGGTCATCGCTTCCGGCGGCGCAGGAAAAATGGAGGATTTTACCGAAGTTTTCACCCAAACAAAAGTGACCGGTGCTTTGGCTGCGAGTATTTTTCATTTCAATGAAGTCAATATTTCTGACCTTAAACGGCATTTAAAACAAAATAAACTCGCCATACGGTGAAATCGTTATTAACAAGTTTACCAATAAACACAAATAAAGTCTGATGCTTGCTTATGACATTTAATTTAAAAACAATAAAAAATTACAGATGAATATAGATTTTGAAAAAGGGAACGGTTTGGTTCCCGCAGTTATTCAGGATTCCCGCACACAACAGGTTTTAATGTTGGGTTATATGAATGCAGAAGCGCTGGAATTAACTCAGAAAGACGGACGGGTTCATTTCTTCAGCCGCACCAAAAACAGGATTTGGCTAAAAGGAGAAACCTCTGAAAATTACCTTTATGTAAAAAGCATTAAAGAAGACTGCGATTCCGATGCGCTTTTAATTCAGGCAAAACCAGCAGGGAATGTTTGTCACACCGGAAGTTTCAGTTGTTTTGGCGGAAAAAAATCGAGTGGATTTTTGTATGAATTAGAGGAAACGGTTTCAGAACGAATTGATGACAAAGTTGAAAACTCTTACACCTACCAATTGTACCAGAGAGGCATCAATAAAATGGCGCAGAAAGTAGGGGAGGAAGCGGTAGAACTGGTCATTGAAGCGAAAGATGATAATGCCGATCTTTTTAAAAATGAAGCGGCAGATTTGCTGTATCACTTTTTAATCTTGCTGAAAGCAAAATCTTTTTCTCTAACTGAGATCGAAGAGGTGTTGCTGGAAAGAAATAGAAAGTAATATAAGGGCTTTTACTTCTCACAGATTCCACAGATCTCACAGATTAATAAGCGATCTAATTTTGTTTCTTCTTGCGCATTTGCTAAGTGTAACGTCCTTGCGTCCTAAAAAACACACGCAAAACAGCATGATTGTCAGCTAACCGTTGCGCCGTTGCGTTATAAAAAAAACATCATCATTTAGAGCTTTTGTCAATTTGTTTTTAAGCGTGTTTTTTTGTCAACAACCTTTAGTTTTTAAAATTTATATAAAACTGAGCATATCTCATAAAAAAATCTCATACCTGGTGGTATGAGATTTATAATTGATAACAAATAATTCTACATTTATTTTACTTGATCAACGATTGCTTTGAACGCTTCAGGGTGATTCATTGCTAAATCAGCTAAAACTTTTCTGTTCAATTCGATGTTGTTCGTTTTAAGAGCGCCCATAAACTGGGAGTAAGACATTCCGTGTTCTCTTGCACCAGCGTTGATACGCATGATCCAAAGAGATCTGAAATTTCTTTTCTTTTCTTTTCTACCGCGGTAAGCATATTGCATTGCTTTTTGTACGGCATTTTTAGCGACGGTCCAAACGTTTTTTCTTCTACCGAAAAAACCTTTCGCCAGCTTAATTACTTTTTTTCTGCGAGCTCTTGAAGCTACTGCATTTACTGATCTTGGCATAATTAAATTTGTTTTTTTGAAAAGGGCGGCAAATTATTTCATTACACTTGTTTGCACCGTTTCAGGGTTAAATTTTCTGAATTTGTTAATTCTTATAAACCGGTTGATTTATAAAAACTATTTTAAAGCTAATTGACGTAAAACGCTCTTTTTGTCCACTTCTGCAACATAAGAAGTTTGCGTAAGATTTCTCTTTTGCTTCGTTTCTTTTTTGGTCAGGATGTGGCTTTTGAAAGCACCTTTTCTTTTAATCTTTCCGGTTCCGGTCAGCTTAAAACGCTTCTTAGCACCTGATTTAGTTTTTAATTTTGGCATTTTGCTTAATTTTATCTATTTGTTATCAATGTCATTTTCTTGTCATGTGCACCCACTTTACAGTATTCTACACATTTTTCAGACTGCAAAAGTACGAAATTTCAGTGAATTACAAAAACATATTATGACCGAATATCAATAAAGGTTCTCGCAGGTTAATTTGTTCCTGAGTTCAGAATTGGGCGTGCCCTTCAGTCGGTCATTATCCCGTCTGACGACGGAACCATTCCCTCCTTCAGGTCGGGCTCTCCGCTCATACTCCTCATGCCAAAGCTTTCCCACCGCTTATTCCGGGGTAACCGCTGCGATCCCTCACGCGGGAGCGTTTTGTTAATTAGAAGATTTTGTGTGCCGATATGATTATCGTTGATGAAATTTAGATCTTTTGTGGGAATTATTCTTTATATTTGAGATGATAATGAATGACGAAGATGTCCGACTTGTCCGGGTAATGGTTTTGTTGCCCGTAGTTTTAGATGAACGCCACCAAGTAAAACTTATTAAAAAATGAAAAATTTAATACTATTCTTTTTACTCTTAATTTCCCTCAATTTATTTTCCCAAAATTCTGAAGATTATAAAACATTTATTGAAAAAATAAAAAAAGATTCAAAAACTGACAAAGCTGACAAAACAGTATATCATCTTTTCAATGATTTCTACGAACAAGGATTACAATCTGATCAAGGGGAATTAAGCGAAGACATTTCCCAAAGAATTCAAAAGTTATATTCTGATAAAAAAGCAAAAAATTTGCAGATACTAACTATGTTTTTGCTATACCAAAACCATATTACTGAAACCGCTGCAGTTGGAAAACAGCCTGATCCAAATTTTCAGATTAATTTGATCAAAGATTTAGAAAGCGAATTGAAAAACACTTACGGAAGTGTTCCTATAATTATTAATATTTATAAAGCGGAAGCTTTAAACTCTGCTGGAGCAACGAAAGAGTCTGCTGAAATAATTTCAAATAGCTTAATTCAATATCCAAACTCTGTTCCGCTAAAAGTCTATAAATATTTAGATACAAAAGATGAGAAAATTAAAAAAGATTTAGTGGATAATCATACTAATCATTGGATGGTTAAACAATTTGGGATAAAATAAAAACGTTCGAAAATCTATCTATCTGCAACAAGGATTTTAGCCATATTTTTGTTTTAATTTAAATATCCCACTTTGGCAGTTTCCATTTCCTCCCTTGCAAATTCTACTACTTTAATCCGAAAACATCATTAACTTTATTTCCGGTAATTTGCTCGCTGCAATCTCTGTCGGAAATAACCGCCGATTCCGCAGAACAGTTTTAATTCCAAAAGATTCTGCCGATATTTAACGTTCCGCATTTTTAAATTATTTTTGTTGGAAGCTTTACAGTCCTTTATAAAAACCGATTTATAAAAACCATGATCCAAAATAAAATTGAAATAATAGAATATTCTGACGACCTGAAAGAAGCCATCAAACTCCTTAATTACGAATGGCTGGAAAAATACTTTCGGGTGGAAGAAAGTGATATAAAATCGCTCTCCAATCCAAGAGAAGAGATCATTGATAAAGGTGGATTTATTTTTTATGCAAAACTCAATGATAAAATTGTGGGCACCGTTTCCCTGTTAAAGAAAACAGAAAGTGTTTATGAATTAGGAAAAATGGCCGTCTCTGAAAAGGCACAAGGCTACAAAATCGGAACACTTTTAATGGAGCATTGCTTAGATTTTGCGAAACAAAAACACCTAAAAACTTTAATTTTATACTCCAATACGCAATTAGAATCTGCCATTCACCTTTACCGTAAATACGGTTTTTCTGAAATTAAGCTGGATGAAGGCCTTTACGAAAGAGCAAACATTAAAATGGAAAAACATATTTTGTGAATTTTCTTACTGATACCATCAATCACACAAATCAGATTTAAATAACAGAAATTGAAGTAATCGTTGAATATTTTCCTCATTTTTGCACCTTGAAAATAGGAGAATGAAGTTAGATAAAAGAATAATACCTCTGGCCATCGGAGGTTTAGGAATAGGAACGACGGAATTTGCGGTAATGGGTTTATTGCCGGACATCGCAGATACTTTACAAGTCAACATTCCACAAGCAGGGCATTTGATCTCGGCGTATGCTTTTGGCGTGGTCATCGGAGCGCCTTTAATCATTGGATATGCAGTGAGATTTCCACCCAAAAAAGTATTGATTGCCTTAATGGTTATTTTTACTTTATTTAATGGTCTTTCGGCAATTGCGCCCGATTATACTACCATGCTGATCATCAGATTTCTTTCAGGTTTACCACACGGTGCATTCTTCGGAGTGGGAACGGTGGTTGCTGCAAGAATGGCACAGAAAGGCAAGGAAGCATTTAATATATCACTGATGTTTACGGGACTTACCGTCGCGAATCTCGCGATGGTTCCGTTCGTTACCTATATTGGTCACATCTTTCACTGGCGGTGGTATTTTGTGATTGTTGGAATCATTGGGGTGGCCACCGTTCTGTCTTTAAAATTTTGGCTACCGGAAATAGAAAGAAAAGGAGAGACTCATTTTTTAGAGGAATTAAAATTTTTAAAACATAAACAATCCTGGTTGGTTTTGCTCATTACAGCCATCGGATTTGGAGGGTTATTTACGTGGTTCAGCTATATCACGCCTTTAATGACCGAAGTGTCAAAAATTGACAGTGCTCACATGGCTTATGTAATGGTGCTTGCCGGTGCAGGAATGGTCGTCGGAAACCTGGCCGGTGGATTTTTATCTGACCGGTTGGGTCCGGAAAAAACATGCTCCCTTTTATTGTTTTCAATGATGTTTTCTTTAGTGGGAGTGTTTTTTCTGTCAGAATATCAAAGTGTTTCCCTGGTGCTTACTTTTATTTGTGGAGCCCTGTCCATGGCTGTTGCAGCACCGATTAATATTATGATGATGAAGGCGGCACCAAGAAGCGAAATGATGGCAGCCGCTTTTATGCAGGCAGGATTTAATATTGCGAATGCTTTGGGAGCTTTTTTGGGCGGAATTCCGTTAGAAAAAGGATATGCATTCAATTACCCTGCACTGGTCGGTGTCGGAATGACTTTTTTCGGATTGCTCATAAGTTTGCGATACCGGTATTTACACCAAAAGGGACGTTTTGAAACGGATAAACTGGCACTTTGATTTTGATAACTGAGGCTGAAATTTTATAAATTAGTATTTAACTAAAAAAGAGATTCGTTAGAGTCTCTTTTTTAGTTTATCAATCAAAGCAATGTTAGCAAGAAATCAGTACATCAACTGATCATCAAATTTATTTAGCAGGATTTTTAGGGCTCATCATTGAAATCATTTTCAGGCTAAAAAAACGATTTCAATAATAACGAAATTGCTGTGAAATAATTTTTTTTAAAAGGTATTTCGACTTCCTTCAGAGTCCATATCCGACTCCATGCCATCGCTTGTGGCATCATAAAACCGGGTTGCGTCGGTAAAATAAAGATTGTTTTTTGCTTTGGTAATTATTCTGGCGCGCTCCGCTTCACTTAGATCATTATGTTTTTGAGCGGTTTCGGGATATCTTTCTTTTGTAAATTCGTTGACGTTAATTGCTCCTTCATCGTTCATGATTTTTCTCGCTTTTTCCGCACGGTCCATTTCATCAGTGTAAACGGTTACAATATTACTTTTTGTACCGGCATAACTGTATTTATTTTTTTCATCTTCATTATCACCGAAAAGCCAATGCCAAAATCCCGAAGTTTTTTCATCTTCCTTGAAATGATTAAAACCTGAGGATTTGTCGTCTAATGCTGAAGTGGAATAGCGCGAAATAGTATAATCTTGTTTTGGAAAACCGGCACTTTCGAATTGTCTTTCGACTCTATCTAAATCTTCATTGTTCGGGAACATTCCCACGATGGTATACGACATAATTTTAATTTTTTAATATTATTAATGGTAATTTGGTAGTTGATATCATATCAAAAATGATGACAAAATCAATGCCTATAGTCAACTTTACAAGTTTTTAACACAAACCCTGAAACGGAAATTTCGGTAAAGTTTCTTTAAATGAAAATTTTTCTGTAATTAAACTGTCTTGTCTAAACATTATTTTTTCCCTCTTCCATTGTTATTTTCAGCGTACGATTGTAAAAAAGATATTTGATTTTAACGCAAAAAAAAAGAGATTCAAAAGAATCTCTTTGCTATTTTATAATTCAAAGTTGAAAAATCAACTGATCATCAAATTTACTTAGCCGGTTTTTTCGGGCTCATCATCATAATCATTCTCTTGCCTTCTAATTTCGGCAATTGATCAACTTTTCCAACGTGCTCTAATTCCTGAGCCAACTTAAGAAGAAGGATTTCTCCCTGATCTTTAAAGATGATTGAACGGCCTTTAAAGAAAACGTAAGTTTTCAGTTTTGAACCTTCTTCTAAGAATTTTTCGGCGTGTTTTTTCTTGAAATCGTAATCATGCTCATCGGTTTGCGGACCGAATCGGATTTCTTTTACGGTCACTTTTACTTGTTTGGCCTTTAGTTCTTTCTGCTTCTTTTTTTGCTCATAAAGAAACTTTTTATAATCCAGAATTCTGGAAATAAAAGGTTCTGCTTTATCTGAAATAACCACTAAATCTAATTCCTGATCTTTTGCTATTTCAAGAGCTTTTTCTAGCGGATAAACGCCTGGTTCCACATTATCACCTACTAAACGTACTTCTCTTGCCCGGATTTTTTGATTAATCTGGTGCAAATCTTCTTGAACACGTCTCTGTGGACCTCTACCTCTGTAATGAAATTTTTGTGCTATGGTGTCTTATTTTAATTGGTTAAATTCTATTTTTTTTAAATTTTTGCTTCTTTTTTGAAGTAATTGATAAAGTCTTCTACGCTCATGGTGCCCAGATCTCCTTCACCTCTTCTTCTTACAGAAACTGTTCCGGTACCTTCTTCATTTTCACCTACGATCAGCATAAATGGCAGTTTCTGTAATTCTGCATCCCGGATTTTTTTACCCGTCTTCTCGTTTCGTTCATCAACCAGTCCACAAATATCGTGATTTTCCAGCAATTGTGAAACTTTTTTTGCATAATCCACATATTTTTCACTTATCGGTAAAATAGTGAACTGATTTGGAGCTAACCAAAGAGGGAAATCTCCTGCTGTATTTTCCAGCAAAATTGCAATAAACCTTTCCATAGAACCGAATGGCGCACGGTGAATCATCACTGGCCGGTGTTTTTCATTATCGCTTCCGTTGTACCAGAGGTCAAATCTTTCCGGTAAATTATAATCTACCTGAATCGTTCCCAATTGCCATTTACGACCGAGTGCATCTTTGACCATGAAATCGAGTTTAGGACCATAGAAAGCTGCCTCGCCATATTCAATCACATAGTTTAAGCCTTTCTTTTGAGCAGCCTGTATAATCGCATCTTCTGCTTTTTTCCAGTTTTCATCGCTGCCGATATATTTTTCTTTGTTCTTCGGATCTCTTAAAGAAACCTGAGTGACAAAATCTTCAAATCCTAAAGATTTAAAAACATACAGTGTTAAATCAATTACATTTTCGAATTCTGCCAGCAACTGATCTGGTGTACAGAAAATGTGTGCGTCATCCTGGGTAAAGCCACGGACTCTGGTCAAACCATGGAGTTCTCCTGACTGTTCGTATCTGTAAACCGTTCCGAATTCTGCAAAACGTTTTGGTAAATCTTTGTAAGACCATTGCCCCACTTTATAGATTTCGCAGTGATGTGGACAGTTCATTGGTTTTAACATAAACTCTTCACCTTCGTTCGGAGTTTTGATGGGCTGAAAACTGTCAGCGCCGTATTTATCCCAGTGACCGGATGTTACGTATAATTCTTTGGCACCAATATGCGGCGTCATTACGAATTCGTACCCTGATTTTTTCTGAGCAGCCGATAGGAAATCCTCGAGTTTTTTGCGGAGTGCAGTCCCTTTTGGTAACCATAACGGTAAACCTGCACCTACTTTTTCAGAGAAAGCAAAGATTCCTAATTCTTTACCCAGTTTTCTGTGGTCGCGCCGTTTTGCTTCTTCAAGACGTTCTAAATATTCAGTTAAATCTTTTTGTTTCGGGAAAGTGATTCCGTACACGCGGGTTAACTGTTTGTTTTTTTCGTCTCCTCTCCAATAAGCTCCGGCTGCGTTAAGAATTTTTGCTGCTTTTACAATTCCGGTTGACGGAATATGGCCGCCACGACATAAGTCTGTGAAGTTATCGTGGGTACAGAAAGTAATTTCCCCATCATTCAGGTTAGAAATTAATTCTGTTTTATATGGATTGTCGGCGTATTCTTTTAGCGCATCTGCTTTTGAAACAGGGTATAGACTGAAGGTTGTATTTTTTTTTGCATTCTCCAGCATTTTCTTTTCTATTTTCTCAAAATCTTTTTCTGATAAAGATTCGTCGCCGAAATCTACGTCATAGTAAAAACCCTGCTCAATTGCCGGACCTATCGTTAATTTTGCCTCCGGATAAAACTCCATAATCGCCTGTGCTAAAAGGTGAGCAGAGGAATGCCAAAATGCTTTTTTACCCAAATCATCGTTCCAGGTCAGCAATTGAAGCGTAGAATCTGTGGTTATAGGAGTGGTTGTTTCTACCTGTGTTCCGTTTAAAATTGCGGAAATGGTGTTTCTTGCCAAACCTTCGCTAATTGATTTTGCTACGTCAAGCGGAGTTATCGCGCCTTCAAATTCTTTGATGCTTCCATCGGGAAGAGTGATTTTAATCATTTTGAACTAAAAATTTAAGTTGCAAAAATAAGGATTTTTTTGCTTTATCGGATTGTCTTTTATTGAAAACTATCCATTAGTGCAAACTGATGGTATTCAGTTCCAAAATATGAGAAATTTTTGAGTGTTGAAGATAAAGGGTTTGGATTTTGAAAATGAAAAGTTTATTTTCTGAAGTTGTTAAACTCATCTTCAAAATAAGAAATCGTCCCTATATTTTCATTTTGAGACGATTTCTAACTATTAAAAAAAATATTGATGAGGCATCAGTTTAATGGCTCCTGGTTAAACTTGATATTACTTTTCTTTAGTTTTTTTCTCTTTCTAGAGTGCATAAACGAGGTCTTTGCTAGTTTTGCATCCTGTATTTTTTCGTGGCAGATGCCTGTTATCTTATTGAGTTCAGCTCCAAATTTTATCAAAATATTTTTCGCTTTATGCGCCCGGTTTAAGTTGGGGGTATACACTGAAATTTCATTCCGGTCGATAAAATGATCTTCTATCAAAGATTCAGGTTGAAATTTAGTATTTTTTGTAAAACCAGGAAATTGTTTGATAAATCCTGCTTTGGTTAAGCTTTCGGCTGCTGAAATTGCGTCGTCGATGGTTGGGAAAACTCCGGTTATAGTATATGTCATTGCTGAAAATTTGTTGGATTCTGCAAAATGGTATGCGTAACATATTGCATGCAAATTGTGTGACATTTGGCTGGTGCTGACGGACTTTAATAATACTTTAACAATAAAAAACAGCGAAAATTAATTTTCGCTGTTTTGATCTGTATTGTCAGTCTTGCCATCGGGCTGTAATCGGGAACTTTTTTTAATTTGTTTTTTTACAGCATGTTCATTTTTTATTTCTTCAGTGGCGGCCGGTAGATTGGGTAAATCCTCATTTTCCTTTTTTACGCGGGCTTCTTTGTTTTTTTTATTTTTGGGAGAATCCATACTTTGATAATTAAAGTTTTGATAAATCGATCTGACCGGTCTGGTCTTCTATTTTATAGTTCAAAGCCTTTGCCAAAACAAATATTTGATCTAAATCTTTTAAAAGTTGTTTTTTACCTTCATCCCGAAGTCTGTTTTGGTTGACCGTTTTATAAGCGTTGTCTTTTGCTGATTTGGTGATTTTCTGAAAATCTTTGCTGGTAAACCGATTAAAGAAAGCGTCATCCAAAGATTGAATTTCAACGCTTGGAATGATTCGGATTTCTGCATTTGGTAATTCTGTAATAATGAGTTTTTTATTGATAGAATCAACTTTTATTTTCATTTTAGACAAGTCGAAGGTTACCTGTGCATTGGTTTTGGTAAAGGTGATAATCTGCTTTTCAGAGGAAGGTAGCAGCGAGCTGCCTAACATCTGTGAGGTGATTTTCGTTTTCTGCATGCTCGAGAAATCCTGTTCCAGCACGACCAGTTTATTCAGCTTTCTTATTTGATTGGTAATGATGTAATAATCGTTCTGAACTTTGTCTTCAGCTTTTTTTGTTAAAGAATTCCACAGAAAAAAGAGGAGCAACATCACTACTGCGCCGGCGATAAAGAATAATGGTTTTTGGTTTGCTTTCAAATTTACTTTATTAAATCTTTGAGGGATGTATTGTCTTTTTTAAGGATATCCACTAAATCTCTTTCCAGATATCCTGTTGAAGGACTTTCAATAATCCTGCCAATTTCTTTGCCGTATTTCTGTACGATGATGGTCGGGACCCGCTGAATATTTAAGGGGCCTTCTTCGCCGTTCGGAGCTTCTTTTTTACGGTTGACCGCGATCATGGTAAGTTTATTTTCCGGATATCCAACCGCTTCCAATATTTTGAATAATCTGGGAACTTCGCGGTGGCTGTCTTCACACCAGGTTCCCATTACCAAAGTGATATTGTAAGAATTCAGTTTTTCTTTTTTCAGTTCGGCAATTGCTTTCTGATCAATTTGGTATTCGTCGTGTTCTTTTCCGAACCATTCATTGTAAGGCTCTTTTAAGAGTTGATTTTTTGTTTGAGGTCCTAAAAGCATTTTTCCATCATTTTTTGTCTCTACTTCACGGTTTATCACAATTTTCTGTGAATTGCAGGATTGTAACGCAAGAAACAGCGTAGATGCAGTGAGTATTGTTTTAGTGAAATTTCTCATTGTATAGGTAATTGAAAATGGATTATTATAATTATTCTTCCAGGATGGTTTTCAGATCTGCGGGTGAGTAATAGAGGTTTTTGAGAACTTTGTGATCAGACAGGCGGTGTACATTAATTTTATCCCCGGAATTTTGCGCGTAAGCAGCTTCACCTTTTTCCTTATAAAATGCGATTGTTTCTGCAGCTTCCTGTTGGTTTGCGCACGCTTTAGACATATTGGAGCGCTGAACTTCATTAAATAATCTGACAAATTTTTCGCCCAACCCAAATTCCAAAACGGCTCCGCTTAAAACGTATTGTAAATCACACAAAGCATCTGCAATTTCCACCATATTCTTGTCGGCGATGGCGTCTTTCAGTTCATTTAATTCTTCCTGCAAAAGTGCAATTCTCAAGTTGCACCGGTCAAAGTCGGGAATTGCCGGTTTTTCCAGTACAGGCGCATTAAATGTTTTGTGAAATTCTGCAACCTGATTTAGGGAATCTATTTTATCCATTCAATTTTTAATTTTAACAAATATATACATTCAGTTTAATAAATAAAAAAGCTGACTCATGAATGAAGCAGCTTTTAATTATATTTTTTTCTACAAGAATTATTTTGAAATTTCTCTTCCGATAACCAATCTCTGGATTTCAGAAGTTCCTTCTCCAATCGTACAGAGTTTAGAATCTCTGTAGTATTTTTCAGCCGGGAAATCTTTGGTATAACCATAACCTCCGAAAATTTGAACGGCATTATTAGCAATTCTTACACAGGCTTCAGAAGCATATAATTTTGCCATTGCGCCTTCTTTGGTCATTGGCTGTTTGGCATTTTTTAGATTTGAAGCACGCTGAATCAATAATTCGGCAGCATCGATTTCGGTGGCCATATCTGCCAACATGAAATTAATCGCCTGGAACTGATTGATTGCTTTTCCGAACTGATGTCTTTCTTTCGAATATTTCAAAGCCGCTTTATAAGCACCTTTTGCAATTCCTAAACTTAAGGCAGCAATAGAAATTCTACCTCCATCCAGGATTTTCATCGCCTGTTTGAAGCCGGAACCAACCTCACCTAAACGGTTTGCATCGGGAACTCTTACGCTGTCAAAAATAAGTTCTGCTGTTTCTGAGGCGCGCATTCCCAATTTGTTTTCTTTTTTACCTGACGTAAATCCGGCCATTCCTTTTTCTAAAACAAAGGCAGTAGAATTATTTCTGGCTCCTTTTTCGCCGGTTCTGGTCATTACTACAGCGATATCTCCTGAAATGGCGTGCGTAATAAAGTTTTTTGCTCCTGAAATAATCCAGTCGTCACCATCTTTTACGGCCGTAGTGCTCATACCACCAGAGTCGGATCCGGTGTTATGTTCGGTTAATCCCCAGGCACCGATGACTTTACCGGAAGCGAGTTGCGGCAACCATCTGTGTCTTTGTTCCTTATTCCCGAATTCATAAATATGGTTGGTACACAGTGAATTATGGGCAGCGACAGAAAGTCCTATCGAAGGATCTACCTGTGAGATTTCATCCAGAATAGTCACATATTCGTGATAACCCAGACCCGAACCACCATATTCTTCCGGAATCACGATTCCCATGAATCCCATATCACCCAGCTGGTGAAATAATTCTACGGGGAAAGTTTGGCTTTCGTCCCAGTCCATAATGTTAGGACGAATATTTTTTTCTGCAAAATCTCTGGCGGTTTCTGCGATCATATTAAGGTTGTGAGTAGTCTCGCTGTTCATATATTATTTTTGTTTTCAAAGATAATTAAAATGATGTATTAAGAAAATTTTTTTTAACTTTAAAATATATGTGATAGATGGTTCTTTTTTCAAAAAGTATTGTCAGTGTTTAAAAAATTCATAAAAAATTAATGATTTTTAGTTATCAAACATTAGTTATTTAACTAATTTAGCAATCCAAAATTTTAACAATGAAACAACTTTTATTTTCTGTTTTCTTATTGCCTGTCTTCTTTTTTTCTCAATCGCCGACAAATTATTATGACGGAACTTCTGGGCTTAATGGGTATGAACTAAAATCGAAACTTCATGATATCATTTCCTCCAAAACCATTACCTGGCATTATGGCGATTTGCCCAATTTCTATGGACAAACCGACGTGGATCATTATTATGATTATGATGCATCGAACACTACTTATTTACTGGATATGTACAGCAATAATCCAAACGGAACCACTGCTTATCATTATACCAAAGAAAATCTCATCAGTTCTGCCGCAACGGAAGGGTTGGGGTATAACCGCGAACACATGATGCCGCAAAGTAGTTTCAACAGCAATTATCCTATGTATTCTGATTTGTTTTTTGTGATCCCTACCGATGCGAAAATTAATCAACTAAGAAGTAATTATCCTTACGGAATTGCAGGAACACCGAATTATTACACTTTTACCAATGGTTCTAAAATCAGTAAAAACGGCACGCCAAATTCCGCTTATACTGGCAGAGTCTATGAGCCAAATTCCGAATTTAAAGGTGATATTGCCAGAACTTTATTGTATTATGTGGTTCGGTATGAAGGAAAATTAAATTCTTTCAATTACTATAACGGTACTTCGCCAGCAAATGACACAAGCCCTCTGGATGGAACAGAAGAGAAGGCTTATGAAGATTGGTTTTTAGCAATGCTTCTGCAATGGCATAAGAATGATCCCGTTTCGCCTAAAGAAGTTGAGAGAAACAATGCGGTGTATGCGATTCAGAAAAACAGAAATCCCTTCATCGATCATCCCGAATGGGTCGACTCAATTTGGTCGCAAAGTCACGCGGTCATAACTCCGCAAGCTCCACAGAATTTAAGCAGTTCGCAGACCAGTGCGTATTTTGTTAATTTAATCTGGACTCCTTCTTCAGATCGCGATGTTTTGGGATATAAAATCTTTCAAAACGGAAATTCGGTTGGCTATACAAAAAATGCAAATTTTACGGCAGATCATCTTTCTCCGTCTACCTCTTATCAATTTACGGTAAAAGCATATTACCGAAATTACACCGAATCACCGGAAAGTAATTTGTTGTCCGTAACCACTTTAGATGAGGATATTTATGCAAAAGATTTAATGATTACCAAATATTTGGAAGGAACAGCTGATAATAAAGCTATTGAAATCACGAATAAAACCGGGCATGCTGTTAATTTGAACAAGTATCGCATCAATATTCAGTTCTATAGCGGAACAAATTATTATTCTCCGGCTCCTTATGAATTGGAAGGAACTGTGGAGCATAACGAAACTTTTGTAGTTCTTAATCCGAGAGCTAATTTATCTTGCATTACTAATGAACAGGCGAAGTTTGTTTCCGCAGCTCCACAAATGACTTTCGTGGGAAGTAATTATATGGAATTGAAATATAATACCACCACCGTAGAGGCGATCGGAACTTACGGAATGAATAATTCATCAACTTTATCCGATGTTTCCCTTTATAGATTGCCATCAGTGACGAATCCTGCCAAAACTTTTTCGCTTTCGGAGTGGCAAAGTTACCCGACAGATTATTGTGAGAATTTAGGAGTTTTAGCAGCTTCCGATGTCAGTATTTACAGCAGTAACGACTGGTCTGTGTACCCGAATCCTACGGTTGGAAATACTTTATACATCAAAGGAAAGCAGGTTGAGAAAATTCAAAAATCTTCTATTTACGATATTTCAGGAAAATTTATTCAGCAGGAGAATTTACCGTTTAAGAATAAAAACTTCATCAATGTTCAAAAGTTGAATCCTGGCGTCTATATTTTAAAACTTGATAAAGAATCATTGAAGTTTATCAAAAACTAATAATGACGGTGTTTTATAAAAAATCAGCTTCCCCGGAAGCTGATTTTTTATTTAAGGTATAATCTCATATTCTGCTCTGCTTCGGGTTTGATGTTCATTGTTCTGAAAAATTTTTTCTCATCCGAATAGCTGATTCTATAGTAGATGATTTTATCGGCGTAGTATTTAAAGTACGGATGGCTTTTCAACCAGGATTCCGGGGCGTCCATCAGAGCATATTTTGGAATGTTATCTGTAGATAAAGGTGCGGTTGCTATCAGCTTTTCAGCGAGATCTCTGTCGATATTGTAGGTGTCGACAATCTGCTTGGCAGAAACGAATCCTCCCAATTTATTTCGAAATCCGATATAACTTGCAGCACTTTTTTCATCAAAACCAAACTCTATCAATTGTTTGAAAGTGATTTTGTTCAAATCTGTTTTCGTAAAATCAGTTTTTGTTTCTTCACTACCTGGCGTTTTGGCATTTTGATAAGGAGGAGGACTGTTTATAGTAACAGGCGGATTTGGTAAGTTTCTATTATTTAGATTTTGGGAATTTAAAATGATATAGGGTTTTAACTGTTCAAATTTTTCCGCAGAAATTACAAAGCAACGGGCGATGTCTTCTAATGATTTAAAGCTTCCTTTCAGATTTTTGTCTCTGTAATTAATGATTACCTGTGCTTGTTTTTCAGAAAAACCCAGATTTTTCCAGCCTTCAAGGTTGGTCGTGTTTGGGTCAAATTGGGAATAAGTAACCGCTGGTTTTTCATGGGAGGAAGTCTGGCTTGTAAAGGTTTTTTTTTCGAAACTGTTTCCAGAAGCTGTTTCAGGAAGAAGTAAATAAGGGGCCAGTTTTCTGTAATTTTCTTCGCTGATGATATAGCATTCTTTAAATTTTTCTTTGCTGATAAAACTTCCACCCAGATAGTTTTTATATTTCAAAATCGAAATGGCTTGCTTTTCTGTAAAACCTAAATTAATAAAATCATTGATGCTGTAAGCGTCAGGATCAAATTTTTCGGGAATAGATAACCCCTTCTTCGGTGAAGTGGCAGCGCTGTAGTAAGTTCTTCCGGAGCTGTAACTGCGCACATAATTTTGGTAAGAATTCGATTTTTTTGCGTGGTCGGGAAGAAGCAGATACGGTTCTAATTCCATATATTTTTCTTCCGAAATGGCATAGCATTTCCTGAACTGTTCCTTTGAACTGAAATTTCCGCCCACCACAGATTTATATTTAAGGATGGTGGCTACCTGCCGTTCAGAGAATCCTAAATTTATCCATTGCTGTTCATCGAGGTCATTCGGATTAAATTTGGTTAAACTGACTTTTTTAGTCGTGAGGTTTTCTGTTTCTAAACTCTCTAAAAAAGTGAGCGGTGCTTTTTCGTCAGTTTTGTCGGTATTGAAAAAGTACAAGCCAGACCCCAAAAAAATACAGGCTACTGCAAAGCCCAGAAAATAATTTTTTGCTGCTGATAATGGTACGGAGAATCTCATGATAGTAATTTTCCGTAAAGCTATTATGAAAAAAAATCGTATAAAAGTGAAAAACACCTATTTTTATTAACAAAAACAGTTATTTTTATTCGGCTCTTTCTGCGAGTGATTCTTTTAATTTTTGTAATTCAGCTTTTACAAACTCTAGCCGGTCAATCATCGAGACGGTTTCAGAGATTTTAGAGTTGGTAGTTAAAGCGATTCTGGCGCCATCGAGCGTATAGCCTTTTTCTTTAACCAAATGATAGATTATCTTCAGGTTTTTAATGTCTTCCGGAGTAAAATATCGGTTTCCTTTTTTGTTTTTCTTGGGCTTTATGATAGGAAACTCCTGCTCCCAATAACGAATCAGCGAAGCATTGACATCAAAAGCTTTGGAAACTTCGCCAATAGAATAATAGAGCTTATCTGGTAAATTAATTTTCATTTGGAAAAGGTCAAAAAACAAAATTACATAAAAATTAAGACTTTTCTGAATAGAATATTGCTCATTTTCAGGGCAAACTTATTTTTATCGGTCATTTTTGCTACAAATACACGAATTAAAAATTGATGGAGGTTATAGAAACCAGCGGAGTGTTTTTTATTTTCATCCCATTGAAGAAAAATTCGTGTATTCGTGGTATTTTTAATAAGCAATTTCGATTTTCAGTTTTTTATTCTTCAGTCTATGGTTTTCTAATTTTTTTAGCAAAGCAACCACTTTTTGCCTGTTTACCGCGACATAAGAAGTAGTGTCTTTTACTTCAATCAGTCCAATATCCTCTTTTTGCAGTTCTCCTTTTTTAATTAAAAAACCTACGATGTCCACTTTATTTACTTTATCTTTTTTTCCAGCGCTGATATAAATGGTTAGAAAAGGCGTTCTAGCCGGCATTTTATAATCCTGGGTAAGAATTTCTTCGGGTGTGTTTTTTTTAATGAAAGGGAAATTTTCATCCTCTGTCATTATTAAATAGACAAAACCTTTTGCGTTCATTCTGGCAGTCCGTCCGTTTCTGTGAACGAACGCGTCTTCTTTCGGAGGCAATTGATAATGGACAATCGATTCCACTTCAGGAATATCTAAACCTCTGGAAGCTAGATCGGTGGTGATTAAAATACGGGAAGAATCATTTTTGAATTTGAGCAAAGCACGTTCTCTTTCATCTTGTTCCATTCCGCCGTGAAAGGTTTCTCGTGAGATTCCTTTTTCCTTGAGTAGTTCCGAAATACGGTCGACCGCGTCCCGGTGGTTGCAAAAAATGAGGGTTCTTTTATTCCCGATTTTACATAGTAAAGTAAATAGCGTTTCTAACTTTTCTTCTGAAGTAGTCATTACTTTCCTCAGTTGAAAATCTGGTTTTATTTCCAAAACTTTCAGAAAATCAACCTTTTCAGGACGTTCGATTCCGGTGAATTCCGGGATTTCCGGCATTGCGGTGGCAGAAGTCAATATTCTTTGCGAAAGATTGGGCATTTCATTAATGATGAAACTCATATCATTATGAAAACCAAATTCCAGCGATTTGTCAAATTCATCTAAAACCATAGTTTCAATGGTGGAAGGATCGAAATTGTTATTTTTTAAATGATAAGCGATTCTGCCCGGTGTTCCTATTAATAGTGCAGGAGCTTCAATTAAATTGTTAACTTCTATTTTTTTATCGTGACCGCCGTAGCAAACCGTAACTTTGTAATCGGTGCCCATGCTTTTGAAAACCTGCTCAATCTGTAGTGCTAATTCCCTGGACGGTACTAAAATAATCGCCTGAATTCCGGTGGTGTTTCTCTTTAAATTTCTTAAAACGGGAAATAGAAAACCCAGTGTTTTCCCTGATCCTGTAGGCGAAAGAAGAATAACGTCTTTGTTGTTTTCTGAAGCTTTATAAGTCGTTTTCTGCATTTGATTCAGATCCTGAATCTGCAGGTTTTGATAAATTGTCTGTAATTCCATTTTGCAAAGGTAAGGGAATGCATTTATTAAAGTCTTTTTTTATCATAAAATCATCATAAATTTCATTGATAATAATAGGTATTGTAAAATAATAGCGTAATTTTGCACCACTTTTTGTGGAAGCATTTGGCTAAGGTAAAACATTAACAACTAACATCTTCTGTATTTTTCAAACAACCACATTAAGCCAGATATTGAAAGATAAAGAATACAAATTATTTAATTATGTCAGAAACGACAGACAAAGCAGAGGTTCTTTTGAACCAAAACGTAGCTCCAGAACAGTTTGATTGGGATTCATTTGAATCAGGTCTAGATGCAGAATCCAGACAGGAGAAAAGTGATCTGGAAGAAATCTATAATGGATCTCTTAACAATCTTCAGGACAACGACGTTCTTATCGGTAAAGTTGTAAGACTTACTGACAAAGAAGCGATTGTTGACATCAACTTCAAATCTGAAGGAGTAATCTCTTTAAACGAATTCCGTTACAATCCAGCGCTTAAAGCAGGTGATGAGGTTGAAGTAATGGTTGACAGAAGAGAAGATAAATCAGGTCAATTACAATTATCTCACAGAAAAGCCAGAATCCTGAAAGCTTGGGATCGAGTTAACGAACTTCACGAAACTGGAGAAATCGTTAATGGTTTTGTAAAATCAAGAACAAAAGGAGGTATGATCGTAGATGTTCATGGTATTGAAGCATTCTTACCAGGTTCTCAAATCGACGTGAAACCAATTAAAGATTACGATCAGTTCGTAGGTAAAACAATGGAATTCAAAGTTGTGAAAATCAACCCGGAATTCAAAAACGTTGTCGTATCTCACAAAGCGTTAATCGAAGCAGATATCGAAGGTCAGAAAAAAGAGATCATCGCTCAGTTAGAAAAAGGTCAGGTATTAGAAGGTACTGTTAAGAATATTACTTCTTACGGTGTATTCGTTGACTTAGGAGGTGTAGATGGATTAATCCACATTACCGATCTTTCTTGGAGCAGAGTGAATCACCCATCAGAAATCCTGGAAGACGGACAGACTGTGAAAGTGGTAATCCTTGATTTTGATGATGAGAAAACAAGAATCCAGTTAGGTATGAAGCAATTAGAAGCTCATCCTTGGGATGCTCTTTCTGCTGACTTGAAAGTTGGAGACAAAGTAAAAGGTAAAGTAGTAGTACTTGCTGATTACGGTGCATTCGTAGAAGTTGCTCCAGGTGTTGAAGGTTTAATTCACGTTTCAGAAATGTCTTGGTCAACTCACTTAAGAAGTGCTGGTGATTTCGTAAAAGTAGGAGATGTAGTTGAAGCAGAAGTTTTAACTTTAGACAGAGAAGACAGAAAAATCTCTTTGGGTATGAAGCAGTTAAGCCAAGACCCATGGTCGAATATCGAAGCTAAATATCCGGTAGGTTCAGAGCACACAGGAACAGTAAGAAACTTTACTAACTTCGGTGTATTCGTAGAACTGGAAGAAGGTATCGACGGACTAATCTATATTTCTGATCTTTCTTGGACTAAGAAAATCAAGCATCCATCAGAATTCTGTGCAGTTGGAGATCAATTGAAAGTTGTAGTTCTAGAATTAGATACAGCAGCAAGAAGATTATCTTTAGGTCACAAACAGTTACAGGAGAATCCTTGGGATAAATTTGAAACTAAATATGCTGAAGGAACTGTACACGCAGGAACAGCAACTGAAGTTTTCGACAAAGGAGCTCAGGTTCAGTTCGAAGATCTGGAAGTTGAAGCATTCTGTCCATCAAGATTATTAGAGAAGGAAGACGGATCTAAAATCAAGAAAGGAGAAAGCGCTGATTTCAAAGTGATCGAATTCAACAAAGAATTCAAAAGAGTAGTGGTTTCTCATACAGGAATCTTCAGAGACGAAGAAAAGAAAAATGTAAGAGAGGCATCATCTAATACTTCATCTAACAAATCAACAGGTTCTTCAAACAACGAAGAAAAATCAACTCTTGGTGATTTAGATGTTTTAGCAGAATTGAAAAAGAAAATGGAAGGTAAATAAGCCTTGATTTTCAAACTATAGAATTTGAGCTGTCGAAAGACAGCTCATTTTTTTTGCAAATATATTAATACTCTTACTGATTTCATTTTTCGCAGAATTATTTCTTAGGTTATGTGTGAGTTTGTCCTTCAAGGTGCTAAAATCGATGAAGATCTATATTTACAGCCGCGAATTACTATCTGATCCACAGGAACCTGCATGCATATTTAAAATTAAAGTGAACGTTATTGGTGTTTTTGTGTTAAAAATTTAAAATATGTCTATTTTTTTTATAAATTCGGCGACAAATAAATAATATATATGAAAAATAGAAATTTACCTTTGAAGATTGCGGCCGTATGCTTCCTGTTTTCTTTTGGGAATGCGAATTCGCAGGATTTTAAGACGATTATTCAAAGTCATATTTCTGCACAGAATAATTTCATGAAAACTGATTTAAAGAACTTCGAGATCATTAGTGAAGATTTTTCTACCTCAATGAAAGGCGATGTGGTGAAAATCCAACAGACTTATAATGGAATCCCTGTTTATAATGCATTAGGAACCGCTTTAATCAAAGAATCAAAAGTAACCTATTATGAAGATGATTTCAAAAATAATTATTCAGGTGCAGCTAAGCCCACTTCGGCAGTTGCCGGCCCTATTGCTTTCGCAAATGCGGCACAGAAATTAGGTTTAAAGAATCCATCCCAGTATCAAATAATAGGAATTAATGAAAGCGATAAAGATGGGATTCCTACGGTGAAAAACAGACTGATCTATTTTCAAACGCAGGACAGCAGTGAGTTGAAATTATGCTATGAGTTTATTTTTGAGGAAAAAGGAACTTCAAATTACTGGGATGTGCTTGCAGATGCAATGACCGGAGAGATTTTGAGGAAAGATAATTTAACACTTTCTTGTACTTTTAACCACGATGCTTTTCACCATGATTATTCCTCCCATTTGCCCGTTGGTTTTTCAGAAAAATTCAGTGATGAGACTGTAATGATAGGTCCTATCGCTTTAGCGCCCAATAGCGCAAGCTACAATGTGTTTGCTTTGCCGTTAGAAAGTCCAAACCACGGCAATCGTTCAGTAGTAAGTAATCCCTGGTTTTTAGATGCCTCTCCAGAAGGGTGGCACTCTATCTCAGGCGGAACTTACGTCGGCAATTACAATACAACCCGCGGGAACAACGTGATGGCTTATGACGACATGGCGAAGAGTAATACTGCTGGAGCGTATGCCGATGGCGGCACGAACCGAATTTTCGATTTCCCTATTATGGAAGATATTGCGGCTTTTAACCTAAATGCGTCTATTACCAATTTATTTTACATCAATAATAAAGTTCATGATATTTTCTATCGTTTAGGTTTTACTGAAACGGCCAGAAATTTTCAGGCCTATAACTTTGGAAAAGGTGGTCAGCAGAATGATTATGTTCAAGCGGAAGCGCAAGATGGAGGCGGTCGAAATAACGCTAATTTTTATACACCCTCTGATGGAAGCAGACCAAGAATGCAGATGTATCTTTTCGATGGTTCTATAGTCAATAGGGTTTTTTATAATTCGCCTTCAGAAGCGATTGGTAGAACTGTACCCAACGTAGTTTCAACCACTTTTGGACCCAGTTTAACTGTTGCCGGGGTAACCGGTGATGTGAAAATAGCCTCAGTTGCGGATGGGTGTACACCTCTTCCTGCAGGATCACTTACGGGTAAAATTGGTTTGATAGAAAGAGGAACTTGCGGATTTACCGTGAAGGTGAAAATAGCTCAAGATGCCGGTGCAACTGCAGCAATCATATATAATTTACCAGACTCTACGCCAACATCGGGTATGGGAGGAACTGATTCTACTATTAAAATTCCATCAGTTTTAATTGAAAATGATGAAGGGCTTTATATTAAGAATTTATTAGCTACAAAAAATGTGAATGTTACTTTGAAGTATGATGCATCTACCCAAAAAACAAAAGATGGAAGTTTTGACAACGGAATTGTTATTCATGAATATGGCCATGGAATTTCCAATAGATTAACCGGTGATGGTTTTTCTTGTTTGACACCCGCTGGGTCAACAGAACAGATGGGTGAAGGTTGGTCCGATTTCTTTGCTTTAATGTTGACAAACCGTACTGGCGATACCAAAGATATTCCAAGAGGAATCGCAACTTTTGTAAATTCTGAGCCCATTACCGGAGGTGGACTCCGTCCTGCAAAATATTCTCCTAATTTTGGTATCAATAGTTTTACGTATGCAAATACCAATGGAATGGGAACCGATGCTGATCCATTAGTTCATTCAATTGGGTTCGTTTGGGCAACGATGCTGTGGGATCTCCATTGGAAATATGTAGAAAAATATGGATATTCTTCTGATGTAATGGCAAATAAAACCAACGGCAGTACAAGAGTATTACAACTTGTTGTTGATGGTTTGAAATTACAGCCTTGTAGCCCAACTTTTATCGACGGAAGAAATGCTATTTTAAAAGCAGAACTTGCCACAACAGGTGGTGCAGATAAATGTATGATTTGGGAGACTTTTGCGAAGAGAGGGTTAGGAGTTAATGCTTCTGCTGGTTCAAAATTAAGTATTATGGATCAAGTTGAAGATTATGATGTACCTGAAGAATGTAAGAACTTGGCAACAAGTAATGTTTCAGCTGATAATGCAATGAGCATCTATCCAAACCCTGCGAAAGACGAATTCTTCATCAAACCGGCGAAGAATATCTTAGGAAAAATAAGTGTTGAAATCTATGATGCTTCAGGAAAATTAGTTTCCAGCCAGAAAATTGCTTCCAGCGATGCAGTAAAGACACAGGCTCTTCCAAATGGAGTTTATGTAGTGAAAGTTACAGGTTTAGGAGTAAATTACTCTTCTAAATTGATGATAAAAAAATAATATGTAATTAATATTTTTATACCGTCCTGTCAGATCAGGGCGGTTTTTTTTATGCAAAAACGGTTCAGTTTTCTCATTATTTCTAAAGGAATTATTTCAAATCGATTTTTGAATTAGGGTTTAGTGATTTTAATGATTTTGGAAGATAAGATAAGAGAAGAATGTATCTTGGCATTACAGCAATAAAAAACCCATCAAAATAAATTGATGGGTTTTTCTAATATCGTAAATTGAATTACTTTTTGTAAGAAGCGTCTTTAATTCGCGCTTTTTTACCTCTAAGGTTTTTGAAGTAGAAAATTCTCGCTCTTCTTACTTTACCTCTTCTGTCGATTTCAATTTTTTGCAAAGCTGGCATGTTCATAGGGAAAACTCTCTGTACTCCAACATCACCACTCATTTTTCTGATGGTAAAAGTTTTGGTACCTCCTGTTCCTCTAATCTGCAAAACAACTCCTTTAAAGAACTGGGTTCTGGTTTTAGCACCCTCTCTAATTTCGTAATACACAGTGATGGTATCACCGGCTTTGAATTTAGGAAATTCTTTTTTTGCAATGTACTTGTCCTGTACGTACTGTAATAAATCCATTTTTTTTATAAAAAATATTTTTGTCAAGCTAAACAACGTTCACGCCTTTCGTCAGAGGTTGATTAACAGGCTGCAAAAATAAGACAAAAAATACAATCTACCAACACTTTACAAAAAATAAATAACCACTTTCTTGACCTTACTCTTCTTGGGCGCCCTTCGCCTGGTCATTACCTCCCGTCAGAAAACGAAACTCTATTTCCTCACTCAGGTCGGGCTGTACGTTCTGTTTTTTTGCGCTTCCTTCTCCTTCCATAAAAAAAGAATGCCGCTTCCATCCCTTAAATGAGGTTTTATGCTGAAAATCAAAGATTTCCAAAGGGTGAAAAGTTCCGAAAAAATTGTTAAATTTAACAGCCCTTAAAAAAGGAAAGTAATTGTGGTCAGTTCTGGCAGATCCCGAATACCTTAATGGTCTGAAAGTAACAGGATCAAATTAAAAAACAATTTTAAAATGATTGATAAAAGAGTAAAAAACGTACAGGAAGCCATCGCCGGAATCAGCGACGGAATGACCTTAATCGTCGGAGGATTCGGACTTTGCGGAATTCCTGAAAATTCAATTAATGCTTTGGTAGAAAGCAATGTAAAAGATATTACCTGTATTTCCAATAATGCCGGCGTTGATGATTTCGGTCTGGGATTATTATTGCAGAAAAAGCAGATCAAAAAAATGATCGCTTCTTACGTCGGCGAAAATGCCGAATTCGAAAGACAGATGCTTTCCGGTGAACTCGAGGTAGAACTTACGCCCCAGGGAACTTTGGCCGAAAAATGCCGCGCCGCACAATGTGGAATTCCCGCATTTTATACGCCTGCAGGTTACGGAACTGAAGTCGCGGTAGGAAAAGAAACCAAAGATTTTGACGGTAAAATGCATATTCTCGAACACGCTTATAAAGCCGATTTTTCCATTGTAAAAGCTTGGAAAGGCGATCACGCAGGAAATTTAATTTTCAAAGGAACCGCCCGAAATTTCAATGCGCCCATGGCTGGTGCCGGAAAAATCACGATTGCTGAAGTAGAAGAACTCGTAGAACCCGGACAACTTGATCCCAACGAAATCCATATTCCCGGAATTATGGTTCAAAGAATTTTTCAGGGAGAAAAGTTCGAAAAAAGAATTGAGCAGCGAACGGTAAGGAAACGAAATTAGAATCTCCGAAGAGTTCTCTTTATAAATTAACTTTGCCAAAGTTCCGAACTTTGGCAAAGTTTTTATAAGAATAGGCTCTAGTCTATCTTTTTTGTGAAAAAGTGAATTGGAGTCGGTATTTTTAATATCTAGTTTAAAATCACTTTCCTTTCCCCAATCTGCTGTCTCCCCATCGCGTAAGACAAACTTTTTTCGACCAACAAATTTTCGTGAGAATCATTTTTCTAAAGTTAAGGAGTGGAGGTTTTTAATCAGAAAACTTTACTTATCGTTGTGATGCCCCAAAGATTGTATAAGCGTAACAGAAACTTCTTCCTCAAAAATTTCATACACAAAGCGAACTTTTTTATTAACTTCTCTGCTCCAAACTTCGCCGTCATGGTACTTTAGTTGTTCTGGCGAACCTGCGCCGGTTCGTGGATGCTCTTCTGATTCAATGAGAAAAGTTTGCACCTTTTCCATATCCAATTTTCTGCCCGATTTTTTAATGGCTTTCAAATCCTTCAAAGCTCTTTTTGAAAGTTGAACTATATACTTTCCCATATTTTTTTGGGATTAATGGTTAATAGTTTTCCTTCTTTTTTTCTTGTCGAGCTTCGTTTATTTTTTTTTCGAGCTCAGGATTTATAGATTCAATTTAATTTTTTTCGTATCTAAACTGAATTTTCATTTCTTCAAGCAATAATTTGAGCAAATTCAATTGCTTTTCGTTTTTAGGGGTGATTAAAATGTTGTCCATAATCCTATTTTTTACAAGGTTATATAATTTTGATTTCTTTATTTAAAATTACAAAATTTTTAAACACTCTCCACAACTTTCCTTTCCCCAATCTGTTGTCTCCACATCGCATAATACAACCCTTTTTCAATCAGTAGATCTTCATGAGAACCGGTCTCGATAACCTGTCCTTTTTCCAAAACATAAATCCGGTCGGCGTGCATAATGGTGCTTAACCGGTGCGCGATGAGAACCGTGATCTGCTCTTTTTCTTTCGAAACATCGATAATCGTAGAAGTGATTTCTTCTTCTGTAATGCTGTCTAAAGCCGATGTCGCTTCATCGAAAATCAGCAAATGCGGTTTTCTGAGTAAAGCGCGTGCGATGGCAATTCTCTGTTTTTCGCCGCCACTTAATTTAAAACCCCCTTCGCCGATGATGGTTTCTATTCCTTTTTCGGCTCTTTGGATTAAGGCGGTACAGCTGGATTTTTTCAAAGCCATTTCTAAGTCTTTTTCCGTCGCATCCGGATTTACAAACAGGAGATTTTCTTTGATGCTTCCGGCAAAAAGCTGGGTATCCTGCGTGACAAAACCGATCTGATTTCTCAGTTCATCGAAATCAAATTCATTCCCGTTGATATTATTATAGAAAATAGTTCCTTCTTTAGGGCGGTACAATCCGACCAGCAATTTCACCAACGTACTTTTTCCCGAACCACTTGGACCAACAAATGCGATCGTTTCACCGTTTTTCACTTCAAAAGAAATGTTATTCAAAGCTTTATAGGAAGCAGAGCGGTGCTGAAAAGAGACATGATTGAAAGCCAGTTTTTCAATCGCACCGATTTTTTTCGGTGTTTGCGGTTTCTGTTCTGCCGGTTTTTTCATCAGCATATCGAAATTATTTAGTGAAGCCTGTGCTTCGCGATAAGAGATAATAATATTCCCGATTTCCTGCATCGGTCCGAAAATAAAGAATCCGTAAAACATTAAGGATAAATATTGTCCCGGCGTTACGATGTTTTTAAAGATCAGAAACAGCAACGTGAACGTAATCATCTGTTGCAGAAAATTCACCATCGTTCCCTGAATAAAACTTAAAGAACGGATGCTTTTTACTTTTCGTAATTCCAATCCTAAAATTTTGTAGGTATTGCTGTTCAGGCGTTTCACTTCCTGTTTCGTTAAGCCCAAGCTTTTTACGATTTCGATATTTCGCAGACTTTCCGTTGTGCTTCCGGCTAAACTGTTGGTTTCGGCAACGATTGTTTTCTGAATATTTTTAATTCTTTTGCTGAGTAAATTGGTGATGAAAGAGATAATTAGAATTCCCACCACATATACCGGCATAATGGACCAGTGAAGGCGGATCGCATAAACAGAAACGAAAATAATACTCACCAGAATCCCGAAAAAGATATTGATGAAATTCGTTATAAACTTCACTGAATCTTCCCGAACTTTCGTTAAAATAGAAAGCGTTTCACCACTTCTCTGGTCTTCAAATTCCTGGTAGGGAAGTGCCATGGAATGCTGTAATCCATCGGTGAAAATATTGGCTCCGAATTTTTGGGTAATCACGTTGACGACATAATCCTGAAAAGCTTTGGCAATTCGGCTTACCATCGCCGTTCCGATCAAAAGTCCGAGAAAATAGAAGACCCCGTGATAAAGATCAGATCCATAAAAATATTCATCTAAATTTCTGGGCAACAGTTTTTCTTTGTCAAAAAAGTTCGGATGCGTGACGAGCTGATCGAGGATATTTCCCGTAATCGCAGGACCAAACAGGGAGAATACCTGATTGATGGTGGCCAAAAATAAAGATATAATCAACAACCATTTATGAGGTTTTAAATAATGTAAAAGCGTTTTCATTTTTGTAAAATAATAAGGTGCAAAACTACTGATATAATTCTGATTGTTTGCGAAATCTCATCGATTGGATCAATCTCATTTTTATATGAAATGAAATTTATTTAAATTGCAGTCAAAGTTTTTATCATGCTTACAAAAGAACAAATCGCCCAAAGAATTTCCAAAGAAGTGAAAGACCGTTATTACGTGAATCTCGGAATAGGAATTCCGACTTTGGTTGCGAACTTCGTTTCTCACGATCTTTCGGTAGAATTTCAAAGTGAAAACGGGGTCCTCGGAATGGGACCGTTTCCCTTCGAAGGTGAAGAAGATCCGGATTTAATCAATGCCGGAAAGCAGACCATCACCACACTTCCCGGCGCATCATTCTTTGATTCGGCGTTCAGTTTCGGCATGATCAGAAGCAAAAAAGTAGATTTAACCATTCTCGGCGCTATGGAAGTTTCCGAAAACGGCGATATCGCCAACTGGAAAATTCCCGGAAAAATGGTGAAAGGAATGGGTGGCGCGATGGATCTTGTGGCTTCTGCCGAAAATATTATTGTTGCCATGATGCATGTGAATAAAGCAGGCGAAAGTAAAATCCTTAAAAAATGCACATTACCTTTAACCGGAGTAGGCTGCGTGAAAAAAGTAGTGACGGAAATGGCTGTTTTAGAAGTTACACCAAATGGTTTCAAACTTTTAGAAAGAGCACCCGGCGTTTCTGTGGAACAAATTATAAAATCTACGGAGGCCGATTTAATCATCGACGGAGAAATTCCTGAAATGCAGTTTTAGACCAAATCAAATCTTTATATTAAATCCTTTTCAATAATTTTTTGAAAAGGATTTTTTTTAAGTTATTAAATAAAAGAAGAATGAAAATTTTTGAAGTTAAAAAAATAAAGCTAAGCGTTTTCCTTATTTTAAAATCTCTTTCAAAAACATCAAAGTATGATTCCACGCTCTTTTCGCCATCACCGGATTGTAATCCGGCGATTCCGGATTCGTAAAAGTATGTTTAGAATTGGCGTAAGTGATGATTTGCCAATCGGCTTTTCCTTCCTTAATTTCTTTGATCAAACTGTTATAAGCTTCCGGAGTTACACTTTGGTCGTCAGCCGGATTTTCAACTAACACCTTGGCAGCAATCGGTCCGTTTTTTCGGGCCTGGTCCTTTCCTAAACCGCCATGAATAGAAACAACCCCTGCAACGGGAAGATTTCCGCGCGCTGCTTCCAAAGCGCCTGTTCCGCCAAAACAGTAGCCGATCACCGCGATTTTTTCAGGAATCGCTCCGTTTTTTTTCAATTGGTCTAAGGCCAGAGCAATTCTTTTCTGGTACGCTTCATAATTCTGCTTGTAGGAACCCGCAATTTTTGCGGCGTCCGCATTGTCTTTCGGATGGTTTCCTTCGCCATAGATATCTGCAATGAAGGCAATATAACCCTGTTTTTCCAAATCGGATGCAGCGGCTTTCGCTTCATCATCAATACCTTTCCACGCCGGTAAAATCAAAACTCCGGGCAGTTTTTTTCCTGCATTTGAGGTAACCAAACCGCTGAGTTTTTGAGTTCCGTCCTGATAAGAAACGGTGTTCATTTTTTGACTGAATAAACTGCTTGAAACCATAATTGTTGCTGTTAATAATAAGGATCGTATCATCATTTTAAATTTTATTAAGGATAAATTTACATATAATGAACCGAATGTTCATCTGAATTCCTCATAGACTTTCTGAATCATTTTTATTTTCAGTTTTGGATTTCGGAAAGGAAAAGATTAATTCGTAATTTTGAATCACTATTAAAACTTCTTTATGTCAAAATATAAAATTCAAAAATCACCTTTCGTTGTTCCAACAACAGACGGAAAACTCATTGAAGAAATCTGGGGAAATTCCACCGGGAATTCTGATATTTCCATAGCTCACATGGTGGCACCGCCCAACTGGAGCGAACCTTTTCAAACCCCCGAATTCGATGAATTTACCTATATCATTAAAGGGAAAAAGCAGTTTGTAATCGATGGTGAAACCGTCGTTTTAGAAACCGGACAAAGCATTCTGATTGAAAAAGGCGCGCGCGTTCGGTACAGCAATCCGTTTGAAAACCCCTGTGATTATCTGGCCATCTGCATGCCTGCATTTTCGATGGATTTGGTGAATCGGGAAGAATAATAATCGTAGTTTTAATAATGAGAAAGAAGTGAAGAAACTCTAATTTATAAAGTTTCGTCACTTCTTATTTTCGTTATAAGGGGTGAGTTGAAACTAAAACGCCACTCCCAAATCTCTTAATTCCTTTTCTAAATCTGTATCATTTTTGATATGAATGCAGATAAATCCCAGACTTTTCGCCAATTCAATATTCTTGGCATTATCATCAATAAAGACTGATTCTTCAGCTTTGATTTTATACCGTTCCAGTAAAACTTCCCAAATAGTTGGATCTGGTTTAATGAGTTTTTCCGTTCCGGAAACTACGATTTTGTTCTGAAAGATCTTAAAGAAATCATAATTTTCCAATGCGTAAGGAAAGGTTTCTGCCGACCAGTTGGTCAAGCCAAAAAGATGATATTTAGAATGTTCCAGTTTTCGTAAAACAGCGACGTTATGTGGGATTTCTGACTTCAACATGGTCGTCCAGTTGTCGTAATAAGCCCGGATTTCTTTTTCCCATTCCGGATGTTTGGCCACCTGGATTTCCGTTCCTTCGGCTAAAGTCCGTCCGCGGTCCTGTTCTGCATTCCATTCATCGGTTGCGATATTTTTGAGGAAATGTTCCATCTTTTCATCATCCTTAAAATGATCTTTGAAAAAATAGCGCGGATTCCAATCCATCACCACGCCGCCGAAATCGAAAATAATATTTTTAATTGCCATATTTTAATTTAAGTTGTCATTGGTGTTACGGCAGAAGTTTTTTTTCTGACTAATATCGAGATCAAAGTAATTGCCAGTAATAGATGCAGATAAAAAGAATTTAAAACCAAATCGGTATAACTCATTTTGAAACCGCTGAGAGAAATCAGAATCAAGATCTGCGCGCCATACGGGATAATTCCCTGAACATAACATGCAAATATATCGAGAACGGAAGCACTTTCCTGAGGTTTCAGCCCGTATTTTTCGGTAATTTCTTTGGAGACTTTGCCGGAGATTAGAATGGCGATCGTATTATTGGCGACACAGAAATTCGCCACCGTTACCAATCCGCCAATTCCTAATAAAGCCGTTTTTTTGGAATTGATGATTTTATTAATGTTTCTTAAAAGAAAATTAATTCCGCCCGCCCGTTCTACCAAAGCTGCTAAACCGCCGGTAAGAAGCGAAAGCAGAAAGATTTCGGTCATGCTGGTAAAACCTTCATAACTGCTTTTGGCAAAATCCATCAGGCCAAAAGTTCCGTAACCCATTCCTAAAACGCCCGCAAAAAGCAATCCTGAAAAGAGCACGACAAAGACATTAATCCCAATAATAGAAAGTGTGATAACGAGCAAATAGGGAAGGATCAGCATAAAATTAAAATCCTTTTGTTCCATTACAACAGAGGTCGCTTCCTGATTAAATCCGATAATAATTAAAATAATAATGGCTAGTATTGCCGCAGGTAAAGCGAGTTTGAAATTGACCCGGAATTTATCTTTCATTTCGCAGCCCAAGCTCTGTGTCGCAGCAATCGTCGTGTCTGAAATCACCGAAAGATTATCGCCAAATATGGCTCCCGAAAGCAAAGCGGCACCAATTAATCCTAAGGGAGAACCGCTTTTTTCTGCCAGGTCAATAACAATCGGGCCCAAAGTTACGATGGAACCCACCGACGTCCCTGACGCAAAAGACAGAAATGAGGCTATCACAAAAATCCCCACCGGAAAATACGCCGCCGAAATATAATTCAAACCTAAGTTCACAATGGTATCAACGCTTCCCGTGGCTTTCGAAACCGTTGCAAAAGCGCCTGCCAGAAGGTAAATAATACACATGGTCAGAATTTTACCATCGCCACAACCTTTCAAAAAAGTATCGATTTTTTCATTCACTTTTCCTTTCAGCAAAACAAAGGCGGAAACAATTCCGATCAAAGCAGCGATGGGAGAGGGCAAAGCATAAAAATCCTGATTGTAAATTCCGAATCCTAAAAAAATTCCTACAAAGAGGAGCAAGGGTAAAATAGAGAGAAAAGTGCCGTTTGTTTTTGTCATGGTGCAAAACTAAGGTTCAAAATGTCAAAAAGCAAACAATGTTTATGTTATAACAATAGTCAGGATTGATGGTGAAAATAGCATCGGAAAGAAATGAGCTTTAAAATTCACCCTTGTAGAATTCATATTTTCCATCAACAAACTTCGCGGAAATATGCTGCAAACCATTGCTCAAAATAATTTCTTCTGCATCTAAAACGGAATTGTATCGTGCTGTTTGTTCGAAGGTTTTTTCGGTCAGTTTAATATGGGGTGCTTTGCATTCAACCAGGATTTTAGCGACCGTTTTTTCGGTCACCAAAAGATCTATTCTCTTTGTGGTTCCATTCAACACCAGCTTTTTCTCTAAAATCAAAGACGATAAGTTTCTGCGTTTTGTCAGGTGAAAATAATGCACCCAATGTTGCCGTACCCACTCTTCCGGCGTGAGCAGAAGCCAGGATTTGCGTACCAGATCATAAATAAAAAACTTATCTTTGTCTCTCTTGATTTGAAAGTCAAAATCCTCATTAAAATTCAGTTTCGGAAGTTCCATTTATGAAAGAATTAGATTTAATCCTCAAAAATATTAAAAATAAAGAGCTTTTGCCTATTTATTTTTTTCATGGCGAAGAACCCTATTTTATGGACGTTGCCTTAAAATCATTTGAAAACGATGTTTTAACGGAAGATGAAAAAGCCTTTAACCAAACTGTAGTGTACGGAAAAGACACCACGTTTGCTGAGGTACTTTCTCTGGCGAGGCAGTTTCCCATGATGGGCGACCGGCAAGTGATTATCGTAAAAGAAGCCCAGGATATTATCCTCACTGAAGCTGAAAGCAAAGCGTTGTTGGCTTACGCCGATAACCCCGTGGAATCTACGGTTTTAATTATCGCTTATAAATACAAAAAAGTAGATGCACGGAAAGCATTTGTCAAAACTTTGACGCAGAAAAAGATGCTGTTTCTTAGTGAAAAAGTCAAAGATTACAATATTGCAAAATGGATTGATTCTGAACTTAAAACCGCGGGACTAAAAGCCAAACCGAATATTCCAACTTTGCTTGCCGAATATTTGGGTACCGATTTATCGCGGATTTCCAATGAACTGCAGAAACTGAAAATGATTTTGAAAGAAGGTGAAATCCTCGACGAAAAGACGATTGAAACAAATATCGGTATCAGCAAAGATTTCAACGTTTTCGAACTTATCAAAGCGCTGGGAAAAAAAGACGAATTTGGTGCCTTCAAAATCGCGCATTATATGGGGAAATCAAAGACGCATTCCCTGGTGATGACCACGGGAAATCTGTATAATTTCTTTTCGAACCTCATTATTTTTCACACCATGAAAGCAGAATCGCCACAAAGCCAGGCTTCTGTAATGGGCGTCAATCCTTATTTTCTGAAAGATTTTGCGGAAGCGGCACGTTTTTATAATCTCAAAAACTGTACACGGGCTGTTTCTATTTTACGCGAAATCGACCTCAAAAGCAAAGGACTGGGCGCCATCAATATGACCGACGGTGAATTGCTGAAAGAGATGGTTTACAAAATTTTGCATATCGACCAATACAAAGTTCAGACTTAGTATCTATCTTTTTTGGGCGACTATTTGACTGCGTCGAATGTTTACTTTATATTTTTTTTGGGGGCGACATTTCCGCCCTCCATTCCCGCTTTTTTATTCCACTTCGTTCCGCAAAAAGAGCTCCATTCAGGTCGGGTCGCGGTTGGGATTTTTTAACAAGATTTTTTCATGTCATGATTAGAAAGTTTTCTTTTAGAGCCTGTTTAGTTTTAAAAACTATTTTTATTTTTAAGACATAAGTTGAGTAAAACTAAAAATAAATAAGTCACATCAGTTCACAACTTGTCCCGTTCCCAAAACGGGATGAGTTAAGAAAATCTTTGATTTTCCAACTAATGTGTCCTTTTTTCTAATGAAAATATTAGAAACTAATGTGTCTTATGTGTTTATAATATATCTAGTCTGTTTCTAAGAAAGTATTCCTCTTTTTTTGCATTCTTACTTTTAAACGCTTTTTATTAAAGTAATTTCAAATGCAAAATGATCCCGCATTTTCAGTCATCGAAAAAATTCATCGCCAAATAATTCGATAACCCGAAATAAATCCCGATTTTTGAAAACTTTAAAAATTCAATTTTAAATCTAATTTTAAATAATGGAAGACAATATTTTAGACTGCGTCATCGTAGGTTCCGGACCATCCGGTTTTACTGCTGCGATTTATGCGGCCAGAGCCGACTTGAAACCTGAGTTATACACTGGTCTTGAACCAGGCGGACAATTAACGACCACAACCGAAGTTGACAATTTTCCTGGATATCCGAACGGAATTACCGGTCCCGAAATGATGATGGATCTGCAAAAACAAGCCGAAAGATTCGAAACCAAAGTTCATTACGAAATGATTACCAAAGCTGAATTTTCTCAGGAAGTTGGTGGGATTCACAAGCTTTGGGCAGGAAAAAAAGAAATTTGGGCCAAATCCGTCATTATTTCTACCGGTGCGACTGCAAAATATTTAGGCCTGGATGACGAGAAAAAATATTCCGGTGGAGGAGTTTCTGCCTGTGCAACCTGTGACGGATTTTTCTACAAAGGCAAAGAAGTTGTTGTTGTTGGAGCAGGAGATACCGCAGCGGAGGAAGCTACTTATCTGGCAAAGTTGTGCAGCAAAGTTACAATGCTGGTGAGAAAAGACCATTTCCGTGCTTCCAAAGCGATGATTCACCGCGTGAGCAATACCCCGAATATCGAAGTGTTATTCAATCACGAACTGACCGGAATTGAAGGCGAAAATTCTTTGGTTGAAAGAGCTGTGGTGATTAACAATCAAACTCAGGAGACCTCAAAAATTGATGTTCACGGCATCTTTATCGCAATCGGACACCAACCGAATACAGATATATTCAAAGGTCAGATCAATTTAGACGAGAACGGATATATCAACACGCTTCCAGGTTCAACGAAAACGAATTTACCAGGAGTTTTCGCGGCGGGTGATGTGCAGGACAGTCAGTACAGACAGGCGATTACTGCGGCAGGTAGTGGTTGTATGGCTGCTATGGATGCGGAGAAGTATTTAGGCGAACTGGCGTAGAGTCGGGTGAAATGAACCAAGTAAAAAGTAAAAAGAGCCAAGTAAAAGTAAAGAAAGCCAAGTAAAAGGAGCCAAGTGTGTGGGCGGACATTTTTTTTGCCGGGCAGAGACTTTTAAGATCGGGCATTGGATGGTTACTTAAAAATGAAAAATCTATTTTACATATTCATAGGAGGAGGATTGGGAAGCGTACTGCGTTTCCTGGTTTCCAACTATACCCAGAAGTTATGGAATATCAATTCCTTTCCGATGGGTACTTTTTTGGTGAACATGATTGGTTGTTTTTTGATCGGCGTGCTTACATCTTATTTCATAAAAGTAGATAATTATTTGAAGTTTCTGTTGATTACCGGATTTTGTGGAGGGTTCACCACCTTCTCTACTTTTTCCGCCGAAAGCTATTCATTATGGCAAAGTGGGCACTATCCGATATTGATATTTTATATTTTATTGAGTGTTATGGTGGGTTTAGCCGCTGTTTATCTGGGTTTGCAAGTCATTAAGAATTAATTTTCCCTTTGATAATGAAGGATTTAAAACTTTTTTGTAAAAATAATTTGGTCAATATATAAAAGGTCTTTATATTTGCACCACTGAAAAAGAGAAATCAATTTCATTGGAGAACTGGCAGAGTGGTCGATTGCGGCAGTCTTGAAAACTGTTGACTGTAACAGGTCCTGGGGTTCGAATCCCTAGTTCTCCGCACAAATCCCTATAAGTTTATACTTATAGGGATTTTTTTATGGAAATTTCTTTCCGAGCCGGATTCCGAAAATTTGGATAATCTGAAAATTTAAAAAGGAGGATCGGCATCAAAACTTGGGACTAAGCAAAAATTTTGGATCATCTGAAAAGGAAAAAATGATTTGTTAAAATGGCTGAAAAATTACGCAGCATTGATCATTCAAACATAAAACAAAAAGAACACACAAAAAAAGAGAACCAATTTTTTGATTCTCTTTGTTTAGTAGCGGAGACACGACTCGAACGTGCGACCTCCGGGTTATGAGCCCGACGAGCTACCTACTGCTCTACCCCGCGTTATTATGGTGCAAATATACAACATTTAATTTCTAAACAATTTTAAAAACTGAAAAATTAATCGTCGTTCCATGGATTTTATTCAGCGTTCTTAGATTGGTGGAGCAAAAACGAAGGTAAAGGGCTGATTTATAGATTTCCAAAAAAACTTCCAATTTAAAATCGGTGTGTTTTAATTTTTATACCTCCGCAATGAAGCCCAAATCAAGGTCGGAAAACTATTTTATGACAGCGTTTTAAAAGGTTTTTATAAATCAGTATCCTGCTGGGGATAAAAGACCGGATCTCTATTTTAGAATTCGTTATGGTGACGATTCTGGTGGACTTCATTGGGATGAGCAATAAAGACGCGGCGTTGAATGCCAAATGTATTATACAAAAGTCAGTTTACGCCTCTCAAATTCCTTCTGAAATTTCCCGGTTACTGCAAATTTTTTTCCTGTCACGGTCAGGCTGTTTTTTCCGTAAGCACTTATTTTTGAAATGTTGATGATTTGGGAGCGGTTGATCTGCAGAAAATATTTCCCGTTTAAAACGGTTTTAATTTTTTTTAAAGTCATCAAAGGAATATACGGGACATCGCGGTTTTTGGTGTAGATTTTCACATAATCCCGCATGCTTTCGATATACAGAATCTCAGATGAGATCAGTTTGACCTGTTGCGCATCAATTTTAATAAAGAAAGAATCATCGGTCGTTTTGGTGTTTTTGAATTCAATGGAATTCAACACTTTTTGGGCGGCGTCTTTTAATTCTTCAAAACTGTAAGGCTTCAGCAGAAAATCGGCTCCATCCGGTTTAAAGCCGTCGACTGCATATTTCCCATAAGCGCTTACGAAAACGATTTCGGGTTTTTTTGTAAAATTATTTAAGATTTTACTCAGGTCGATTCCGTTTAAACCGGGCATTTCAATATCCAGAAAAATACAGTCAATCTCTTTTTCAGAAATGTATTTCAAAGCGTCCGGCGTGGAAGAAAATGAGGCTTCCAGCTGTAAGAACTCGATTTTTGAAAGGAATTCTGAAAGCAGTTTCAGTGCTAAAGGTTCATCATCCAAGGCAACACAGCGTATTTTCATTTCAGATTGATTTGCAGTTCACAATAATAGGTTCCGTTTTCTTTGTGGGATCGGTAGGTGTAATTTTGCGGATATAAGATATCTAAACGCCTGACGGTATTGTCGATTCCAATTTCTGAAGAATCAAGAGCGTTTGCCTTGTTTTCAAAAATGTCATTCTGCGTTTTCAGCGTAAATGTAGTGCCTTTCAGTTGCGTTTCAATGCTGATTCCGCATGGTTTTTCCGTCGTAATTCCATGTTTGAAACAGTTTTCGATAAAGGTCAGTAAAATCATGGGAACGATTTCTATATCGGATTTTACGTCTAAAATATCAGCTTTAAAACCTACGTTAGTTGGCAAGCGGTGCTTCATTAAATCGAGATAATTTTTAATAAACTCCATCTCTTCCTGCAGTTTTACCTTTTCGCGGTTTTCTTCATTCATTGCGAAACGCATCATTTTTGAAAGTTTCAGCAAAGCTTCCTGAGATTGCGGGACATCGGAATGGGAGAGGGCATAAATCGTATTGAGGGTATTAAAGAAGAAGTGCGGATGAATCTGGGCTTTTAAAGTCATTAATTCTGCTTTAGCCTTTTCTTCCCGAAGAATACTGTTGTTTTTCTCTTCCCGGTTCCATTTTCTCACCAACTGCAAAATTATTCCCGAAAGTAAAATAATGGCTAATAAAATAATGATGTAGAAGTAAATAAAAACGTTTCTTTTTCGAACGTAGGGTTCATTCGGATTTAATCTTTGATGAATTAATTGCCGGATTTGGAGTGCATTTTGGATCTCATCCATGAAGAAAATCGTAACAATCCCAATGATGATAATACTTCCGAGATAAGAAATGAGGCCGTATTTTTTGTAAATGATCGGGATAAGGAAATTCACATTCAGATAATAAACCCCAAAAAGAATCCAAAATAAGATGAAGTTATAAAAATGATATTCCAGCGGTAATTTCACCGGATAAGCCAATGGAACCAGCACCAACAAAATAATTGCCAGTGAAAGCCACGCGAGAACGGGAGGTAAAGATTTTTTAAGGATATTCAGTTGATTCACGATGATGCAAATTACATCATTTTTTTTCCGTATTAACAAAAAATTCGTCCCGAAAAACTGCCGGTTCGTCTAATAAATTTGAATTCCTTGTTTCTTAGTTGCATTTTTGCAGCATTAAATAAATATTCATGAGTTTAACCGTTTTCATTATGACGGGCGTTTTGGTCATAACGCTTCTCGCGCCGGCTTTTAGTTATTACGCCATTAAAAAAGCAAGAGAGAAAGATTATAAAACCCATAAAAAAATACAAACGCTTGTGTATGTATTCTGCATCGCGGCGGTTCTGGTGTTGGAGTTGCTCATCCGTTTTTCGGGTGGCTCGGGAAGCATGTTCAAAGACAGTTCCCATGCCGATAATCCGGTTTTTAAAACCCTTCTCGCCGCTCACATTACCGGTGCAGTGCTCACCTATATTTTATGGACTTTTCTGATGATAAAGTCCCGTCGGAAATTTAAAAAAACACTGCCCGGAAAATTTTCGGTGTCTCACAAAAGACTGGGAATTGCCGTGTTTATAGGGTTGGTTTACACTGGATTTACAGCGTTTGTCGTGTATTTAATGACCCTCGATTTCATTTAACATTTCTTATATTTAAAAAAAAATAGATCAATTTCTTTATGAATCAATTATCTTTATTATTCGCACTATTATTTGCGTCCCTATTTTCTGCACAAACCGGAAGCATCAACATTAATGTATATGACGATTTCAGCAAGAAACCGCTTTCTGCAACGGTAACGGTAAACGCTACGGACATTCAATTCCGGGGCGACGGAAATGTATCATTATCCAATCTTCCGGTAGGGGTTTATCAGTTTCAAGTTTCTTCGGAAGGTTATTCAGAAGGACTTTTAAAGGATATCGATGTTCTGCCGAATCAAAATCTAAGTTTTTCGGTTGGGCTTACCAAACTGTCAACGGCGAATATTGATGAGGTCGTCATTTCCAAAAAAGCCTATAAATCTACGGCCGAAAGTCCGCTTTCTCTGCGGAATATTACAAGTGAAGAAGTTCAGAAAAATGCGGGTTCCAACCGGGATATTTCGAAAGCAATTCTTTCTTTTCCGGGAGTGGGCACCACAGCGACTTTTAGAAATGATTTGTTTATCCGCGGTGGTTCTTCCGCCGAAAACAAATTTTACGTCGATGGAATTGAAGTTCCGGTGATCAACCATTTTCAGACTCAGGGTGCGAGTGGCGGGCCAAAAGGAATCCTGACCATTGATTTTATTAAAGATGTCGATTTTTACAGCGGTGCATTTCCAGCCAACCGAAACGGTGCTTTATCTTCGCTTTTTGAATTTAATTTAAAACAGGCCCGAAAAGATAAAATCGGTTATAAAGGAGTGGTGGGTTTTGATGATATTCAGTTGATGGCCGATGGCCCACTTTCCAGAGATCAATCCTGGACCGGACTTTTCAGCGCACGGAAATCCAATCTTCAGTTTTTATTTAAAGCGATGGGACTTCCGTTTTTACCGTCTTACAGCGATGCTACTTTTAAAATTTCTAAAAAATTCCGATCGGGTGATGAACTTTATTTTCTGGGTTTAGGCGCGCTTGATGAATTTAAATTTAATGAAAAAGCCAATGAATCTCTGTACAATCAAACATTAATTGAAAGGTTGCCGGTTTCCCCACAATGGAATTATACCATCGGAACGGGATACCGTCATTTGGTAGAAAACGGGAACTGGCTTTTTACCTGGAGCCGAAATATGCTCGATAATAAATCCACCAAATATTTTAAAAATATAGAAATTCCGGAGAATTTACTGCTGGATTATCATTCCCAGGAGAGTGAAAATAAAATCCGGGTGGACCGTAATTTCCGGATTGCGGATTATAAACTAAGCTCGGGTGCCCATCTTAATTTCTCCAATTTTACCAACCGGTCGTTTGTAAAAACCGTTACTCAAAACGGACCGGTTACCGATCAGTCGGATTCTGATCTCGATCTGTTTCAGTACGGATTGTATCTTCAGGGCGCAAAAAAATTATTTGACAATAAGATGGAAGTTTCTGCCGGATTCCGTTTAGATGCCAGCAATTATTCTGAGCTTACCAATAATCCTTTAGAACAGTTTTCTCCCAGAGCTTCTTTGAGGTATCTGTTTGCCGAGCAGTTTTCCTTTAATGCCAATGCCGGAATCTATTATATGTTGCCGACTTACACGGCGTTAGGTTTTCAGCAAAACGGGAATCTGGTGAATAAAAATACTTTGAAATATATCAAAAACACGCAGGTCGTCACTGGTTTTGAGTTTAACGGTAAAGATAATCTGCGCATTACTTTAGAAGGGTATTATAAAAAATACCGCAACTATCCGTTCTCATTAAGAAATCAAATTTCGCTGGCCAATCTTGGCGGTGATTTTGGTGTGGTGGGAACCGAACCTCTAGACAGTCGCGGAACTGGTGAAACGTATGGCGTGGAAGTTCTAGCGCAAAAAAGAACCGTCAATGATTTTTACGGAATTGCTTCTTACACTTTCGGTTATTCTAAATTTAGTGATGCAAAAGGCGATTTATTACCATCAAGTTGGGACAGCAGACATATTTTATCCTTGACCGGTGGAAAATATTTTAAAAGAAACTGGAATATCGGTGCAAGATTCCGCATGCAAAGTGGTTTTCCGCAAACACCGTATGATATCAACAGGAGTGAACTCGTGTACAACTGGAATATTACGAACGGACCGGTTTCAGATTACAGCCAACTCAACACCCTTCGCGGAAATCTGGTTCATCAGTTGGATATCCGCGTAGAAAAGAAATGGATTTTCAACAAATGGCAGTTGACTTTCTATGTAGATGTGGTGAATGTTTACGGATCCGACAATCCAAGTGCTTTGCCTGTCATTGGTTTAGAGCGGGACGCGAGCGGGAATGGCATCATACATAATCCAAATGCACCGAAAGATGAGCAGGTTTATAATTTCCATTATGAACAGATCAAACGGTCTTCTCCGCTGCCGTATTTTGGGTTTATATTTGAATTTTAGGTAAAGATGTTGGGATTACAGCGTGATCATTAAACGTTACACTTAAAAAGGCGCAGAATAAAAATATTTTTATTACTGATTCCAGATATCCATAACGCAATTGACGTGCGGGGAAAATTCAAATTTTTTCTCCGCACTTTTTTATTTCAATTGGTTTTCGCCACTGCCGAATATTTCCTGTGGTCACCGTCATAGAAGATGTCCATGAATTTACCAATATATTAAAAGTAACTAATCGTACTTTTCAATGTTTTGTCAGCACGTCAGTGGTTATGCCTATTGCAAATATAAAAATGAAGAATGTGATTAATCCCAATACATAGCAGACCAGTGCTTTGAAATAGTTAACTGTTTTCATTTTTTCAAAGAAATGAGCCATTGCCCAAATTACATAAATCACCCCAATTATTCCTGCGATGTTTAATAATCTGATATCCGTAATTCCTTCGATAAAAGCAAAAAAAGCATAGATCAACATTGGAATCCCCAATACAAAACATAACATTACGAGCAATTCAAAAAAGTTGTATTTATATTTTTTAAAAACCAATTTTAGCCAGACCGCAATAAATATACCTGTCAAAATATTCATATAGCCATAATTTGCCTGTAACCACCGTACAATTTTGAAAACCGAAGATTTTTCCGATCCTTCGTATTTGATATATTCCTCTTCAATATGAAAAAAATGACTTATAAGCGTATAAATTAAAGATGTTATAATTATAAAAATAACAGGTTTTACAAGGCGGCTTCTGTTTCCTGAAATATAATTTCTGATATTTTGTCCTGGATTGATAAGCAGCCCTTTAACTGTGAATAAAATTCCACGCTCAAAATGTAAAACGTGTTGAATTTCGTGAATGATATAATGTCCGTCAATTCTTTTCGGTTTTGAAGCTTGCCCGCAGTTGGGGCAAAAGTGATGATTTACTTTGTTGTTGCAGTTTGTACAGTTCATTTTTATTCTAAGTAATAATTTTTCGATTTATTTATTTGCGTTTGTTTCGATAAAATAACCAGTCACAAGGGGCTTTGGGCTTTTGAGATACTCGGTTTTAAGTTATTTTTTAACGGAAGGGGAGTTGATTTTTATAGTGGTTTTAAGGTGCGATGACTTGTAACACGGTAAGGAGGAATGCGATGATCACAGGAATAAGACTTCGTTTTCCCGGATGCATGTTCCAGACTTTAATCAGCGGATGGTGTTTTTTTGACATACGCTTGTTATTTGAATTAAAATTAACATCTATTAAGTAAAATTAATAAAATTTTGTTAATAAATACCCCAAATGGGGTATTTCGTGATTTTGATATTTTACAGAATTTTGTGCTATGTTATGAATAGGATGATAAAACATGTTTCTCCTCTTTTTCAGGCAGAACAATATTAAAACTATAAAATATGAAAACAGTAAAATTACTTCTGGCGGCTTTTCTTCTGCTGCAAACTATTAACCTCTCCGGGCAAAAGTATATGGTCGACATTCCGGTATCGCAGCAGGATCCACGGGTTCATGTGACATTAATGTATCAGGAGAAGAACAGTGCATTTGGAGCGATGACGCAGGATTACCGGATTTTGGTAAAAAACAACACCGCCGACAAACTTAAAGTTTATATAGAATATGGAGCTCAATTGGTATGCGGCTCTGAAAAAACTCACCAACTTGGCCCGTTAGGAGATGGAATTACCATCGAGCCCTCACAAACAGTTGGGAAGCCTTATGCGACCGATGGTATAGGATCGGCGGTTCGGCTTACGGAGAGCTCCTGTCCCAAAGATACGTGGAGATCAATGGGAAAAGATGCGTCCGGCAGTCTGCTGTACAGCATGATCTCTTCCGTATCTTACCGGATTGTTAATATAGAAAATATTTCTGAAAAAGACCGAGCTGCAGCGGTATCAAAAAGACAGAAACAGGAAGACGAATTAAAAAGGAAGAAACAGGACGATGAGTTAAAACAAAAAAAGGCATCGGAAGAAAAGGCAAAACAAGAGGCCGATAAAAATTCGCGGTTTTCCCAGAGTGCTAATGATAAGCGTCAAAATAGTCCCGCCGCTACTGGTTCTCCGTCTGCTAAATCATCTTCACATGAATTATCTGAAAAAGTAAAGGTGAACGGAGAATATGTGCAGGTATTTCGTCAGAACGGTATTCCTTATATAAAGAGGCCGGACGGAAGCATTCATCAAACCACGGAAACGGCTTACACTCAGATTTCTCATTCGGCCCGGAACAACGCAGCACCTTCAGATCAGCAGGAAAACAGACAGGCCGCTGCCGAGCAGCTTAAAAGAAAGGAAACGGAAAATGTACTGGCAAAACTTGAGCGTGAAAGGATGCAGCAGGAAGCTGCCAATAAACAGGTAGAAGCGGCAGTGAGCGGTGTAACCGACCTGTTTACGCAGGCAATCATGCAAGATGCACAGGAAAAGGAAAGGAGATACGAGCGCGAGCAGTTGAGACGGCAACAAAATGACAGCGAAGCGTACAAAATTGTAAACCAGTATGAAAAGCGGGCAGAACGTGGAGATGAGCAGGCCATTGAGCAGATGATAAAAGCGCAGTATCTGATGTCTTCCGGCAATCCTGTGGAGTATATGAAAAGTAAAAGACAGACCTTCGGAAGTCAGACCGCGACGGATGGTCTTATCAATCACTATCAGCGTATCATCACCGCGACAGACAATGAACGGTCCGGAAATTTTTTAAGCAGTGTTCTTTATCTCGCAGGAGGAGCCGGAGCTTATTTTCTTTTAAACTCTCTTTCAGCGGATGAAAAAGAGTCTGAAGGAACAGAAATCGGAATGAAAGAAGTTTACCAGGCGGGCGCATACGGGTTTGGGGGGACGCTCGGTCTTGTGGGAGTGGTTTCCTTAGTACGTGGTCTTTCAGCGAGAGGGTCTTCCTATAGAGCGGCTGTAAAGGAATTGAACAGTATAAGAAATAACACGGATGTTGCCTTCGATTTTACTCCTACCATGTTCAAACACGATAACAGAAATACATTTGGACTTGCGTTAAAACTTAAATTCTAAAAAAGAGGCAGTCTATTTACTTTTAATTCTATGCTTACCGGTGATAAGGTTATGAAGACGTAACATTTTTAAAATTATTTTATTCCCCCTCCCCCTAAAAACCGAACCGGCAAAGGCGATGTAAAACCCAGGCACAGCAGTCCCGCCGGTATTCAAAACCGCAAAGGCTGATAAAGGCTGCATATCAGGAATGGTTCGCCGGCGCTCCGTTCCCAGCTTTAAAAAGAACAACTGTATGCCGGAGCTCAGGGTGAGTGGGAATATTATGACGAAAACGGCATCATTGAAAGCATTCTGCGATACTGTTGCAGGCAGTGCTGAGGAGCACCCTGTCAGCTATTTATTGTCAAACTGTGTGGATGAAATATCAGAAGGTAAACCGGATTACATCGGTGTAAACGCTGCCGCCAGTCACCAAAGGAAGCATAAGTAATAATAGTGCAGCAGCATTCCTATTATCCTCATTTAATTTTTTTAAAAAAAATATTTCACCAAAAATAATAACTTCCGGGACTAACTAAGCTTTCAATAAATTTTCCAGTAATCCATCTGATTATGCTCCAGCGGTATGATTTCCTGGTTGCTGAGCGCTTTTTCAAACATAATAACTTCGGATATCGCGCCCTGGTAGCCAGTAATATTTCCAGGTGCACTATTTTCCATATAAATCCCTATACCAAAACCGAAGCCCGGACTGGAGGTTGCCTGTATAGATGAAGAATTATTCATCCGCGCGATGGTATTTGTTCTTACACTTTTTGTAGTGGCATCTCTTACAAAACTATATTGCTTCCATAAATTCAGATTGGCATTATTGTTTAAATTTCTGTTACCCTGACAGCAAAGTTCTGCCGCATCAAAATAGAGATTCCCATCGTTCCAGTTAAAATGGAAACTCCACCGCCAATTTGTGCTGCTGTTAATGTAACCAAAAGAACCCTGAACTGCATTAGCAGTTGGTTTGGTAACCAATAAAAACGAGCCGAGGCCACCCGGACAGATCTCACTGATGTTTCCCTGTACTACTAAAAATCTGCTGTTCGCTGAATTGGTACCGGAGAATAATAATGCCGGTAAAAACCCGGATCCCGCACTAAAATCGAGAAAAGGCTGATTGGCAACAGTATTTTGTATGGCATTAAACCCGGAAACGTTCTGATTGTACCAAATCTCAACAGACAAATTACTGGTTTCCCTGAAGGTGGATAATGGAACAGTCTGCCCGACAGAATATGGGGAAGTTCCTGGAGTAACTATTACGGCATTGCTTACATTACTTACCCCATCATTTTTATCAAAAAAAATATCCGCAGTAGAATTGTTGTTGATATTCCTGATCCTTATTGCGTAACCGGTATAGGATGATCTCAGTTTTCTTAAGCTGTAGGCAAACGTAGAACCGGTGGAAATTACATCTAAAACAGGTTGATTTACTTGATTTACCTGATGTACTTTATATCTGCTAACGGGTAAAACACCTTGTGAAAGGCCTTTTACAAATACTAAAAGCAATACGAATATAAGTTTTCTCATATTATCTTAAATCACCAGAGAGTATAACCTCTGAATTACCTGCAACTTCCAATCCCGCCTTTGAATACTGTAAGGCTGTTCTTGTAAAGCCATATGCATTTTTGATGATAACATTATTGTCTGCTGATTTGAATACCACATTTCCCTTCCCTAACTGGGTGACGGAAAACTGAAGTCCTGGGGATAAATTGACCGGAATGGTACAGATCACATCATTTGCAGAATTAAACTCTAATATCTTCCCGCTATCGGCAGAAGTAACAGTATAGTCATTAACGATCGTTTTAATAGTGGGCGATCCCGAAATGATTTCAGTCCATAGGGAATTTTTATATAACCAAAAGCTATTAGAACCAATATCGTAAACCAGCAGACCATTTGCGGGACGCGCAATATTTTCCCGTTCACTGGACGTCACTCTTGGGATCAGTAGCCCCTTGGTGGTACTTCTAATGTCTAAAACTGCACTTTGGTCAGGTTGGTCAGTGTTAATCCCTACACTGCCAGTCTGCGAAAAAACGGACAGTGAAGAAAAAATTACAGTCAAAATAAAAAATTTTCGCATATAGGAAATTTTAATAATAGGTATCTTTTTGTGTATAAAACTTTAAAAAAAACAAAGAAGCCGGGTTTTCTGATGCTAATCTGTAAATTTACGGCAATATATGTTATTATTCCGAATAATTCTGTTCATTTGAAAAAAGGTTAGCTCGTAGGATGCTGTGTGATTGAGTATTTGAGTGGTTGAGTGGTTGAGTGATTGAGTGGTTGAGTGATTGAGTGTTTGAGTGAATGGGTGAATTATGAATGGCTGAATTGAGGAAATCAGATGATGCGGGATGTTGGATGTTGGATTTTGGATGCTGTGTGATGAGTATTTGAGTGGTTGAGTGGTTGAGTGAATGGGTGAATTGAGAAAATCAGATGATGCGGGGTTTTGTGTGATGGTTGATTGAGTTTTTGAGTGATTGGGTGAATTGTGAATGGTATTCCTGAGGGAAGTACGAAAGCTGAGGTTACGGCCAGTACCGTAGTTGAATCATCTTTCTTTTTTCTAGCGAAACAGTCTTCAGCTCCCATCAGGAAGTCCGAAGATTTTTGTCTTCCATTACAATCCGAAACCGTGCTCCGACTAACTTTGACAAAGTTGGTGAAGTCATGAACTATTGCGTTAAAAAACATGGTGCGTAAAAACCGATAATTCAGAAGGCGCTATTATCCTTTTATTGATGGTCTTTAAATCTTTTCTCCTTTAATTACCTCAAAATACGCCTCACCGAGCAATTCTACTGCATCTTCCATTTCCTGCAGGTTAAGAGGGGCAAAACCCAGCCTTAAAGCGGTGACTGTTCGGTTCTGGTAAAGACAGGTCATTGGAATAAAGAGCCCTTTTTCTTTGGCTCTTTTTTGAAGATCCGTCAGCGATAAGGAGTCCTTAAACCGGATCCAAAATGCCAAACCTGAAATCGGAATTGTAAAAGTGATCTCGTTTTTAAAGTGGGTGCTGAGCAATCCCGTAAAGACCTCTTTCCGCTCGGCAATTACTTTGGTGGATTTTCTTTGATACCGGTGAATGTCTCCCTGATGAATGAGTTCGCCCAACGCTTTTTCCATCATCGAATCCGGTTTGCCAAAGATATTGAGGTATTTTGCGCCTTCCTCCAGAAGGTCTTTTGGAGCAATAAGAAAATTCATTTGAAAACCGGGATGTAGAAACCGTCCGAAGGTACCGATGTAGAGGACGCGTTTTCCCCCATTTTTCCTCAAGAGCGTATCCTTTTTATTTTTCACCCCGGAAAATTCAAAATCAGTATCATCTTCGAGCACAATGAAATCGTATTCTTCGGCCAGGAGTAATAACTGTGCTTTTCGTTTTTCAGAAAGGGTAACCGTTGTCGGATATTGGCATTTGGTGTTGATATAAACCAGCCGTATTTCCCCGGGTTTAAAATGGTTTCTGATATAATCGATATCCATTCCATCTTCATCCACCGGAATGGTTTTCAATTGGGCTCCCGCCTGGCTGTAAATCATATTGGGTAAAAAATAACTGAGCGCTTCGACCAAAATGACATCGCCTTTGTTGATCAGTAAGCGCGACAGGATGGAGTGTACTTTTTCGAGGCCTGAAACAGGCAGTAAAAAATCCCGTGAGAGATGAAATCCTCTAGTTATATTCAGATAACAGCTCAGTTGATCTCTGAAAAATAAACTTCCATCACTGCTATTTTGGGCGGTTGCCGACTGTTTTTTTCTCCGGATTACGGAGGTGTAAAAGCGTACCAGTTCTTCAGATTTAATAATTCGATAATCGGGGATGCCATCCGTAAAAGACAGTTTTTCCTGATTTCTTTCTAAAGGCGTATCTAAAATAAATTCTTTCCTGAAATGAAAAGGGGCTTTTAGAGGAGGATGCTGAAAAGCTTTGGTATTTTTGACCTGTGTTGTAGAAAGTTCCGGATTTCTGACAAACGTCCCGATGTTGGGAAGCGTTTCTACCCATCCCTGATCCTGAAGTTCTGCCAACGCAGCGACTGCTGTTTTCCGGTGAATCTGAAGGTTTTCAGCGATGATCCTGCTGCCGGGAAGCTTGTCGTTAGCTTCTAAAAGGTTGTTTTTGACCGCATTAATGAATTGATAGACAATCTGCAGATACACCGCGTCTTTTTTACGGCGGTCTATTTTGACAAAGGATTGAAAAGGGAGGTTTACCGGACTACTCATTATTTAAATTTCGGACTACCAAAATTACTGTTTTTATCCAAACCTTTGCAGCCCAATTAAAAATAATACGGTTTAGAAAATAGTTATGAAAAAAGTAATATTCAGTTTAGGATTGTTCTCTACAATATCTGCCTTCGCTCAGCAAAATAATGGAAGTACGGACTCAACAATGAAGAGTAATGATCTGGAGGAATTAATGATTCAGGGAAACCGACTGCAAACTCCATTTAGTGAAGCAACCCGCGATATTCAGGTCATTACGCAAAAGCAAATTCAGTCCCTCCCGGCAAAGTCGCTGAATGAGGTTTTGTCTTATATCAGTGGCGTAGATATCCGCCAGCGGGGTCCCTTTGGAACGCAAGCCGATATTTCTATTGATGGCGGAACTTCTGAACAGACTTTAGTTCTGATCAACGGCGTGAAAATGATTGATGCCCAATCTGCCCATAATATGATGAATCTTCCGGTTCCTTTAAGTGCGATCGACCATATTGAAATCATCCGTGGTGCCGCAGCCAGGATTTATGGAATCAATGCTTTGACCGGCGCCGTCAATATTGTGACCAAAAGAGGAAAGCGATCGTCTGTGACTGCAGATCTTCAGGCCGGAAGTTCTTTTCAATCGAAGGACGAAGGCGATGGTTCCGGAATGTATGGCGGTACCTCTGCGGAGATTACCGGCATGTTTGGAAGAGATCAGCAAAGTCAACTTTTTTCGGTGGCGCAAAGCGATTACAACGGGCAACGCTACAATTCGGCCGCCAAAAATACCCGTTTGTTTTATAACGGCAATTATGACTTTAATGAGCATAACAGCATTCAGGCGATGGCGGGTTATGCCCGAAACCACTTTGGTGCCAACGGTTTTTATGCTGCTCCCGGTGATATCAATTCAGAAGAACATACAGAGTCTTCTGTTTTCAGTCTTTCCTCCAAACACACCTTTGGCAATTTTACGGTTTCGCCAAGAATCAGTGACCGCTATGGCGAAGATGATTACCGGTATTATAAAGATAATTTAAACAAAGCACGTTCTCTTCATTACACCAACGCACTGATGCTGGAATTAAACAGCAGCCTGCAAACACAGATCGGAACTTTCGGTTTCGGTGTAGAGTCCCGGCTGGAAAAAATCAACAGTTCAAATATTGGGGAGCACCACCGCGATAATCACGGAATGTACGCAGAGCTGAAAACAGAGTTGGGACCAAAAATAAGAGCAACGGCCGGACTCTACGGAAACTACAATACCGATTTTGGCTATCAGCTCTATCCTGGAATTGATGTCGCCTATCTTTTGAATGGGTATTGGAAAATATCCACGAGTATCGGATCCGGACAGCGGATTCCTTCTTTTACAGATCTCTATTTAAACCAACGCCCCGGAAATGTAGGAAATGCATTGCTGCAACCTGAGAGTGCCTGGAATTACGAAGGCAATGTGCAGTACAATAAAGGAAACCTTCAGTTTAAAACCGGCTATTTTTACCGCAATATTACCGATTTTATCGACTGGGTGCGCGACAATCCTTCACAGCCTTACTCGCCCTACAATTTAGGACAAAATAAAATGGAGGGTATGTATGCAAGGTTACAGCAGGATTTTAAGGTAACAGATACGCAGTCTTTCGGGTACGATGTCAATTATAATTATCTGAATCCCTCCTTCGCAACTTCTACGGAAAAGCAGTCGAAGTATATTTTAGAATCTTTGAAACATCAGTTGGTTGCGGGAATTCATTATAGCATCAACGATTTTTCCTTTCAAATTAAAGACCGGTGGTTAAAGCGCGAGCTGGGTGATGCCTATACCATTGCCGATGTTCGTCTCAATTACAAAGTGCAGGATTTCCTTTTGTATACCGAGGTAACCAATCTTTTTAATGCCGATTATCAGGAAGCAGGTGCGGTACCGATGCCTACGAGATGGTTTTCTTTGGGGCTAAAATATCAATGGACTCAGCACTAAATTTTTAAGCACAGAAGATAGTGCTCTCACAGAATCAGGTGAGGCGGGATGTTGGGTGCTGGATGCTGGTGATTGAGTGATTGAGTGATTGGGTTTTTGAGTGATTCAGTGTTTAGGTGGTGGCTATGAATCACGGACTGCATATCCGCGATATTGGTGAGTTTGCCTTTATCCATCGAAATGGGGTGAAGCAACCTGCGGTCTTTAGACAATGGGGCATACTATAACCATACTATATCTATACTATATTCATTCTATATCTATTGGATTCGTTATCTTTGGGAATATTTATAACTCTTACCAAGATGGCAGAACTTAAAGGTGTCCTTAAAATTACCGGAAAGCTGGGCGGGCTTTCGTTTTATGAAATGAACGGCAAGATCATCGCGCGTACTCCGGGCGGTTTTGACGGCAAAAAGATCCGGAAGGAAGAAAAATACGTGAACGTAAGAAATAATGCTTCTGAATTTGGACGCTGTTCAAAATTTGGCGGAAAACTGCGGCGTGCTCTTCAGCCTTTTGTAAAGGATCTGAATGATCCCCAACTTCATGGTAGAATGGCCAAGATGCTGCACGATCTGGTGAAGATGGATACCGTTTCCGCAAAGGGTGAGCGGACGGTGCAACTGGGTCTGCAACATGCTGAAAGCACAAAAATTCTGAGCGGTTTTATGTGGAACCTTACTGATGGAAAAAGATGCAGGTATGATTACGACCAGCGGACGCTTTTTTTTGACCGTATTCCTAAGGGAAGTACGAAAGCTGAGGTTACGCTGCGGTCTATTAATCCTGATGAGGGACAGGATTCCTTGAAATATGTGGATGTGGTTTTTGAGGTTTCGCTTCCGTGTGCTTCGTTTTTTATTCCTGAGGATGAGGTATTTGAAGCTGTTCACGAAGGAGTGCTGAAATTTGCGCTGATCCGGTTTTTTGATGGGAGCGGCATACTGTTGCCCGGGAAAACGACTGTGGAGTTGGGGTAGGATTGAGTGATTGAGTGGTGGGTGAATTGGGTGAATGGGTGAATGATGCTGGATGCTGGGTGTTGGCAATTGAGTGATTGAGTGATTGAGTGATTGAGTGATTGAGTGGTTGAGTGATTGGGTGGTTTTGTGATGGGTGAATTGTGAATGGATGAATGATGCTGGATATTTATATGGCCAAGTTTAGGGTAAGGATTCTGTGCAGTAAAAGTCACGGATTAGAAATCCGCGCAATGGGAGTGCACTTAATAGGTGTATCTTTGCGCGATAGTTGCAGATCAGTAACAAACCCCTAATTTAATAGCCACGAAAATGAACATTTTTAAAAAAAGCACTTTAATTGCTGTAATAGTAAGTACAGTTTTAAGTTGCAAAAACAACTCAGAAAAAACCGAAACAGATATTAAGACCGCAGAACAAAGTATTTATACAGATGACTCCGGTAAATCTGTATCAGGCTTGGTGGGAGATTATGTTTCTTCAAGTTATAACAGACGGAATGAAGGTTACGACTGGGTGGCTGTATCTGTAACTCAATTGGCAAACAACAGTATTCATATTTCAGTACGCTCCCGCGCTGATAAGAAGAAACCAACCTGTACTTTTGATGCCGATGCTTCAGAAATAGAGGAAAATGTCTATAGAGCAACTGTTAACGGCAAGAATATTCTGTTCACCTTTAAAAACAACACCGTTACCATTGCTTCTGAAAAACCAGAAGATGGTGGATTGCTAAATTATTACTGTTCAGGCGGAGGTAGTTTAGGTGATGTTTATACAAAAATTGGTGATCCAATAGATAAAAAACAAACCGACCCAAGAATTTTTACGAAAACATTGTCTCTTCAAAATATAGGATTTGATGTAAGTACTGCAGGTAAAGGTTCTATACAGGAAATAACCATCCAGCCTTCCGGTTTAAAAGTAGACAATAATAAAATCACAATGGACATTGATGGCTCCGTTACCAATGCCGAAATTGAAGACCTGAACTCAGACGGATTTCCTGAAATTTTAATTTACACGATGTCGGCCGGGAGTGGCAGTTATGGTAACGTGATTGGCTACTCTGTAAATAACGGAAAATCGATGAGCCAAATCTATTTTCCACCTATTGCAGACAATATCAAAGCCAACAAAGGTTACATGGGACACGATGAGTTTGCAGTTGTAGAAACAACATTAGTTCAGCGTTTCAAAACCTTTACTACAGGAGATACCAATAGCAGTCCGACCGGAAATATACGTCAAATACAATACAAATTAAAAGATGGAGAAGCAACACGAAAATTTGTAATTGATAAAATAACTGAATATCCCGGTAAATAAATAATTGTGAATGATGCTGGATGCAGGATGCTGGGTGTTGGCAATTGAGTGATTGAGTGATTGAGTGATTGAGTGATTGAGTGGTGGGTGAATTGGGTGAATTGTGAATGGGTGAATGATGCTGGATGCTGGGTGTTGGCAATTGAGTGATTGAGTGGTGGGTGAACTGGGTGAATTGTGAATGGGTCAATTGGTGAATTTACTTTGCCAAGTTTCGGAAAAAAAAGCCTATTTGTAAATGAAATCTTTGTGTGTTCACGACGGGATTAAAGTATTCATAGTGATAAAAAACGGATATTCATTTAATTTTTAACAGATCAAGCGAAAGGATTGGTTTTAGCGAATCTTCGATTTATCCCGCTTGCAGAAATACCCAACCGTTATAGGAAAACCGATACTGCGAATAAAGATACGATCCTGCGTCTGAACCTTACAGGAATAAGCAATGAACTTTACCGCAAAGTGATCCAAGAATAAATATTCTAAATTTGTTCATTCATAAAGTAACAGCGAAATGATGGAAGTACAAGTAGAGGACCAATTAAAAACCTTAAACTATTCAGGAGTATTCCTTTCGTGCTTTTCAGATTATAGCGAAAAGTGCATTCACTCAACACCTGAACACGTTTTGCTGTATTTGTATTCGGGCGAACAAGTGATTGAAGACCGAAATAAAATTATCAAATTACAGGCAGGTGACTGTGCTTTTATAAGAAGAGACCACCGTTTGAAAATGTACAAAAACAGCAAAGGTGAAGATTTATATAAAGGTATTTCGATGACATTCAAACGCAATGTGCTTCGGGATTTTTACAGCAAAATGAATAAATCTGAAATTCCGAATAAGGTGAAAGTTTCTGATAAAACCGTTTTCAAACTCGAACGAAATCCTGCTATAGAAAGTTTGTTTCAATCTCTCACCCCCTATTTTGACCGTAATATACAACCAACAGAAGGGTTCGTCCATTTGAAATTACTGGAAGGAATTTACGCTTTACTGAACAGCAATGAACAACTTTATCCTATACTTTTTGATTTTGCTGAACCCTGGAAAATTGACCTTCTAGGATTCCTGAACAATAATTATATGGAAGAACTTTCAATGGAACAAATTGCTTCATTCACGGGAAGAAGTTTGGCAACTTTCAAAAGAGATTTCAAGAAAATAAGCAACCTCACTCCGCAAAAATGGCTGATAAGAAAACGCCTGGAAATGGCTTATATCCAACTAAAAGAAGATGGTAAAAAAGTAAAGGATGTTTATCTGGAAGTTGGTTTTAAAAACCCTTCTCATTTCTCAACTGCATTTAAAAAACAATATGGCTTTCCACCAACAGCAATCTGAAAACTGAGCTTTACAGAAAAGCGATTTGAGCCTCACAACAAAGCAGTTGCAAGGCTTTGTTTTTAACTTTGCATTGTAATAATTAATAAGACAATGCAGGAAACAAATATATTCGAGCGATTAAGAAACGGGGAAACCATTCCGGCAAACGACAACCAGGCTTATAAAATGCGTGAAGCTTCTTTTGAAACGAAAAAATTATCGGTTCAGATGAATAATTCGTCCAACCCTGATGAAATCAGAAATTTATTAAGCCAAATTACAGCCACCGAAATTGACGAAAGTGTAACCGTATTTACTCCTTTGCACATTAATTACGGAAAGCATACTAAAATCGGTAAAAATGTATTTATCAATTTCGATTGTGTGTTTCTGGATTTAGGTGGAATTACCATTGAAGACAATGTGTTGATCGCTCCAAAAGTGAGTTTATTATCTGAAGGTCATCCCATTTCTCCCGAACAAAGACCATCGTTAAATGTTGGGCACATTCACCTCAAAAAAAATGCCTGGATTGGCGCCAATGCCACCATTTTACAGGGGGTAACTATTGGCGAAAATTCAATCGTAGCAGCAGGATCAGTTGTTTTCAAAGATGTTCCTGATAATACCATGGTGGGTGGAATTCCTTAAAGAATAATTAAAAAAATTTAATTAAAAAAAATAGGGTGGGAGATGATAGAAATCAATCCGGGAGAAAATCTATACAGTAATCGGCATTAGCGGGTTCAGGTATGTCCAGTTCAACTAGAGGGATTTATATACTTTTAGCGCACGACAGCATGTCTTTCTTTGGCACTTCGGCTGCGCTCAGTGACCAAGTTGGGCGGTGCTCAGTGTTGAAGTTCGGCTCCGTTTACACTGACTAAACCAATTCAAAAGCCATCGCGAATTTAAGCAGCTCGGCAAAAGAAGTAGACTCGGTTTTCCGGATGATATTTTTTCGGTGGGTGCGTACCGTATGCACGGAAATAAACAATGCTTCAGCGATTTCTTTTGATGACTTCCCTTTTGCAATTTTATCAATAATGTTTTTTTCCTGTTTGGTGAGCAACGCAAATTGTTTGTAATGGTTTTTGATATAATGATCTTCATCCAATACCTTGCTGACACGACCAATGACACGGTCTATTCCCTCCACAGGACTCGAAAGAATAATCATCTGGTTCCGTGTAGCTTCTGCAGTTGGCTTCTCCAGGAGTTTACAGATTGAATAAAACCAGGTGTAATCTGTCTGGTTATGAAGTTTTACCCGTTGAAAAAAATTGTATTGCTTTGAGAAATCAGCTTCATCCAAGTAGTTTTGAATTCCTTTAAAAATTGCCAGCGATTCTTCTTTTATAAAATATCTTTCATAATAGGCTTCACCCAATGTATTCACTTCTTCAGCAGAGGTTCCCAAACGCTCGCATCCCCAATTATTCATGTAATTCACCCCCAAAGGCTGCATTTCATTCAAATCATGCAGCATCACCGCAGCGGGTAGAATACTGCCCAAATCATCAATGCCATGTGCGTTCTGTTTTAAATTCTTTTGAACCCCATGAAGTTGCCTGTTAAGTTCCATTTCTTGAAATGAAAAAATTGTGTTTTTGCCTGTCATTTTGATAAAGTATTAAGTAACAAGATGATAAAATTAATAAAATTTTATTAAAAATACCCCCTATTAGGTATTTTATACCCATTGTAATTGTAGGAACTTTGAAGAATTCATTCCTGTACGATCAGGAACGGATACGATTGAAAAAATAACAGCAGGTCTTTTGGGGTTGACCTGTTTGTTGACCGTAACAAAAGGAACCGCTCAAAAAAACCGATGCACCTTATCCCGTAACTCAACAAGAAACCCTTCTGGAAGTCAATATCTATTATCAAACAGAAAAGTATTGCGACAGCGAAAAGAAGAACGACACGTGTTTAGCTAACCTTATAGAAATCTAGAACCGTGGCAGGAATAGCATTGTAAAGGACAAGAAAAAGCGAAATATTGGGAAGAGATCCGAAGAAAAAAATAACAACAATCATATTACAGAAATTATGAAACCATTTATTACCATTTTCGTCCTTATTTTAGGATTTGGGTTAGGTCATGCACAAATAAAAGAGAAAAAGGAGTATTATTCCAACGGAACCCTTAAACATCACAGTTATTATAAGACAGATTCAGATGGCTGGCCAGTAAGAGAAGGAAAATGGAAAGACTATTATGATAATGGCAATCTGCAATATTTTACGTTTTACGTTAAGGGCAAACGGGAAGGAAAAGAGGAAAAATATTATGAAACGGGAGAACTGGAGTCTGTGGAAAGTTATAAAAACGGAATGTCTCAAAATGATGAAAAAACATATTACAAAAATGGAAAAGAAGTAACAGCTGTTAAAAATTCGTTAGGACAAAAGATAAAAACGACGAATGTTAATGCTCATTTTGTACAGGTTGATTTTCCTGCAGAACGTCAATCCATTCAATTATTTACCAATCCTCTAAAAGTAGAAGGTTATTATTTTTCAGGTTTAAAGTTTAAAGTTCCTGAAGATGGTTATCTTTATTGGAATTTTCAGCTCCAAAAAAACAATGAAGTCGATAACTTTTACATCGTCAGCGCCGATGCAGAGGATCATGACCTTGACAAAAGATACTTTACCCGAATGGCGTTCAAAATTTCTAAGGATAAAGATCAATTCAGCGATTGGATTATCCAAAAATCATCAGAAAAACTCAAAGCAAATACAGAATATGTTATTTATTTTAAGTCCAAAGAGGTAAAACCACGACCTGAAAAGCTAACATTTGAACTGAAATTATCGGCAACAAACGAAGAGAAACTTGGTGCGTTTTTTAAAAACTCTTTTGAAGGTGGGCTTTTGAGAGACTATTAGGTGAATGATGTTGGCAATTGAGTGGTTGAGTGGTTGAGTGAATTGGGTGAATTGTGAATGGGTGAATGGGTGAATGATGCTGGATGCTGGATGTTGGCGATTGAGTGATTGAGTGGTTGGGCGATTGAGTAGTTGGTGAATTGGGTGAATTGTGAATGGGTGAATGGGTGAATGATGCTGGATGCTGGATGTTGGTGATTGAGTGGTTGGGTGATTGAGTGGTTGGTGAATTTGGTTGAATTGTGAATGGGTGAATGATGCTGGATTGGGTGTTGGCAATTGAGTAATTGAGTGGTTGTGTGGTGGGTGAATTGGATTTTTCATTCAGAAAATCTTCTCTTTGAATTGAGTCGGTGTCAATCCTGTATTTGATTTAAAAAATTTCGAAAAACTCGCATGGTCATAGAAACCAAGATCATAAACAATATCTTTTACCGACATTTCAGACACTTTGAGCAGACGTTTAGCTTCGAGTAAAATTCTATTCTGAATTAAAGAAGAAGCGGAAGTGTTGAGAAATTTTTTCGACATAATGTTTAAATAGTTCGCCGAAATATGAAGCTTCTCAGCATAAAAAGAAACAGACCGCTCTTCTTTGAAATTCAAATCAATTAAATTTAAAAATTTTGAAATAACAGGATTAGCGTGAATTGCCTCATCATTTTTGAAACGCTCTTCAACAGATCTGCTTAGCATCAGACCAATTGTTTCACATCTTTTCTGTACCATTTCCCAAAAGATATTTTGTGCTTCCACTTCTTTTTTAATGCATTGAAACTCATACAAAACAGACTGGAAGGCATCCTCAGAAAGAGTAATAACCGGATGATTCTGATAAAACAAAGCTGAAAACCGGAGCGACGAAAGAAGATTTTCCAACCAGGATCTGCTGATCATCAATTGATAGCCTACCGTTCCTTTTTTAATATACCAGTGGTGCACCTGATCAGGAAAGACCAAATGAACCTGATGATCCTGAATGGGATACGAAATAAAATCGATGACATGAGTGCCCCTTCCTTTTTCAAAAATATTGAGAATAAAAAAATCATGCTTATGGGGCAGATCGATTGAACGCTCACCATGGAGCTCATTGAATAAAAGCGGTCCTCCAGAATTTTCAGTATTACTGAAGTCCTGAAGACCCAAGACGGGAAAGTGATCTGCCTGTTGGTTCATCCTGAATGATTTTTCGCCTAAAATTAGTAAAATTTAAAACAGAAAAGCATTCAAAATGCAACGCTGTATTTTAAGATTCCAATATTTTCACCATTTCTCTGAAGCCTAATGATTTTGAATGCTGTAAAGCGGTTACGCCGTCCTGATCAGGAATATTCAAATCCGCACCTGCATTTTTTAAGATATGGATGATCTGCTGATATTTTTCGCTGCCATCACCCAGGACCACCGCTTCCATGAGTGCTGTCCATCCCAATCTATTCACATGATCGACAGGGAAACCTTTGGTATGGGCGAGAACTTTTACGGTTTCCACATGGCCTCTTTCGCAGGCAGGAATCAAAGCTGTTCCGTTGTAACGGTTAAAAACATCAAACCGGGCGCCGTTTTTCAAAAATAACTGTACCAATTCGGTTTGTCCGCTTGCTCCGGCGTATAAAAAAGCACTGTCCGTCTGGGTGTCCTGAAGATTTACATCTGCTTTATACGCGACCAGAACTTTGGCCATTTCTGTTTGTTTTCCTACTACTGCAATCAGTAAGAGTGATCTGCCTTTTTGATCGGTCATATTAACGTCAGCGCCTTTGTCTAAAGCATTTTTTACGTGAAAGATGTCATTTTGCATCACCAGATTCACTAAATTTTCCTGTTGCATTCTGTTTTCTTTTAAATGGTGAACGGTATTTTTTTTGCAGGCGCCCACACTGCAAAAAGCGAATAGAAAAAATAAAATTTTCATTGATCTTTAGGTGTTAAAATACCATATTTCCCTTATGAATCAATGATTTCACTTCTGATATCCTCGAAACTGCTTCGGCCGAACAACTCGCATCCAGAAAAACCAAATCCGCATCATCTCCTGCTTTTGGCCATTGCTGATTTCCTTTATCATCCAGAGGAAGCACATTCGCCGTAGCGAGTTTTAAACTTCTGGATAATAAAAACTCAGTCGACTGACCATACAATTGTGCATAGAGATTGGCTTTTTCCAAAACACTTCCGGTTCCGTAGGTATTCCAGTGATCTACGATGCTGTCGTTTCCTGTATAAACCGTTACTCCATGCTTTTGCAAGGTCGGAAGTGGCATGATGAGTTTTCCAAAAGGAATCGTGGACACAATTCCTACCTGGGCATTTCCTAATTTTTCGGCAATCTCTTCCTGTTTGTTTTGATCCAGTTTCCCTAAAACAAAACAGTGACTCAGAAACGTTTTTCCTTTCAAAGCCGTATTTTCATTGACTTTATCAATCAGGTATTCCACGGTTTTCAAACCTGATTCTCCGCTTTCGTGAAGGTGGATATCTATTCCTTTTTGATGGTCTAAGGCAAGCTGTACCGTAAAATCAATGGTCTTCTCAATGGCTCCATCGATGCTGTAAGGATCTACACCACCAATAAAATCGATATCCATTGTTGCGGCTTCTTTTAAATAAGGGACAGCATTTTTATAAAAGACGCCATGTTGCGGAAAAGCGACCAACTCGGCACCAAAAGTTTTCTTCTTGTTTTCTAAAGCTTTCTGCAGATTTTTTAACGAATCTAATTTGGAAGTGGGCTCGATATTCACATGACTTCTGGCAAAAGAAGTTCCTTTGGAATGCAGCAGTTTAATCATTTTTTCTGCTTTCTCAGTAGAGGTTTTCAGCAGTTCGGGCATCAGTTGTTCTTCCAGCTCAATCATTCCTTTTACACCGCCTTTTCTTTTTCTTACTGCCTGCCATTTTTCACCGTAGAACGTTTTATCCAAATGAATGTGCATGTCTTTGAACGCCGGAAGCATCAGGAATCCTTTGGCGTCAACTGCTTTTGCACTGGTATTATTTGGAGCTATTTTTAAAATCTTACCGTTTTCCACTTCGATGAGAAATAAATCTGTTTTTGTTGCAATCACTTCCCCTTCTTCATATTGAAAGCCGGTTTCGAGCCTTACATTTTTTAGGATGAGTTTTCCGTTGGTGGAGCTATTTTCATCATTTAAAAGAGAAGTTGCCCTCATGATATTGGGAGTTAAGGTGAGACCAGCCACTGCTAATGCTGAATTTCTAAGGAAATTTTTACGCGATATATTCTTTGAATAATTCATAATCTATTATTTACGACAAAAATAAACAGATGACCGATAGAACATCGGTAAGATTTATCCCATTATCTGTACAATTTATTAAAAACAGAAAAGGATAAGGAGAAAATGCATCCCTCAGGAAGAATTGCGTGATGGGTGAATTGGTGAATGATGCTGGATGCTGGATGTTGGCAATTAAGTGATTGAGTGATTGAGTGATTGAGTGATTGGGTGTTGGGTGAATTGTGAATGATGCTGGATGTTTATATAGCGAAGTTTCGGATGATAATTCTGTGCCGTAAAAGTCACGGATTAGAGATGTGCGCCATCGCAGAGCGGGAGACCGGCAGTTTTTATTCATTGTCAAGTTGCCTTTGAAACTCAGTCAGGTATTTTGCCAAATGAAAACCATCTGCTAATCCATGATGTGCTTCGATGGAGACCGGTAAATATTTCTTGCCCTCCCGAATACTGAACTTCCCAAAGGTAACTTTAGGAACTGATTCTGTTTTGTCAAAATCCGTAGGATGTAATAGTCCAGTAAAAGAAGTCCATGGAATGGTAGAATGCCGGATTAAGTCTTTTTTTACATCATCATTGTTTAACCGCAAACCACTGGAGTTCTGTACGGCTCTGATTTCTTCCTGCAGTTCATTATTGAAGGTTTCGAAATTATCTGAAAAGTTGACAAAGGCAAATCCAAAAGTTCCGTCTCCTCTCCCAATCGTGCAACCAGCATGGATCTTATCGAATAATACCACCTGATGATCAACAATTCTTAATTTCAATTCTTCAACTGAATTGATCGCAGCCATTGATTTATGAAGATAACAGGCAAAAAACGACTGTCCTTTTTCTTTAGCTTTTTCATGAGCGACAGTACAATCAACCTCAGTTGTAATTCCAAAATAGGGGCTTGCCATTTTTGAGAAGAATTCAAAATGTTCCTTTCTGTTCCATTTTTCGGTGTCGATTACTTTCATGTAGGTTGTTAATTTAATATCGTGTTTTAAGTGAGACAGTATTTTCAGACGAATTTATGGAGCTCACAAGATTAAAAAATAAGCCAAAATTCAGGTGGTCAATTTGCTCCGAATTTGGGAGGTCAATTTGACTTTTTTTATATTTAAATGCTAAAAAAAACTTACAATTTTGCGAATTTTATTTGTTGATATCGTCGCAATCTGGATGAAGCCGTAAATTGAGGTCAGAAGAATCTGCGATTTCGAAATAAGAATTCCCCGAACCTCATTCACGTATAAGCCAGTCCCATAAAAAGCTGAACTTAAATCATCATTTAATTCGTTACTGCATTTGTAAAAGCTTCCGAACCGCCCACAATGGGCAAAGTCAGCTTTGTTCCATCCAGATCAACGGTTAATTCGGTTCCCGGTTCCGGGTGTAAGGTGAACTCTTTATCACTTGAAAAAATCATTAACCCGATCTGCTGTCCTTTTTTGATGATTTGATCGTCGGGCATTAAATCGAAGGATATTTCATAGTATTTACCGGGAATTAAAGGTTCGCTTTTTCTGATGGAAGCATGGTTTTGAGGATCGGCCCAACCGCGGGTAATGATATTGTCCGTTATTTTTGCTGCTCTGCCCTCATTCCAGGGAAGTGAGACCAACCAGACGGATAAATTGGCAGCAGGCTTACTGCTTGCCAGTCTGACGGTGATTTTTGGGACTCCCGAAAGATGCAGGTCTTTTGAAAACTTTGGAGTAACATATAATAAACGGTGATTGGTATTTTCAGCTCTGGCTAAACTTTCACCGCTAAATGAATAATTATCAACCAGGGTTTCTTTGCCCTGACCGGCAGCTTTGGTCATTATTAAACCGCCTACTTTTGGCGCACCTTCCGTTAAATAAAAGGTTACGTCTTTCGCTTCCGGGTTCGGATAATCCCGGTAAGGTGTTGGCTGATCAGGAGCATCATTCTCGCGAACGATAAAGGCTTTATTCTGTTCTTTCTGGATGCCGTTAT